>NZ_JAPMIW010000011.1:0-94332 GCF_033088395.1 Sporosarcina sp. GW1-11 | reverse complement strand
CGCTTCCTAGCACTCCACAATGTCTCGCCAGTCAGTAGAATGAAAATTCGATTAGCTCGAGTTTCATTTGCTGGCATCAATTAAGATACTCATTTTGTTTATGTCACCGACAGAGCCGATGCACAAACGTTTATTTCGTTAACGTTTTACTGTTCAGTTTTCAAGGTTCATTGCAGTGCTTGTCTCGACTGCTTATTAAATATACCAAAGGGACTTAATAATGTCAACAACTTTAAACATCTTTTTTCAAATAAAGACTATATTTCTCTCCCCCCTCTTTCTTCAAACGAATACAAACAAAGAGAAAACCGCTCCTCCGTTGGCCGGAGAGCGGTTTTATATGTCTATTTTAAATAAATGAAATACAATATGAAAATCACAAACAACGCGTACATTATTGGATGAATCTCTTTTCTTCTACCGCTAACCAACATTGTGATTGGATAAAAGATAAAACCAATTGCGATTCCGGTAGCGATACTATACGTCAACGGCATAGCAATAATCGTAAAGAATGCAGGAACAGCGATTTCAAAACGGTTCCATTCTATATTGCCTAACGTAGAAACCATCAATACCCCTACAATAATAAGGGCCGGTGCCGTCACTGCTGGTGTAATGACTAACAGCAGCGGAGAGAAAAATAACGCCAATAAGAATAATACTGCCGTTACTATAGAAGCAAATCCCGTTTTCGCTCCTGCAGCAACGCCGGCTGTAGACTCAATATATGACGTCGTCGTCGATGTTCCCATTGCAGCTCCTGTTACGGTTGCCAATGAATCAGCAAGTAATGCTTTACCTGCACGTGGCAGACGATCCTCTTTCATAAGTCCCGCCTGTGTTGCAACTGCTACTAGTGTTCCTGCCGTATCGAAGAAATCTACAAACAGGAATGTAATAACGATCACAAGAAATTGAGTTGTCATTAATGAAGCGGGATCGTTAAAGATCGCATCAAATGCCGCACCAAATGTCGGAGCAACGGACGGGATTTTATCTACTACTTTATGTGGCACTTCTATTAAACTGACCGCCATACCTAAAATGGCAGTCATAATCATCCCATAGAAAATAGCACCCTTGATTTTACGAACCATCATAATGACCGTCACAACTAAGCCGAAAATCGTTAGTAATGTAGGGCCCGCAGTTAAATCACCTAGTCCTACTAATGTATTCTCGTCTCCTACAATAATCTTCGCGTTCTGTAATCCAAGGAAGGTAATGAATAATCCTATCCCCGCTCCAACTGCGAATTTCAATTGGGCCGGTATCGCATTAATAATCTTTTCACGCAACCCAGTTAATGAAAGAACGATAAAAATCAATCCAGAAAATAGAACACCTGTTAAACCAGTTTGCCAAGGTATTCCGTATGTTAACACTACAGTAAAGGCGAAAAACGCATTCAGCCCCATACCAGGTGCTAAACCAATTGGATATTTCGCTATTAACCCCATAAATAACGTTCCGACTGCTGCTGAAAGTGCTGTAGCAACGAAAACGGCTCCTTTATCCATTCTCATGGAATCAGGCAAATCTGGTACTACATCCAAAGACAACATAATTGGATTGACTGCTAAAATATAAGCCATTGCCAAAAATGTAGTAATTCCACCGATAATCTCGCGACGGTAATTGGTACCCAGCTTATCAAACTCGAAATACTTTTTCATTATGACCTTCCTTACTCTCATTATGTAAAAAGAGGCATACGAATGATATTCGCATGCCTCTAGTCAATCCAATAGAAGATTCTCTTCTATTTCGGATCGTAGTCGAAACATTTACGGTGCTTCGGTAGAGACTTCCAGGCCATATTCCTAGCGTTATACGATCATATTCAATTAATTATTTTATTCCCACTCGATTGTGCCAGGTGGTTTAGCTGTAATATCATATACGACACGGTTGACTTGATCAACTTCAGTAGTAATACGCGTACTAATCTTCTCAAGTACATCCCAAGGAATACGTGCCCAGTCAGCTGTCATACCATCTACAGAATGAACTGCTCTAATTCCAATTGCGTAATCATACGAACGCTGTTCATTACGAACACCGACGCTGCGAATGTTCGGTAAAACTGCGAAGTATTGCCAAATCGAACGGTCTAGCCCTGCTTTTGCGATTTCATCACGCAAAATCCAGTCAGCATCGCGAACGATTTCCAACTTATCTTCTGTAATTTCACCAAGCACACGAACACCTAGACCAGGACCAGGGAATGGCTGGCGGTTAACGATTTCTTCAGGCAAACCAAGTTCTGCACCTACCGCACGAACTTCGTCTTTAAATAACGCGCGAAGAGGCTCGATTAGCTCGAAATCCATATCTTCTGGCAAACCACCGACATTATGGTGTGATTTAATAGTAGCAGATGTAGCTGTACCACTTTCAATGATGTCTGCATAAATTGTACCTTGTGCTAAAAATTGGATGCCGTCTAACTTAGCAGATTCTTCATCGAATACATAGATGAATTCATTACCAATGATTTTACGTTTTTGTTCTGGATCTGTAACGCCTGCTAGCTTCTTCAAGAAACGTTCGCGCGCATCAACTTTGATGAAATTCATGCTGAACTGTTCGCTGAATGTCTTAACGACACTTTCCACTTCACCTTTACGAAGCAAGCCGTGATCAACAAAAATACATGTTAACTGATTGCCAATTGCACGGTCGATTAAAGCCGCTACTACCGAAGAATCTACTCCGCCACTCAATGCACAAAGAACTTTACGATCTCCGACAGTTGAACGAATTTTTTCTACTTCGATATCTATGAAACGATCCATCGTCCAATCGCCTTTTGCTTTGCAAATATCGAAAACGAAATTGCGTAAGAATTCCTTACCATGCTCTGAATGATGCACTTCCGGATGAAATTGAATCGCATAGATTTGTTGTTCATCATTTGAAATTGCTGCAATATTGCCAGCAGAGTCTTTTGCAGTCGCTGTAAACCCTTCTGGTAATTGCGTTACATTCACACTGTGAGCAACGTAGACATTTTGCTTCTCTGTTTGACCTGCAAACAATGGTGATGTTGTATCCACTGTAATCTCTTCTGTATGACCATCGCAATCTGTCGTCTTTTCAATCGCACCACCTAAATGATTCACGATTAACTGCGTTCCATAACTAATACCTAGAACTGGAATGCCTAACGTGAATATTTCCGGATCGATCTCATATGCAGTAACATCTCCCAAAGATGCCGTCCCACCAGAAAGTACGATACCTACTGGATTCATTGCTTTTAATTCTTCAACAGTCGTAGTATGCGCATGTAATTCACTGTATACACCAAATTCACGGATTGTTCGCGTGAAGAGCTGATTATACGTACTACCGTAATCGAGTACCACCATTTTTTCTTGTTCGACTAACAAAGGAGCATTTGACAACTGGTCCACCTCTTCCAATTTAATAGTGCTGATTCATGCCTCAACTACAAAAGACGCGTTAGAAAGTCAACTTTCCACGCGCCCCCTTCCACCACAGTATACAATAATGGTTGACGTTCGTTTAGTGCAAGATATGTCGAGGCCATATCAAGCATTGATTCGCTATTTATTTTACGCATACTTCGTAAAAAAATCAACAAATAGTACTAATAATTAAATCTTCCCAAACTTCATTTAACTTCTGCCATTCCTGTGATTGATCGTCTTTTCCGTAAACACCCTTTTCATAAGCTTGCGTCAACATACGCATACGGTCGCCCCCATACTTTTCATCCACTACTTTTGCATAATGCGACAGCGTCATTCCCGCTTCTTTCTTTATCCCCGCACGATTCAGTTGCTGTAAAAGTTGGCTATACTGTTGCTCAAACTTCTGCCAACCATCCGAACGTTTACGAAGTTGGCGTACATTCCATTTTGGAAGCCATTTTCCCCTCTGTCGATAGGCCAATAAAATCCCACCAGCAAGCAAGAAAGTCAATGTGACATATAACCACCATTGCCCAAAGAACCAAAGGACTTTTTCTTTTAGCAACTTAACTAATTGGGCCGTTTTGTTTTTCTTCTGAATCGGTTCAACTTTATCTACTTTTGGCGGATCAGGCTGCTTTACAATTTGCTCTTTTTCGACCGGTTCTGCAATATCCCACTTGATATCTGTCGGATGCGTAAAACCAATCGTCGGCTCAAACGGCATCCAACCTATTTCCGGTATGTACGCTTCTACCCAAGAGTGCGCTTCGTCATTCGTTACACGATAGACACTTTTCCCTGACGCTTTGTATGACAGTTCACCTGGGGCAAAACCTTTCACCCAACGCGAAGGAATTCCAGCCGAACGAAGCATTACCGCCATAGACGTGGAAAAATTATCACAATAGCCCTTTTTCGTATCGAATAAAAACTGATCTACATAATCTTGAGTTTCATCCGGTATCGCTACATTCTGTGTTTCATATGTAAATCCACTTTTCTTAAAGTATTGCTCCAGCGCTTTGATTTTATCATAGACAGTCGTTTCAGTTTCCGTAATGGATAAAGCCAACTCTTTCACACGCTCTGGTAGGTTCTCAGGTAGTTGCGTATAGCTAGTTAAATCTTCTGGGACCGTTTCGAAAGCAAGCATCTCCGTTTTCTGCAATTCAGACATCGTATATTGGGGTGTGGTGTATTCCACTTCATATTGTTTCAATTCTTCTTGAACGCCCATCAATAAATATAATCGATTCGCTGCGATCTCATGCATAATCGAAAGTGGTTCAGGGTATAGAACTTTCTTCGTGCCATAGGGTATCACTAGAAACGGCAACTTTTCAGTAAACTGAAGTCTTGCGTAAGATGGTTTGACATCGTCAGAACCCCACAAGTTTTCATTCGTACGCAAAATCTCTGTTTCTTCTTTTTGCTTCTGGATCCACCCTTTCGAAGTATACGTATCCTTCGTCTCAATTCGCCAATATTGACGTTTCTCTACAGCCGCCTCGAACACTAGCTGGTGGTCTTGGACAAAGGCGCCTCCAAGCTGGGAGTCATCAGGATCATATCCCGCTTTCGAAACACCCTCTCCTTGTTCATTTCCATCTGCTCCTGCCAATGATAGTAAAAATGGCACTGGATCAGGCCAAGCCGGCGGATGAACAGGCGCATTTTTAGCGAGTAAACCGACAATCGATACGAAAAGGAGCAACGGAAGTGATAAAAGGAGTAAACGTTTCGGACGAATTGACGTCTGCTCTTCACCCGTCAAATGGATAAGCGTTACATAGCCGACGACGAGCAGACCGACAATCATAATTCGAACAATGGAAGCGGAAGCATCGTACGGACTAAACGTATCAAGTAACGCAACGAATAAGACCGTAAGTGCAAAGAACATCATCATACTATTACGTACTTCAATCCAATACCGGATTAAATAGGCAATCATCCAAATTAATACAAATAGCAGAAGCGTGCGAAAAGAATTCGATAACTCTCCTAGCTCCCCCTGAACTAAGAGCAGTACATTTTGCTTCACATCCGCTAAAATAACAGCAATCGTATCTATAGATAATAAAAGTTGATCAAAGTAGATATAATGAATAGCCCATAAAATATAAACTACTTGTAAAATTGCACTGATCCACCAATTCACATCAACTAATGCCAAGATAAAAAATAGCAGTATATAAATCAAAAACAACGATGCATTTCCGAAATCCGTCAGTTCCATAATGGGAATAAACCATTCCCAAAGCAAGATCACACTTAATCCGTACAAGAATACTAAGGCCTTCCAATTCAAACGGCTCTTCTTCAAGATCTCACCGCCTCTTTCATTGCCAACGAAATATTCGATTGACTAATCAGCCGGACGCTAATACCTAGTTTCCGAACTTGCATAACCGTTAACTCCAATTTTTCTGTAAGCGTATCTTCATCGACTGCCACAAAACAAATAATCGCGGACGGTCTACGATAGCTTTCTAGCACTTGCTCTATGAATTCCATTCGAAGATTTCCGGTAATCACTAACAACAGATCTTCCTTATCGGTATACTTCATAGGCAAAGATAGGACAGAAGTTTCTATAGGCTGTATTTTTGCCAGATGAACTAACGCTTGGTTCATTTGATCAGTTGAGCGAATATCAAGACGTCGTTGACCAGAAAGCAATAACGTCAGACTTGCTTGATGCTGGCGAGCAGTCACAAGAAGAGATGCCGCAAATTCTACGACCGTCTCAAATGTTCTTGCCGGCGAACAATCGAGTAAGACCATATATTGTTCGGATTGTTGATCATCAAATTCTTTAGTCATTAATTTATTCGTACGCGCAAAAGATTTCCAGTGAATCCAAGATAATCGGTCACCCGTTGCATACTCTCTAACACTTGAAGGCAACGTCGCATCCCTCGCTAGCATATAGGCCGACATTTTCTGCCCTTCATTCATTCCAAATGAAGACGATTCATAGACGAGCTCGGTCAACTTCGGATAGACGAGAAATGTATCCTCTACAGCAAATACCTTGCGTTTTTGAATCCAATTAAAAAAATCTACTACTTCAATTTCTATGCTCGGCAATATATATTCCCCACGTTGAACGTTCGTTAATGTATAGGTAAATGAATACTCTCTGCGAAATCCTAGTAACACCATTTGTTGTACTGTGCGTTCTTTACTCGCGAAGCGTCTGCAATCTGTAATGACCGTGTAAAGTAGTGGGAATGGCCATTTCCTTTTCACAACCAAGCGAACAGTCACTCGTCCACCACTCGTTAATTGACTGGATTCTATTTGACGTTTTACGGTGAAGTCGCGTAATGGATACAAATAAAACAGCATCGAATATGTAATAAAAGGGAAGATCATATAGAAAATAAACCAACTAACAAATCCGCCTTGGAATTTTGCAAAGACATACGCCATGATTCCAATGCCAATGACACCTACGATACGTCCGATTGATTCTATTCGCTTCATATAGTAGAAGACCTACGTACTGGCACTTCTAGGCGACTTAAAATTTGACGGACAATTTCTTCAGCTTGTACTCCTTCATATTTGGCTTGTGGACGCAAAATCAGTCGATGTGAAAACGCGTATGGCGCTAAATACTGCACATCATCCGGTAAAACAAATGAGCGCTCTTGGATAAACGCATAGGCTTGGCAAGCTTTCATAAGCGCTAATGTACCACGAGGACTGACCCCTAATGAGACTGACTCATGTTGACGCGTCGCCTCAGCGCAATCCACTATATACGAAATAATCGTATCGTCTACGACCACTTTTTGGACTTGTTGCTGCAACTCCAATAATTCATCTATCGTTAGGACTGATTGAATTTGTTCAATTGGTACTTGTCGTTCGGCACGCTTTAAAATATCCATCTCTTGTTGTTTCGTCGGATAACCCATTTTTAATTTAAAAATAAAACGATCTAACTGCGCTTCAGGCAATGGATAAGTCCCTTCATATTCAATAGGGTTTTGCGTAGCCATAACAAAAAATGGTTTCGGTAACTGAATTGTCGTACCATCCACTGTAATTGACGATTCTTCCATACCTTCTAATAAAGCGGATTGTGTTTTCGGTGACGTACGATTGATCTCATCTGCTAAAATGATATTACCAATTAGAGGACCCGGTCGAAATTCAAATTGCATCGTTTGTGGGTTGTAAACAGAGACGCCCGACACATCCGAAGGCAATAAATCTGGCGTGAATTGTATACGCTTAAATTGTGCACCTATCGTTGTTGCGAGCGCTCTAACTAGCATCGTCTTACCAACGCCTGGTACATCTTCCAGCAAGACGTGACCGCCAGCGAGTAATGCCGTTATACTTAACTCCGCAATTTCCCTTTTTCCGACAATCACTTTCTCTATATTCGTCAATACCTTGTCAATCCATTGTGAATGCATGGCGTTCCCCCCCTACTCTATTTATTTTCTCCGTTCATCTATATGTGATTATCATACCCGAAACCAATTCTTCCGACAAACGGAAAAACTGCCGATCTTTTGTATAAAAGACCGGCAGCCATTATTTCCAAAAGTCGTCAAATACCGTGATCGGCAAATGTCGTTTATGTGCTGAACGCAAATAATGTCCTTCTATTTGCTTTCTTGCTTCATCAGAAACTTGCTTACCTTCTAGATAATCATCGATTTCATCATACGTTACGCCTAAAGCAATTTCGTCTGGTATCGCAGGTTTATTACCTTCTAAATCAGCTGTAGGGATTTTTTCGTACAGATGCGGCGGGCACTCTAGCGCCTTCAGTAGTTGTTTTCCTTGGCGCTTATTTAGCCGATAAATCGGCATAAGATCTGCTGCACCATCCCCGAATTTCGTATAGAAACCTGTAATAGCTTCTGCAGCATGATCAGTTCCAAGAACAACCGCGTGATGAACAGCTGCTACCGAAAACTGGACTTTCATACGCTCACGAGCTTTTTCATTACCTTTATCAAAATCGGTAATATATACGCCCGCATGTTTTAGCGCCCGTTCACTCGCATCGACTGCATCCTTGATATCTACTGTGTATACTACCGAAGGACGGATAAAACGCAGTGCATCCTGACAATCATCTTCATCGAATTGCACACCATACGGTAAGCGAATAGCATAGAAACGATAGGTTTCCTTCCCTGCTTCTTCATTCAATTCATCAATTGCTAGCTGCGCCAACTTACCGACTAATGTAGAATCCTGTCCACCCGAAATGCCTAGTGTCATTCCTTGTAAAAATGTGTTCTTTTTCATATAAGCTTTTAAAAAGTCGATGGAAGTTCGGATCTCTTGCTGCGGATCGATTGCCGGCTTCGCACGTAACGTTTGGATAATTTCTTGCTGCAATGTCAACGCTCCCACTCCTTTTCATTTTGTATATTGGTCTACCATTTCATGAACTTCTTCTATATTACGTCTTTTATTGTCCCAACATTTCTGACTTAAATCGACAGGATATTCTTCAGGATTCATGGAACGTTTATATTCCTCCCACAATAAATCTAAATTGCTGTGTGCATAATCGCGAATAGCATAGACCGATGGATTTTCATAAATAACTTCTCCATTACAAATCACTTGTTCATGCAAATTAACCGCTTTGAAATTCGTTACAAACTTTGAGATAAATGTATGCACAGGATGGAACATTTTTATGCGTTCTTCTGATGCTGGATCTTCATCGTGCATCGTAATATAGTCACCTTCAGCTTTACCGTTTTCCAAGTCAATTATTCGATACAGTTTTTTGCGTCCAGGTGTCGTCACTTTTTCTACATTGGCGGAGATTTTAATCGTATCTTCCATTTCACCATCACTGTTTTCAATCGAGACAATTTTGTAGACCGCCCCAAGTGCTGGTTGATCGTAAGCCGTTATTAACTTTGTTCCAATCCCCCAAATATCTACTTGCGCCCCTTGTGCTTTCAAGTTCAAAATCGTGTATTCATCCAAGTCATTGGACACGACGATTTTCGCATCCGGGAAACCTGCTTCATCGAGCATACGGCGCGTTTCTTTTGATAAGAATGCAATATCTCCACTATCAAGTCGAACACCGATAAAGTTAATTTTATCGCCAAGTTCCTTCGCTACTTTGATCGCAGTCGGCACACCGATTTTCAACGTGTTATACGTATCCACTAAAAATACGCAATCTTTATGGCGCTGTGCATATACTTTGAATGCTGTATATTCATCTTTATACGCTTGTACGAATGAATGCGCATGCGTGCCTGAGACCATTAAACCAAATCGTTTACCCGCCCGCACATTACTCGTCGATTCTACTCCACCGATTACAGCCGCGCGTGCACCCCATATCGCTGCATCCATTTCATGTGCACGACGACTACCGAATTCCATGACGATATCATCTTTCACTACCTGTTTAATACGGCTCGCTTTCGTGCTGATCAATGTCTGGTAATTCACGATATTAAGTAAAGCTGTTTCAATTAATTGCGCTTCAATAAGATTCGCTTCAATTCGAATAATCGGTTCATTAGCAAATACTAATTCCCCTTCCTTCATTGAATAGACGTCTCCTGTAAAACGGACGTCTTTCAAATAATCCAGGAAGTCGTCAGCGAATCCAAGTTCTTCTCGCAAATAAGTCAAGTCGCTTTCAGTGAATGAAAATTCCTGTAAGTATTTTAATACATGCTCTAGGCCTGCAAAAACTGCATAGCCATTGCCGAATGGGATTTTTCTAAAATACACTTCAAACACAGCTTTCCTTTCATGTATCCCATCTGCCCAGTAAGATTCCGCCATATTTATTTGGTAAAGGTCTGTGTGTAGTGCTAAGCTGTCGTCTCGATATAATGAGGTCATAGTCGTCTCCTTCTTCCGCTACAATAATGGTTTCATTATACACTATTTCCCCTTTCTCTCCGCAAAGTAACCATCTTCTGCGTCTGTTAAACAGGAAACTTTTATTATTAGCACCTCATAGATAGATAAAGGCGTGATGATAGAGAGTTTAATTTTACCTAGTCACTTTTACTTTCTTTATATCAGCAATCACCCACCACAATATAAGTTGCTTTAACTGGACCGTGCACACCGATGACTAAATTCATTTCGATGTCAGCGGAGTTGCTCGGACCTGTGATGAAGTTGATGCAGGAAGGCACTTGTTCGCCGTTGTCGAGTTTTTCACGGATTAAATCAGCTGCTTGTGTAATTCTTGGTACGAGGGTACTTTTAGGGATGATTGCAATATAATGTGTCGGTAGCAAACTGACAGAGCGTCCTTTGTCTGCGCTGCTGAATAATACGACAGTACCTGATTCCGCAAGTGTCAAATCACTGAATGTGATACCAACATTCGCTTGCTCAGCCCGTTCGATATTCTCATCACCAAGTGTCGCGTCCCAACTGTTCACTTCTATCTCTTCAGATGGCCACTTCATTTCAATTAAATTAGACAAGCCAAATTCTTCAAAGCGTGGATCTCTCCAAAGCGATAACGGCCCGCCACCATATAACTTGACTGTTTCGTTCAGCGCATTCGGCAAATTAGAAAGTGTTGTCTCAACTACATCCGTATGAATCTGTTGACATTGTTTACGAAGTACATCAAGTAATTCCTCTGCAGAAGCATCTTTAAGTACCGCGCGTTGTGGTTGATGCTTCCATACTGGTTTCTCAACTCGCACTTTCGGTTCTCTACCTAGTCGCGTTGCAATTTCTGCTAGAAAACGTTCACGGTTTTGAATTGTTCCTGCCATGTTTATTTACCCTCTTTCTGATCATAGAACCAATCGCGGAAGCGCGTGTTGCCCACTGCAGGAAACTCTCGCAAGTCCGTCCATTCTTTTAATGGACCGGGTCCTTTTGAAATTCGGTTATTTTTCGTCAATGGCTTCATTGCAGTAGATGCCACTTTCGCTCCCATCGAATATAGCGGATTAGATGAAGCACCGATTCCAAATGCTTTCATAGCAAGTTTTTCTGAAATAGGCGAACGCCCCTCCTCTTCCACGATGACTCGTCGATGCTGATGAAGTAATTCATGAAGTGGAATTTTCACTGGGCAAGCATCAGTACAAGCTCCACATAATGTGGAGGCAAAAGGTAATTCTTTGAAATCATCATAACCACCGAGTAAAGGAGATAGTACTGCACCAATCGGCCCTGAATAAATCGAGCCATACGAGTGACCACCGATATGACGATACACCGGACAAACATTGACGCATGCTGCACAACGAATACATTGCAACACGGATTGGAATTCAGTACCTAGAATTTCTGAGCGTCCATTATCGACAATGACTAAATGAAAATCTTCCGGTCCATCTGCATCTCCATCATCTCTCGGTCCCGTTAGTGCCGTAACATAACTTGTCAACTTCTGTCCGACCGCACTGCGTGTCAATAAACTGACTAACACTTCAAACTCCTCAAATGAAGGAACGATACGTTCCATGCCCATTACCGTAATCTGCGTTTTTGGCAGAGCAGATACTAGACGCGCATTTCCTTCATTCGTTACAAGAGTAATAGAACCTGTTTCCGCGATGGCGAAGTTGCAGCCAGTGATACCGATATCCGCTGTAAGAAATTCCTGTCTCAGTTTTTCACGTGCATGTAATGCCAATTCCTCAGGTTCCGATGTGTTCTTATAATCGAGTTTCTCGGCGAATACCGTACGGATTTGTTCTCGGTTTTTATGAAGTGCAGGAGCTACGATATGCGATGGTGGATCGTGATCATCTACTTGTAGAATGTACTCTCCTAAATCTGTCTCGATGACTTCACAACCTGCTTCTTCTAATACCGTATTCAGATTAATTTCCTCTGTCACCATCGATTTCGATTTAACAACTTTCTTACCTTCTTTTTTCACTATGACGTCACGAACGTAAGCGCTTGCATCTTCTGCCGTTTTAGCAAAGAATACGTGACCTCCACGCTGCGCTACGTTTTCACTCAGTTGGTATAAATAGTAGTCTAGGTTTTCTAGTACATGCTGACGAATTTCTTCACCATGTGAGCGCCACTCTTCCCAGCTTCCGAGTTCTTCAGCAGCATCCAGTCGACGACCGTGCAATCTCTCCTGTGCACTTGCCACCGCTTTACGCATAAAGTCATCGGAAATATTGTCCTTTGTACGCTCATTGAAGTTTTTCGCGCTAAATTTCATCGACATAAATGTTCACCCCATTTCTATTCGTAGCTATTCAGTACTTGCGCTATGTGCATGACGCGAATCGACTTGTCTGTTCGCTCCGCGCGACCGCCGATATTCATGAGACATCCGCAGTCAGCTCCGATTAAATAATCCGCTTCCGTTTCCATCGCACTGTTTACTTTCTCGTCTACCATCTGTTCCGAAATATCGCCCATTTTAACAGAAAATGTCCCACCGAATCCACAGCAATTATGACCGTTCGGTAATGGAATCATTTCTAAACCTTCGACTTGAGCGAGTAATTTCTTTGGTTGTTCTTTCGCACCCAGTAATCTTGTCATATGGCATGACGGATGATAGGTTGCTTTTCCCGTTAGTTTTGCACCTACATTCTCGATCTCTAACACGTCTACTAAAAACTGCGTGAACTCATACGTTTTATCCGCAAGTTTCTGCGCTCTGTCACTCCACTGTAAATCATCCTTGAATACTTCAGGATACAATTTGAACATCGTTGCGCAAGACCCTGAAGGTGTGACAACATATTCTGCATGTTCAAATGTCTTAATCATGTTTTTCATCGCAGACTTCGAACTTTCTACGTAGCCGCTATTATAAGCCGGCTGACCGCAACATACTTGCCCTTTAGGAAACGACAGTTCACACCCTTGTCGCTCTAACACTTCTACCATGTCTTTTCCCACATCCGCATAAAACATATCGACTAAGCATGTGATAAATAAACTAACTTTCATATTCACTCACCTCTTTAAAAGAATTCAAGCCACTTCTATTGTTCGTCCATAAGCAGGGAGTACAGTTTTCTCAGTAGTCAAATACATTTGTATAGGATTCACCGCTACTACTTCATTAATCTTTATCGGCTTAACTTGTTTGTATTCGCGGTCGTCGTCCACTCCTGTCTTGTGAAATCATTATAATCTATAATTGTCTGCCATGCGCATTCTATATATTTATTTGAAACAAAAAACTAGAAAGAGCAAAGTCTAGCTAGCTCTTTCTAGTTTACTTAGTAATGAATACTCTCAACGAACTTACATTTCTTACATTCTCGATGAGTTGTTGATTCTGTAAATCGGTGAATACAATTAGCTTGTAACTGCTTTAAACGCAATTCCAATTGACGCAAATTTTGACGTGTTAAAGCAATGTCATACACTAACGAATTCGCCGTTGTCATATGACTCACTCCTTATTCAGAGATAGATTTTCGCACCAGATTTCTTAAATTCATTTGCTTTCCTTTGCAAACCTTGTTCAATTTCTAGCTTTTCTTCCAAGCTATTTTCATCTGCATACTTTCTTATATCGTGTGAAATTCGCATACTACAGAATTTAGGTCCGCACATAGAACAAAAGTGAGCCACTTTCGCTCCTTCAGCTGGTAAGGTTTCGTCATGATATTCCATGGCACGCTCAGGATCCAAGCTCAAATTGAATTGATCTTGCCAACGGAATTCAAAGCGCGCTTTAGATAAAGCATCATCACGTTTTTGCGCATTCGGATGGCCTTTCGCTAAATCCGCTGCATGCGCTGCAATTTTATACGTAATGACACCTTCGCGAACATCTTCTTTATTCGGTAAGCCAAGGTGTTCTTTTGGCGTCACATAACAAAGCATCGCCGTACCAAACCAACCAATCATCGCTGCCCCAATTGCAGACGTAATATGATCATAGGCAGGAGCAATATCTGTCGTTAACGGTCCTAATGTATAGAATGGAGCTTCTTGACATATCTCTAGTTGCTTATCCATATTTTCTTTAATCAAATGCATCGGAACGTGGCCTGGCCCTTCAACCATCACTTGGACATCATGCTTCCAAGCAATTTTCGTCAGCTCGCCAAGCGTTTCAAGTTCTGCAAATTGAGCTTCGTCATTGGCATCTGCAATTGAACCCGGACGTAAACCATCTCCTAAAGAAAAAGCAATATCGTACTGTTTCATAATTTCACAGATTTCCTCAAAATGCATATAAAGGAAACTTTCTTTGTGATTTAACATGCACCATTGCGCCATAATTGAACCGCCGCGCGACACGATGCCCGTCATACGATTCACGGTCATAGGAATATAACGCAATAACACACCCGCATGAATCGTGAAATAACTAACACCTTGTTCTGCTTGCTCGATTAATGTATCTCGAAATACTTCCCAGGACAGATCTTCCACCCGACCATTTACTTTTTCAAGTGCTTGATAAAGCGGCACAGTTCCAACAGGTACAGGCGAGTTACGAATAATCCATTCACGTGTCGTATGAATATTTTTTCCTGTAGATAGATCCATAATACTATCTGCACCCCAACGTGTAGCCCATGTCATCTTCTCAACCTCTTCAGTAATTGATGAAGACACTGCTGAGTTGCCGATATTGGCATTAATCTTAACATGGAACTTGCTTCCGATAATCATCGGTTCCGCTTCTGGATGATTGATATTGCTAGGGATAATTGCCCGTCCTCTAGCGACTTCATCGCGAACTAGCTCTGGGTCTACCGCTTCACGAATTGCGATAAATTCCATCTCAGGTGTAATGATCCCTTGTCGGGCATAGTGCATTTGTGTTACATTACGTCCTTTTTTCGCACGTAATGGTTTGCGTTTTAACAATGGAAATTGCTGAGCATTGTTCATTTGTTCCGACGTACGAAAACCGTTATCTTGTGGCTTCACTTCACGTCCTTCGTATTCTTCCACATCATTCCGCTCAAGAATCCATGTTTTTTTAATCGCGGGAAGTCCCTTTTTTATATTTATTTCATATTCAGCATCTGTGTACTTTCCACTTGTATCATAGATTCGAACAGGTTCATTTGGAAATTCACCTCGTTCTGTCACAGTCGGTGATAAGGCGATTTCACGCATTGGGACAAGGATATCGGGACGGCTACCTTGCACATACACTTTTTTACTTGCCGGAAAACACGTATGAATCTGAATTTCTTCTGTTGCTTTTTTCATTTTGTCATCGTCTCCTTTTTGAGGGTAGACCATGACTACATACAAGTAGAGGGAATCGACGAAAAAAAGACCAGTTCCATCGTAATGGACCTGGTCTTCAAAAACGCACAAATAAGCACGTCGATTGTAAGATAAAACTTCCCCACGCTGGTACGAGCCAGATCAGGTCCAAAGAGTTCGGAATGCATGCGGTTCATTTCATTCCATCTCAGTCCAGTTTAGCTGGACACCCCTAGTTATGATTATTGAATTGTCGAACATTTCCAGTTTAGCATAGACTTCTACATTGTCAACCAATTATCTTTGAACTATTTTCCAATTGAAGCAACTGTTCCTTTATTTCTTTTCCATCCCGGTACCCCGACAAGCTTCCATCTTTTCCAACGACTCGATGACAGGGAATCACTAGGAGAAGCGGATTTTTCCCGATGGCCGAAGCGACCGCTCGAACAGCAGATCGTTTGCCTATTTTATTAGCAATGATTGAATAACTGACCGTGTCTCCATAAGGTATTTCTTGAAGCGCGTTCCATACTTCAAGTTGAAATGGCGTGCCCTGTTGATCCATCCGTATATCTTTAAAGTCTGTCTGTACACCGGATAAGTATTTAGCAATTTCATTTGCATAAGTTGCTAATTCACTAGCATTTTCCACTATTTCTACTTTAACGAATTTCTCGTAACACCAGTCGGTCAAATATTGTTCGCTACTGTCAGACAATCCTACGTAACACAGACCTTGTTCAGTAGCCGCCAGCGTTACTTGCCATTTTACAAATTGAAACTTGGTCCAATACACCAATTCCCTCAAACCCTTTCAGTCAGCCGAATAACTTTAAACCAACAGCCCCTACGATAATTAACGATAAAAAGAAGATGCGCTTGACGCTAGCGGATTCTTTAAAAATGATTATCCCCATTACTACCGCACCCGCTGCACCAAAGCCTGTCCAAATCGCATAAGCTGTACTCATTTGAATTTCACGCATAGCAAGGGAAAGAAAAACAAAGCCGAAACTAAAGATGCCCACAATGAGAAATAATCGTGTCATCGAGCGCTTTTGTAAATAATAATTGATACTCATGACACCAAAAATCTCTCCTAGACTGGCAATCGCCAAGTAGACCCAAGCCATGATTAATCGCCTCCTTGCTGATCTGCTTCATCCGTTGTCATCTTAATACCAACAACCCCTATTACAATCAACGCGATAAATGACAAAGTGATCCACGTAAAGTCCGCTTTGAAAACGAATATATCGACTACTAAAATCGCAGCAGCTCCTGATCCTGTAAATACAGCATAAACAGTTCCTGAAGGGAGCTTCTCACACGCTTTAATGATGAAGTAAAAACTAAAAATAATTGCTACGGTCGTACCAGTCCATTGTAAAAAAGTCTCCGAGTAACGTAATCCAACTACCCAAAAGATCTCTACAAGCGCTGCTAAAGCGACATAACCCCAAGCCAATGCGCTCGTCCCCTTTCAACTTTCAACCTACTTTTTAGTATAGCAAATTTTTTAGTTGAACGAAAAATGAACCTCCTATCTAGGAGAGAAGCTTGCATCTACTATGTCTGAATGATAGAATGATTTTGTCACTAGTATTTCTTATATTTCGAATATTCTTATCGAGAGAGACGGAGGGATAGGCCCAAAGATGTCTCAGCAACCAGCCGGATCGGCATGGTGCTAATTCCAAGGGTGAACACTCACCTTGAAGATGAGAATACGACAAACAAACTTGTATGTTCGAGGGCCTATTCGAAATGAAGAGGTCTTTTTTTATTTTTCTAAAGGGGATGAATGTTGATGACAAACAACGGATTAGAAACAAGATTAGTACAATTAGGAAATAATTCAGATAAGAGAACTGGTGCGATCAATACCCCTATTTACTTATCAACTGCTTATCATCATGATGGCCTTGGAAAATCTACTGGATACGATTACACACGCACAAAAAATCCGACACGCTCCGTTCTAGAAGAAGGAATCGCTAATCTAGAGTCCGGTGATCAAGGGTTTGCTTGTAGCTCTGGAATGGCAGCGATTCAGCTAATTCTATCTCTGTTCAAAACAGGCGATGAAATACTTGCGCCTGAAGATTTGTATGGTGGAACTTATCGTTTGTTCAATCAATATGAGCAAATGTATCAGATTACGACACGCTACTTATCATTTGAAGATGTCACGGAAGTGGAACAGGCAATTACAGAGCGCACAAAAGCGATATTCTTGGAAACACCTACGAATCCACTGATGTTGAATATCAATATTTCAATCTATGCTGAGCTCGCAAAAAAGCACAACTTACTGCTAGTTGTCGATAATACATTTTTAACGCCCTATTTCCAGCGTCCGATTGAAGAAGGTGCAGATATCGTCATCCACAGCGCAACAAAATATATCGGTGGACATAATGACGTACTTGCTGGTCTAGTTGTCGCAAAAGGAGAGGAACTTTGCGAGCGTTTGTTTACGAAGCATAACGCAATTGGCGCAACACTTTCACCACTTGATTCATGGCTCGTTGTCCGAGGACTAAAAACATTACACTTACGCATGAAACAACATGATGCCAATGCCAAAGCGATGGTTGCCTATTTGGAAGAAGAACCTTTAATCGTGGACGTGCTATATGCAGGAATCGGTGGTATGGTATCTTTCCGTGTACAAAATAGCGAATGGGTTGGTCCTTTCCTAGAAAATATGCAACTTATTTCATTCGCAGAGAGTCTTGGCGGAGTGGAAAGTTTCATCACGTACCCAACGACACAAACACATATGGATATTCCAATCGAAGAGCGGAATCGTCGCGGTGTCGATGATCGTCTACTACGTTTTTCAGTAGGCGTTGAAGATATTGAAGATTTAATCGCTGATGTTAAACAAGCACTTTATGCTGCAAAAGAAGCGGTGGAAGGCGTAAAAGTTCAATAATGTCGGATGAAAATAAAACAGCCCGAACAATCAGTTTCATACTGACTGTTTAGGCTGTTTTTTGACGTTCCATTAAAATTTCCGCTCAGCATACTAAAAAAACAATTTATTGTTCATAATACTTTAATGTTAAATTGTATACTATAATATGAAGGTATGAATTAAATTGGAGGCGATTTTGTTGAAACGATTAGAAAACAAAGTAGCAGTTGTAACGGGTGCTGGCTCTGGACTCGGACGTGAAATTGCAGAATTATATGCACGTGAAGGGGCAAAAGTTGTCATCGCGGATATGAATATGGAGGGTGCAGAAGAAACCGTCAAGACAATCAAAGCCGCTGGAGGAGAAGCACTTGCAGTAAAAACAAACGTAACTGCGGAAGATGACGTTCAAAACATGATCGATACAGCAGTTGGGCAATTTGGAACGCTCGATATTCTTGTCAATAATGCAGGTATTATAGACAATATGTATTCAGCAGCAACGATTACCGATGACGTATGGGACAAAGTATTAGCTATTAATACAACAGGTGTAATGCGTGCGACGCGTAAAGCTTTATCGATTTTCGAAGAGAAAAAGGCGGGTGTCATTGTTAATATGGCATCAATCTCCGCAGTAACTGGAGGACGTGGAGGGCTAGCCTACACAGCCTCTAAACACGCAGTTGCAGGCATGACAAAAAATGTTGCTTCTCACTATGGTCCATTAAACATTCGTTGTAATGCAATTGCTCCGGCGGCAGTACCAACAAATATCACGAATAATTTAACACAACCTGATGAGTTTGGCATGAAGCAAGCACTTAGAGGAGTCAACATGATGAGCCGCCCAGGTACAACAGAAGAAATCGCAAACATTGCGTTATTCTTAGCATCTGACGAATCATCCTATGTTAATGGTGTAATTATGGAAGCTGATAACGGTTGGTCCGCATACTAAAATTGAAGTTACATTGTAAACAAAAGGTCTGGAAATCTATAAGATTTCCAGACCTTTTTCAAGAGATTAATGAGCTTGTTCCCACTTTTTCTTTTTACTTGAGCAAACAACTGCTGCCGGAGCTGCAATGAATGCTAGTGCCGCAATGCCCGCTAACATACCTGTCATCTCTTGGCTTCCTATAGAAAATCCTGCTGCTGCACCGAATCCGATTCCTGCCATAATTGCCAACACTACTACTTTATACATTGTATACCCCGACCTTTCAAGTTATGATTCCGAATCTTTCGTTGCTTTTAGCATACTCTTATTGAGAACGTTTTTCAAGTGTAATTGAGAATATTTTTCATTGATTTATTAATGTACTTGTAGTTTATGCAATGTGGGGAGTTGTTATGTTTATTCACGTTAAAAAGGTCTAAGCAAAATGCTTGGACCTTTTCTTAAATGATTATTTTTCCAGTAATTTCAATGACTAACAGTTGACGGCTTGTGACGGGCTGGTTTTTACAGACGACTTCGCAGGATCTATTGATTTATCTAGTTTCACTTTTGTATGTTCTTTCATACCCGCAACTTATGTTCCAACTTTACTGGTCCACCAGTGTAAATTTCTTAACCAGCCGTCATCCAAGGTCTAACTCTCCTTCTGCATTCAAACGCGCAGTAATATTCGTACCATCCTTCGTAAATACGTGTTTTCGTATGCCTACATAAATCTCTGTACCGGCAAACGCCCTACCAATTTTGATACAACCTTCTGCACTCGTCCGAATTACGGTCTTCACCGGATTCTTTGAACCTGACTCCTGTAAAACAATTTCAAAAGGTGCTGAAATTTCTCCTCCACGACACACCCCATTAATTTTAATCGTCTGTTCAGCACTCAAGTTGCAATGATATACACCCTTAGAATAAACTTCAATATGACCATTACTGTAAAGCGTACTATTTATGGCATATGGAACAGATAATTTCGTCTGTAGTGAGCTCCCGCCATCGTACAATTGCGCAAGGATTTGAGCTTCTTCTACGACTCGGCCAAACTCCTCAAGATTCTGCATATCTTCATTGATTGGATTTATGAAGATGTCATACAGCGAATCTGCAACATTTGTCCATTCTTCATCTAGGGTTGCTTTTTGGGATCGAACTTTCTGGATAAATTGTTTATTCAAATCTTCCAATTGTGCATAGCGCTTCTCCATCAATAATTGAATTAAACGTTTTAATTCAGATGGATTCAAATCTGCTTCACCTTGTCCACGTATAATAAATATTTGATCGACAGCTTCTTTAATCTGCACAAGTAAATGAGTTACCTCTTTGATTAATCTAGCTAGTTCGTTAATCGCTGCCTCCTGTTTACCGACACTAATCGTAGAGGATAACACATTCCCTCGTACCATCACAGATTTCATCGCATGAATGGTTGCTTTCGTTATAGATCCTCCGACAAAAATACTACCCGTCGCCCCTACAAACATTGAGGGTAGGATATTTCCTCCAATCCGCACGTCTCCTTCAAATCGAATATTTCCGCTTTCTAAGCTGACTTCTCCCGGGTGGTTAAATTCACTATTCACTTCAATTTCAACTAATCGATCGCGCCACACGATCACTGGCTTTCCTGAAATCAATGCCACTAGATCCCGATCGACTTGCTCCACGTTTTTACCAAGACGCAATATAACATCCCGCACTGGTTTTACCGGAATTTTATGTCCTAGTAAACTTCGTCCGGCAGTTCCCTCAACAGGTAAAACATGCGTCGCGATAACTTGCCCTTCTTTGACATTCGTAATTGCATTCATTTCTCGAAAATCTACTTTTTCTTCACTGTTCGGATCAAACGCTTCATAGCGAACATGCACTTCCAAATCACCGTCTGTGCCTTCTACAGGAAGTGTTCCTTTCGCTACAATCAATTCATATGGCTTATCTACTTCCGTCGCTTTCTTAATTGCAGGAAATACAAGGCCTTGTTGCACACCCATCACTTTCAATTCATCGACAATCTGTTGCGGTTTAATATCATTCGTAACTTCAGTCACTTCGTCTACGCGAATAGCTAATCTTGGAGACCAAGCCGTATTTGCTAATGAACGCTTTATACGTTTCCCCGGTGTAAATGAAAGTAATGCAATCATATTTTTTTCGATTAATTGAATCGTGAACTTCGGTGCAACAACTTCATCACAAATCGTTAGAGTCACTTGATCTTCTGGCTGGATAGATATAGGTTGCGTGCACAGTTCTCCATTGACATACAGTAAAGCATTTTCATTTGGAATAATTGACGGTAATGAATTATCATTAAACTGGAATTGTATTTTTCCTTCTTGTATACGTGCAGCACTTACATCGCTCTGATTATTCATATCCGGTATTTCTTTCTTCGCTGGACGATTAACCGCTTGTGGTCCATTCAAATCTACGTCATCCAATAAACTAGCTAACTCTTCGATTTTAGAAAGTTCTCGTGCAATAGGCGGTTCTCCAACTTGATCTACACTAGTAACCTTTACCTCTGCTAGTGCTTTCCTCAAGCCCATTAAACGTCTACCGGGATTCGTTAGCACTTCTACTTGTACTTGCTCCAATGGCACTTCTAGCATAATTAAAGCTTGTTGAATTGCCTCTTCCACTGTATTCGCCTGAACCGTAACTACCTTTTTCAAAAAAAACACCCCCGTCTATGTACCTACTACTTTTATGGTATCACATTCAGAGTTTGAACACTCATCGACTTTTAGAACACTCAGCTTTTTTCCTCCACTTATGTACCATTCGGTTAAAAAAATATTCCTATAATGACGAGTCCAGCAATAATATAAAACCCAATAACCCCGATGACGTCAGCAGTTACAACAGGCTTCTTTTGGAACACTTCAATCAACTCGAGATCTTCTCGTAGTTGCTTAACTTCCTTACGTAATTCTTCCACTTCTTGATTTAACGCACTGATTTCCTGTAATTCCCTCGTAGTGACTATTTCCTTATTTTCAGTAGCCTTTTCATTAGTTTCCATAGAGCATATCGCCCCTTTGCGGTTTCTTCACTATACGTTCCACCTGCCGTTTAAGATTCAATTCACAACAAAAGTTTCCATTTGCAATTTTACGCGTCCGGGTGTACTATTAATTTACAAGCTGTATTGTTCGTATGTACATTAAGTTTTAACCTTTAAGCTGTAAAAGGGAGTTTATTACGAAATGGGAATGGCGTGCCGGATTCCTTTTTAGCAATCCGGACAAACAGGAACATTTCCGCAAACACCCACTTTGAGGAGTGGTGGTTTAAAACTTTCTATGACTAAACTACGGCAAAGACGGCTTACATAAACAGAGAAAACACCTTCCTTATAAAGGGAGGTGTTTTTATGTCTATTTATTAGTTATGCCACATCGCTACAGACTTCTGCGCCTTATCAACAGTGACTATGAGCATCCCTCAAGTTCAGATCTCAATTTTTATATTTACTAGCCTCCTGCATGTAATTAATTTAATATTTCACCCACTTATTTATGTCTTACACGTAATTGACGCATTCCTTATTCATTGAAAGCATTTTCATTTCTCGGTTATACTATTACCAATCACTAAAAATGAAGATGATGAGGTGTCTACTATGAAATTATTTAAATGGACAGGTCCACTAGAAGATGCAGGTAACTTACCGGAAGAAGCACGTGCGATTCTTTTGAATAACGATGAGGAAGTTTTAGTGTTACAAGAGGCTGAAACTACACACTTGGAAAATGCAGTCGAGTATGAAGTAATGGATCATAGCGGTGATCTACCTTCCGGACGTTTCGCTGTGTTGAATAATGTACCCGTATCTGAAGATGGCCGCGAGATTTTTGAACAACGTTTTAGTAATCGTGCGCGTTTGATTGAGGCTGAACCTGGTTTCGTGGCCATTCGTGTACTACGTCCTGTAGAGTCTGATACATACGTCATTTTGACGATGTGGGATGATGAGGAATCCTTTACAGCTTGGCAGTCCTCACAGGCGTATGGAAAAGCGCACGCCAAACGAGGCACAGATGACGGTGTTGATAAACGTCCAAATATTTTCCCAAGACCTTCATTTGTTACAACGTATAAAAAATAATCGTATAAAAGGTTTCTTTACGGCCATACTACTCCTGAAAGTTCATAATATGTAAGGAGTGGTTTCATTGGGTATTTTAGATGGAAATTCAAAAGATGAGCCGTTACACTATGGTGAAGTAACTGCAATTTGGGCATTTATTGGGGCCAATAACGGTTTAATCAGTGGCTACGAAGCCTTTGTCAATCAAGCAGGTGATTCCGATCTCAAACAATTAATAGAACAAGCTATTAAGACGATGAAATCTGAGAATGCTTCATTCGGTAAAGTTTTAAAAGCGAATGGTATCACGCCGCCACCTGCTTTACCAGAAAGACCGAAATGTAATCGAGAAGACATTCCTGCGGGCGTTCTCTTTATGGATCAAGAAATAAGCGGAGCCGTTTCTATTAATGTTGGTCAAGGACTCGTTTCATGTAGTCTGGCGATGGGTCAATGCTTGCGCGAAGATGTTGCGGCCTTATTTGCCAAAGCCCATATGGAAAAAGTAGCATTCGGTGCGAAACTACTGAGTTTGAACAAAGAAAAAGGATGGATTTTCCCTCCACCACTTCATTTGAATTAATACGAAAAGAAACTTCACTGGGCGCAGTGAAGTTTCTTTTTTGTTGTTATAGTTTGCTCAATTCTGCACAAGCTATCTGTGTAGACGGCTAGTCCTCTAACAATCGAAAAGGAAGTGCATACAATGAATAAACGAAAAGCAGATCGTCAGCGTCAAGAACAACCGAATCAAAATCAGCGTCAACGTCAGGAACAACCTGAAAACATGGAGTTCGGGGAAGAGTTCAACTTCGATCGGAAACGTGAACAACCGAACGGTATGGAAAATAAAGAACGTCGTAACCTTAGGAAGTAAAAACTGAATGTCTCAATAAGCTGTACCCTATAAGATGGACACTTTGAAAAAGTCCCTCTTATAGGGTATTTATATACACACCACCCTAATGGATTTAGGATAATGTATTTTTCAAAATTATTCTGTTGTTCCTGTACTTTGTAAGTTGACGTCTGCCGTTACTTTAAATTCAACAGTCGGATACGCATTCGCCCATACTTTCTCTACATCACTTCGGTGTAATTGAGTACTACGGTAACGCAAGCCGAAGCCGAAAGGATCTACACTTTCTTCTTGCATTCTTTTGAAAAATTCATATGCTTTTTTCTGCACTTCTTTGGATGCCATGTCATTGTATTCATCTAACTTGGATAAGTAAAGTTTTTTATTTGACTCTCCAATAATTCCTTTCATTTTAATATGAATCTCAATTGTCTTTGGCGTTTGATTTTTACTTTTAATAATTTTATAGCTCATCTTGCTTTTACTAATATCCAACAGTACCTTCAATTGATCATTTTCAACTTGATAAGTAAAGCCTGTAGAACCTTTTAATAGTGAATCATAATATTTAGTTTCCACAATACTGAGAATAACCGGTGCTTTCTTTCTAGAGATAACAACTGAATTATTCACTATTAGCAAATCTTTATTTTCGTTCGTCTCGATTAATGGCAGTACGGAATTAATCCCTTTTGCCAAATGATCCCTACGTAATTGAAATAAATACGTCGTAACGATAAATGGACTTTCAATTGCGGAGTCTCCGAAGAGGTTAAATAATGCGACCGAGGCTGGTGCTTCTGTCGATGGCTCGACTTTCAGTATGGTTTCTGCTGATGGTCTAGCTGCAGCGACGTAGGCAATCAATTGAATATCAGCGCGTCTAACAAAGTAGTCCATAAATTCTTGCAAATGCTCTGCCAAAAGTTCCTCGTGAATAACAATTGTCTTCATATGTCCCAGTTCCAACACTTTATCAACATGCGTTTCCAACAATCGAATCGCTTCGCCAACAGAAGCTCCTTCTTCAGATATATAAGCATAGCTTGGTTTTGCCGAGGTTTTAATAGAACCAAACGGTAATGCGATTTTCAGCGTTACTTTAAAACCTTCATCAAATTTGTCTGAAGGGTCTATACCAACTGCTACTACAAAGATGCGTTTATCTATATCTTTAAAAGCACAACCCGTTTGTAGCAACACAACCCCTAGTAACAATGCGATTATCAACACTTTTACTACAATAGTGGCGTTTCTCATGACTTCGCCCTCCTATTTAGCATCCATAACAAACTTAACAACCCAACGATTACAACAGACATAAGGTTGAAATAATAGGAGCTATAGGTAAATAAATCATACTCCGTCACTCTTACTGTGATGAAAAATGCTACTACCCAAAAAGCCACGAGTAGAATACAAGTGCGTATAGTCTTCCCCTTATTAGTCATTGACTTTTTCAAACGAAATACATTTTCAAATAACTTAAATGAGACGTGCCAATGTATCATGATACTTAAAAACGCTACAGCTAAGAAGATTAATAAGAAGATAAATACGACACGCTCGATCACTCCAAATTTCATTCGAATAGAATCACTTGTAAAGATCCAAGGGTAAATAAAATCTTTAATTCGATCAAATCCTAATACACCAATAGGAATAAAATAAGTTGTGAAGATGGTGAACGCCCCCAACAGGAAAACGAAAGTGGCTTCTTTCAGACCGAAGATCATTTTCTTCTTTAACAGGGAATTGAACACGATAATGTCAAACGTTCCAATGAAGAAAAATAATGTCGTTGAAAAGACTGTGTAATTTGGCGGATTATCGATAAATGACATTGCTAGCCTTACATAATCCCAACTAATTTGCGGTGAAAAATAAAGCTTTATTACATAGTAAATAGCAAAAGGTAATAGCATGACAAACACAAGTTCAAGTGTGAATAGAATACTACGACTCTTCATAATGACACCAAAGCTAATCACAACAATAAACATAGACAGGGTTGTGTATACAGACATTTCAGGAGCTAAAAACCGTAATAGTAAATCGACATATGTTATTAATGTCTGCAGACCCGCGATATACCAGATTGAACCAAGCACCACTAGAATAGGAATTGAGATCCATCTCTTTACATATAAATCTAAAATTTCAGGAAGACTTTCCCCTGAAAAAGCATTAAAAAACTTAATCAGCGCCCAATTGATAAACACTCCAAAGAATAGCGCAATAATCATTGACACAATGGCACCTTGTTCACTTTTACTAAATAAAATCCTTGGCCCAGCAGCGATCATATTAGCTACCATATTAGAGATTAATAAATAATAGACAAAGCGACTCATTGTTCATCCGCCTTTAATTCTTCTTGACGGTTTTTCCCGAACAATCGTAAGTACGGTTCGCCAAAGCTATCCTTATTCACTAAATACATAATTAGCCCCAACATGCCAAGAACTAAACCTGCTAGACCAAATACCGTTGTATAGACCAATAAGAAAAACCGACAAACTCTAACTGCATAATTCATCTCACTAATCGGTATGACAAATGTGGAAATAGCTACTAATGAGACAACGATGACCAAAATGTTTGAAGTTAGCGCAGCCTCTACTGCAGCAGTCCCTAAGATCAATCCACCAACAGTAGTCGCTGTCGCACTAATTGTATTGGGCAACCGCATACTAGCTTCTGTTAGAAGTTCAATGAATATCAACATAAAAAACACTTCGATAAAGGATGGATACGGTACACCGATTCGACTTGCCGCCACTGTCAATGCAAGCTCCGTTCGGAAAACATCTGGTGTGTAAGAAGTAATACCAACATATAAAGCCGGCAACATAATACAAGTAAACAATCCACCATAACGAAGAAATTGAATTAATTTAACTACCCAAAATGAGTAATAATTATCTTCCATTGAAGCCATAAAATCAAAAAATACTGTAGGTGTAATTAGAGCATGCGGACTTCCGTCTACTAAAATAATAACTTTTCCAGCTGCCATATTATGAAGAACCCGATCCGGTCTTTCCGTAAGAAGGCTTGTAGGAAATAAACTATATTTCACCTCGTTCATGTGATACTGAAGATCCGAGCTCCCCTGAATTAATTTTATATCTATCGACTGAATACGCTTTTTTATATCTTTCAACAACTTAGGACGAACAAGATCTGTATCGTAAACTAATGCGACTGATCGATTTGAAGCTTCTTCTAACTGTACTGTCTCGATGATCAGCGAAGGTTGATGATATCGTTGGCGAATCACATTAATATTCGTCTCCAAACTTTCACTTAAGCCTAGCTGCGGGCCGTGAATAGTCGGTTCCATCGTCGCCTCCTGCACCGCATTAGCCGCTACCATTTTTAACTCAAGCAAGGTGATTTGCTTGTCAATCATGACAAAGACATTCCCTTTTGTTATTTCAATAAGAACTTCTTCATCTCCTGAAGGCATGTTTGTTTCGTAAGGTAAGGACCTTATATAATCCGCAAAGTTTTGTTCTTTTGATAATTCATAGAAAGGCTTAACAATAATTTCTTGCAGTTGCATCATGTCTACTACGCTTTTCAAATACAGCAAATGGACAATCCGCTCTTTTCTTTTCAGTGTTTTTTTAACCACATCCGTAGAAGGTGCCAATTGTTTGGCAAGCCGATTTACATATGCAGGCGCTTCATTTTCTAATTCACCCATACTCATCACTTCTTTCTGCGCATGTATGTACTTACCGTTCAGGTTGTCCGTATACTAGAAAATTTAATCAGTAGAATTAAAAATCCCTCCCATTTACCATTTCAATATATACTTCGGGTGATTGTTTGAAAATTGTGTAAAGTGGACATTATAAAAAAAGGACTATGTTTTTCAGAGAAGGAAAGGAGGAAGTGCTATGAATTTAGCCGCCATTGGGGTACCAGGACTAATTATTATCTTAGTCATCATTTTAATACTATTCGGACCGCGCAAATTACCTGAAGTCGGTTCTGCAGTAGGAAAAACATTAGCGGAATTCAAAAAATCTGCAAAAGATATTATGGATGACGATGATGAGTCAAAGAAAATCGAAGCGCAGAAAGTAGAAATAAAAGAGCAGGTGAAATAGATGACACCTCCTGAACAAAAACAAATAAATGACTCTGTTGAATCTCTCCAATCGGTACATTCTATTGTTATAGAAGACTCTTCGCTTGAGCCTACGGTTGTAGATCACTTAACTGATTTACGTAAACAGTTGATAAAAAGTGTTATAATCTTTTTAGTATTTTTCGTTGGTGTCTTCAGTACAATTAATCTTTGGTTTCCTTATGTCACGAGAGGACATAAATTAATTGTACTAAGTCCATTGGAAATCATTTCTTTCTATATGTCAGTCTCTGCAGCTTTAGCATTTGGTTTAGCCTTGCCTTTTGTCTGTAACTTTTTATGGCAATTTGTCAAACCAGGATTGAATGAGCAGGAAAGTCGTTTTCTAATCCTATACTCCCCTGTGATGTTTTTACTTTTTGTAGGAGGATTAGCATTCGGTTATTTTGTCGTCAATCCGCTGAGCTATAATTTCCTTATTTCACTCGGTACGATGAATTTTGATATTATGATTTCAGCACAGGAATACGCACGGTTTTTATTACTTACGACTATGCCGATCGGTTTATTGTTCGAATTGCCAATGGTCGCAATGTTTTTAGCTGCGATTGGTTTGTTGACAGGCGACACGATGAAGAAAGTGCGAAAGTGGTCTTATGTGACATTAGGTGTACTTTCAGCATTGATTACACCACCTGATTTTCTTAGTCAATTAATTGTTCTTATTCCGATGATGGTACTTTATGAAGCGAGTATCCGATTAGTCATGCATATGGAAAAACGTGCGCAATTGAGACTAGAAGCAGAAGAAAGCCAATCACGACCGGCGTGATTGGCTTTTTGATCTATTAATAATCTACACTATTGCTTTCCGTTTATTTGAAGTTGGAATTTGTAGCTCTTCACGATATTTACTGATCGTTCTTCGTGATATCGTCACTCCTTTTACTTCTCTAAAATAATCAGCAATTTTCTGATCAGATAAAGGTTTTCGCTTATCTTCTTCATCAATCAATGTTTTTAGTAACGATTTAACTGTCGCTTGAGAAATACTAGCACCTGTCTCTGTGTCTAACTTAGAAGTGAACAAAGTACGCATTTCGAACGTTCCCACAGGTGTCTGGATGATTTTGTTCGATACTACACGACTAATTGTTGATTCATGCATCTCAATACTATCCGCAATATCCTTTAATGTCATCGGTACTAGCGCTTCACGGCCATTTAGAAAAAACAATCGCTGTTTTTCTAGTAATTCCGTCACCATTCGAATAATTGTCTGGCGCCGTTGTTCAATACTCGACAAAAGCCACTGTGCTTTCTTATGATATTCATGCAAATATGATGATAACTCTGTCGAACGTTGTAGCGGGGAGACATATTCCTGCCGCAAACTAATTTTTGGCAACCCATAATCATTTAAATGAAAAGATAAGTTACCTTCCTTCTCAGTAACGATAATATCAGGTGTTACAAATTCAATCTCTGAATCTACAAGTTCAGGGCAAGGGCGTGGTTTCAGTGTAAGTACATACTCATACAACTCCTTTACTTGGTGCAAGGAAATATCCATCCCTTTCGCAATTTCAGACCATTTCCGCTCAGCTACTAAAGATAAATAGTTTCCAATGAATTCCTCAGCCATGTCGGGGTAGGATTGCGATTGCTTAACTTGAAGTAATAAACACTCACGTAAATTCCGCGCACCAATACCAGGGGGACCTAGTTGCTGCAATAACGCTATACCTCTTTCCAACTCACAAGCATCCATCAACACCGTTTCTTCAGATAAATATCCGTTATCATCTAAATTATGAATCAACGTTTTCAATAATCGTTTTGTTTCACTATCTGAGAAATTGATATTCACCTGCTTAATTAGCTGATCTCGCTTACTTTCCGTTTGTTCTTTTATCCATTCCTGAGAGTCTTGCCCCTGTCCCCCAACTGAAGTTTTCACACTTTCCTGAAATGAATCACGGCTTTCACGTTCTTCTAGTTCAATTAAAGGATTTTCTAATTCTTGTTCTCTAATATATAGTTCCAAATCATGTGTATTAAGTTGTAGTAACTCGATTGCTTGGCGAAGTTCCGTAGTCATTCTTAAATTTAATTCTTGCTTTTGCTGAAGAATCATTTTCATAAACTATTCCTCCTACCATTTACGTTTCCAACTGAATACGCTTTCATTTAGACTATCATACCATATGCATCCAATTATTCTATAGAACTATGAAAGTTACGAATAGAATTATAGGTATATTATATATTCTAATCAATGTGAGACACAGGAAAGACCGCTTAATAACGTGCTGTAAGTCGTGACATTCATCGTAACCACCAAACTGTAAGCTCTGTGAACCTTCACCATTCGTAAACGAAGGAAATGTTGTCGCATAATTCAAGGTGTATCCAGCACTTGAATCTCTCTTTGCATTTCGGGAGAAAAATCGACGTGTCCTACCGTGTCAATTAAAGTATACGAAGAGCCTTGAAATGAGATATTCGCTTAATCAGCTAAAACCGTAATCCTCCGACTTTTTTCAATAAAAGTGCCCTGTATATCTTCATAATAAGAGTGCCCTTTCATTGTTTCGGTATAATAAATAGAAAAGAGCCGATTGATGGGCTACCTTCATCAATCGACTCTTTTTACTTGGAAATTTTCATGTATTCCTTTATTTACTCTCTTTATGCAGTGTATGCCTCTTCAATCTTGAACTATATTTCATAAGTTCGATGCGCTCGGGATTCGTTCGTTTATTCTTCGTTGTCATATAATTACGATCCCCTGTTTCAGTACACACTAGCGTAATGTTTACTCTCATTTCGTTTCCCCCTAATTATATATTGAATGAAGGCAAAGGATCTTCAAACTCGGACCACTTCTGAGTCATTTCTTCTTCTGTAAGCAAACACTCGTCTAATACACATTCTACTTGTTGGCGATCCATATCGATACCAATCATGACAAGTTCTGTCAACCGATCACCATGCACAGTATCCCAGCGCTTCAATATTTCCGGCTCTTCATCTATAATTCTATTTTGTTCTGCTTCTGGATACGTCGCGATCCAATTACCCGCTACTTGGAACGTCAATGAAGGTCCCGCTTGAGACAACAGGCACACGATGTCATTCCTTGTAGCTAACCAAATAAAGCCCTTCGCTCGAACGACGTCCACGGGCCATTCCTCAATCCATGACATGAATCGCTCAGGATGAAACGGCTTATTACGGCGATAAACAAATGAAGTAATACCATACTCTTCCGTTTCCGGAACATGCTCTTCATTCAATTCTTTCAACCATCCTGCCCCTTGACTAGATCTTTCAAAATCAAATAGCCCCGTGTTTAACACCTGATCTAAAGATACTTTTGAAAATTCACTTTCGATGATCTTAGCTTGTGGATTAAACTTCTGCACTACCGCCTTTAGCTCATGAACATCTATCGGTGCAACTAAATCTACTTTATTTAATACAATAACGTCTGCAAACTCTATTTGATCAATTAATAAATCGGCTATCCCCCTTGTGTCTGTATCATCCACTGCCTGTTTACGTTCCAAAAGACTTTCCCCAGAAGCGTAGTCGTTCCAAAAGCGATTCGCATCCAAGACTGTCACCATCGTATCAAGTGTACAGATCGCAGATAGATCAATTCCTAGTTCCTCATCAATATATGTAAATGTTTGAGCAACCGGTATAGGTTCACTAATCCCGCTTGATTCAATCACAATATAATCGATCACACTGTCTCTCACCAACCTCTCCACTTCTATTAGCAAATCTTCACGAAGTGTACAGCAAATGCAGCCATTCTGCATTTCAACCAATTTCTCATCTGTTTTGGAAAAACCATTTTGTTTTACTAAAGAAGCATCAATATTCACTTCGCTCATGTCATTAACTATTACAGCGACTTTCAAATCCTCTTTATTACTTAAAATATGATTCAGCAACGTCGTCTTACCTGAACCGAGATACCCACTCAATACAGTGACTGGAACTTTTTTTGTACTCAACAATTTCACTCCTTTATTGGAAAACAACCTACTAAAAACTCCATACAACAAATCGTAATGATTACTATTTAGAAATACGTAAAAAAATACTACTTCAACAAGTCTGCTTTATTATAAACAGGAATCATTCCTATTTGCAAGTGTTTTATTAATTAATTTCTAATGCAATGGATTAAGACGCTGAAACTATAGATTATTTACTCATAGAAAAAGTCGATTGACAGAAATCCTCCATCAATCGACTTTTCTTATTCTATACTATTCAAATATTCTTTCCAAGCGGTAATGCCGCCTTCTAAAAGGACAACATCACAAGCGCGATTTGCGAGGATATTCGCACACTTAGTTGCAGAATTGCCAGTCGTACAAGTAATGATTACTTCTTTATCCGTTGGCATGGATGAAATAAGCTCTTCGCGATGATCTTCCAGCTTAAAAATCTCTGTTTTCGGTATGTGTATACTTTCTACTGTTGGTCCTTCAATATGGAAGTCGTTATATTTATCTTCGGCTCTCACGTCCACAAGCACGACCTCTTCTTGAGACTTCATTTTCTTGAACAACTCTTCTGCTGTAATTGTTTTTAGTGTCAACTTGATTCCCCCTTTTCTTTCAATCCATCCTAGTATAGACGATTTCTGAAAGGTTAGCGATAGAAGACTACTTGCGATCTACCCATTAGAGTCCAGGTAAGAATCCGCTCATCAAATTCAATAAATAAACCATACCAAGCGCTGTCAAACCAGCGACGAAACCACCAATTGACCACGCTTGAATCGTTTGCGGAATCGTCAGGCGTCCGAATTTATTCACAACCCAGAAACCAGAGTCATTTGGTAACGACAAGCCTATCGCTCCCGCACAGATTGCTAGCCCTAGTAAAATTGGAGATACGCCAAGTTCGCCTGCCATCGGTCCAAGAATGGAGGATGTCGTAACGAGCGCAACGGTCGCCGAACCAAGTGATGCACGTAAAATTTGCGAGAAGATGAATGCGAGTATGAGAATTGGAATACTCCAACCTTGCATCGTTTCAATCAAATAATCACCGATTCCGCTTTGATTGATGACGGCACCGAATGCACCACCCGCTCCTGTAACGAGGATAATCATACCGGCAGAATTGATCGCTTCATCATATAACGTTTTATATGGCACGTGAATATATGGTTTCAATACAATCAATGCAACAATCACACTAATCAGAAGTGCGACATTTTTATCGCCGATGAAACCTAAAATGCGTGAGACTGTTCCTTCTTCTAACCATAACTTTGTTACTGTATTTAAGAGAATCAACATAATCGGTAGCCCGAGCATGAAGAATGATAAACCTGTGGAGATTTCTTTGCGTCCTGCAACAGGCTCAGGGACGATAATATCTTCCTCTAGTTCTTCAGGTGTTGTATGAATTCGTTTACCGATGAACGTTCCGTAAAAGTAGCCACCAATCATAGCGGCGGGAATTGCACAAATGATACCGTACAAAATGAATAGTCCTAGATCTGAGCCTGTATTTTCTGCCACGACAAGTGGACCTGGTGTTGGCGCAATCATACTATGCGAAACAATCAAACCGACACCGAGTGCAGTAACGAATGTTACGATTGAAATCCCTGTACGTCTCGACAAACTTTTCACTAGTCCACTTAAAATGACGAAGGCTGCATCAAAGAAGACGGGAATAGAAACAGCGATTCCTGTTAATGACAGTCCCGCAGCTGAATGTTTTATACCAAACACGCGCAATACAGCGCCTGCAATTTTCTCAATTGCCCCAGACACTCCGAGAAACTGACCGAAAATAACACCAAGACCGATCAAGATCCCTACACCGATTAGCGTATTACCAAAACCGGTCGTAACGACTTTCGGAATTTCTTCCAAAGGGAAACCAAGTGCTAGAGCCGTAACAATCGCTACGATAATTAACGTAACAAATGGTTCAATCTTCATTTTCAAAATCATGAAGAATAATGCCGCGAGTGATAGTAAAAATATTACGATGAGCATATTACCTTCTACCATCTCTACACCTCTCAATCTTTATTGGTTAATTTTTCTACAACATCGCGTAGTGTTTCGACTTCCCCGACGTTGCCAGGGAAAATAATATATGGAATACTAGGAAAACGACTTTCTTCTCCAGTTTGCCATACAGGTATACCAGGAGCGATTTGGCCCGCTACTTCTGCTTTTTTTACGGCTAATCCTATCGTTCCTACATCACTCGACGTGATTCCACCTTTTGCAATGACGAAGGCTGGTTGCGGATGACAGTTTGCTACAAATTGCGTCACAGCAGATGATATTTTTACCGAAAGCGCTAATTCCTCTTCTTGACGTCCTTCACCTAGATCAAGACGAGTGCGAGAAGTAAAGACACAAACCGTCGTTCCTTCACTGATTTTCTCATTAATTCGTTGCTGGATACGTTCTACTTCTTCCTTGAACTTCTCTGTATCTACTACTAAGTTGCAATGAAATTCCATAAACTCTACTGATTCGAGTGACTTCAGTGCATTCAGCTGATCCGTTGTTTTCTGTACATGTGATCCGACAACAATTAATCCCCCTGCTGTCGATTCATTGCGCATTAAGTCTTTTTTCATCAAATATGGTTTAGAGGAAATATTACCAATCACTTTCGTAAAGGAAGCAGCTGTTCGGAATAGAAAGTGTTTTCCTTGATCCGTAACACGCATCAAGGCAATCGTGAACACGTGTAAGTCCTCTTCTGTCACCGCATTAACAATCAACTTCTGAAAATCTTCCAGTTGATTTAATTTCCACTCAATTGTTTCAAAATCAAGCGTGCGTAACTCTTCTAGCGAAACGGATAGCACACTTTCTGCAGGGTATTGATTTTGCGTTTTCTCAGCGATATATTCTCTTAAATTACTTTTCGTGTACCCGAACATTCGATCTTTCGCAAATTCCGTTTCACCGGCTGGGACATACTGACCGTTTTGTATGACATAATGCACGTCATCAATCGTTTCTCTGCCACCTTCTTTGAAAAATGGAATGAGTATTTCACCATCGACTGTGTAGGCATCATTTCTCTCCAGCGTATTTTTCAACACTTCTGTCTCTAGGGGATAATGACCACGCAACGTTGAATCGCCTCTACTGATCATTAAAAATTCTTTTCCCGTTTGCTTCGCTGCTGCAGCGACTCTTTCCGCAATTTGCGTATGAACCTTTGTCGTCTCTTCGACAGAAAACGCACGAGAATTCGTTAGTAAGAACACAAGCTGACGCGGTTCCTCAAACATAGCCTGAATGGTTTCTGCAGACCAATCCGTATAAACAGGAATACCATGAACTGTCTGAACACCCGTAGGATCATCATCCAAAACAATGATTTTTTGTGCGAATGCAGATCGTTCCCTGTCCCATAATGACTTTAGTTTTTCATCATATACCGGCAGTTTCTTGATTCTTTTTTCCAACTCACTTCCCCCTCTTCGGCACTTCAAAATTAGCTAACTTTTCATAGTACTGAATCAAACCTACGTGATCATCCGCAACTTTACCGTCCACTTTCAACGCATGGAACATTTCTAGGACATCTGTTGTTAGCGGCATGGGTACACCAATATCTCGTCCTGCTTGCACGACATTCGTTAAATCTTTCATATTAATATCGATTCGTCCACCCGCTTTAAAATTCCGTTCTAAAATAAGAGGGATTTTTGCGTCCAGCACTGCACTACCGGCTAGTCCACCACGTATCGCTTCATACATTTTTTCAATATCTACTCCTGCTTTAGATGCTAGGACTACTGCTTCTGACATCGCTGCAATCGTTACATTCACAAGAATTTGATTTGCTAATTTCGTCGTCGAACCGCTACCGTGACCACCGACATGCGTTACGTCTGCTGCCATCGCTTGAAGAACAGGACGGACCTTCTCGATATCCGTCTCTTCACCACCAACCATAATTGCTAGTGTCCCGTCAATAGCCTTTGGTTCTCCGCCGCTTACCGGTGCATCCATGAAACCGATACCTAGCTGTTTAAGTTCGTTTGCACAAAAAACCGAATCCGCTGGCGATACAGAACTCATGTCGATGACGATTGCGCCTGGTCGAAGTGTATTACTAATACCATTCGCGCCAAATAACACATCACGCACAATTGCTGCATTAGGTAACATAGTAATGACAATATCGCTATCCACTGCGGCCTCTCCAGGAGTAAGCGCTTCCACAGCCCCCGCATCAGCTACGACTTTTCTAGCTTCTTCACTTAAATCAAATGCTTTCACATTAAATCCAGCATGTAAAATATTCAACACCATAGGTCGCCCCATAATCCCAAGACCAATAAAACCAATTTTCATAAGGAATTTCCTCCTTTATTTTAGATAACAATCCTTGCAATTAGTATACAATAACAATTCTGACTTGTATACAATTCCATATCCAATGAATACAAATAGGCATTCAGTGAAGTTATCTAGTATACTGTAATCTAATGAACGGGGGGATATCCAATGGAAATTACTACACGGAGCGCACAATTGCTAGCGTACGAAACGATTCGAGAGCAAATTATTACCGGCAACTATCCGGGGGGCATGAAACTTGTGGAAGTGCAGCTTGCCGAAGAAATTGGCGTTAGTCGGACACCTGTACGTGAAGCCATCCGCCGTTTAGAACAAGAAGGGTTGATAAAACGAAAAAGAGTAATCAAACCTAGCGAAAAAGATTTACGACATATGTTTCAAATGCGCATGCTTATTGAAAGCTATGCTGCAAAAATGGCTGCAACTTATATGTCCGCAAATAACATTAGTCGGTTGCGTAGAAGTATCCACTTAGCAAAAACAAGCGATTCCCAAACTATCGTTAAAGCCAACAAAGACTTTCACGATCTTATTGTCGAAGAATCTAGAAATCCAATTATGATTGATACTGTGGATAAAATGCAGTCTATCATTTACTTATTCAGCAAAACCGTCGTCCAACATGAGAGACCTTTTCTTATTGACGAGCATATTAAAATTTGCGACGCAATCGAACAACGTCAACCTGAACTTGCAAGTCAGTTAATGGAAGATCATTTGAAAGCTGATTTAGAGTTCACTCTTATTATTGTAGAATAAAAAAGATAGGTATCCTCCAAGTCAACTCACTAGAGAACATCCTATCTTTTTGTAGTATGTGCATTCATTCAGCATATTATACGTAAAAAAGCTCAGTCAACTGTTTTAAGTTGACTGAGTTACTTAAGCATTTACTCTCACGGGTGCAGGTTCGTGCCAAGGATAGTTATTTGTTAAAACAGTTGCTAGATCTTTACTTTGTTGCTTACGCATTTTACGGATTTCCGCGCGTTGCGGAGCTGTCTCATGCAAATACTTTTCCTCATCCGTTTCAGGAACAACTTGCGGTACCGTTAACGGTTTCTTATTTTCATCCAACGCAACAAATGTTAATAAAGAGGTGGCCGCAATTTTACAATCACCACTTGCTAAATCCTCCGCGATAACTTTAACGAAAATCTCCATAGAAGACTTTCCTGTCCATGTCACATAGGATTCGAAACAAACGGAATCAGATGGTCGAATCGGGTGCAAGAAATCCACGGAATCCATGGATGCAGTTACACAATCCGCTCTGCTGTGCCGTGCCGCAGAAATCGATGCAATTTGGTCGATATCACTCATTAAACGCCCACCAAACAACGTATTATGATTGTTGACGTCATTAGGGAAAATCCTACTCGTTCTGACAACCCTTGATTCTCGGCACTGCTTTTCTAATTTCATTGTAAATGAAGCCTCCTCTAGAAGTGTATCCAACTACTCTATCGGGTAGATTGAATATTAAAACAATCCTTTTTTTGTATATCATTCAAATATACGCCCCGTTCACAAAGTTGTCAAGAATAAAACTTGTCGTATTATATGCCAAAATCACTTCCTGTTTTTCTGCACGTGAGGAATATCCTTTTCTTCTAACAAACCTACTTTAAGCAAACCTTTCAAAATTCCATCGTCGGAACAAGATGCAGTAACTACATCCGCTACTTCCTTTAACTCAGATATCGCATTATCCATAGCAATCCCCATTCCAACCGCTTGAATCATTTGCATATCATTTAGCCCATCGCCAAATGCATAGCTATTTTCAATTGGTATGTTCAGATAGTCTAACACCTTTTCTATACCTACAGCTTTAGATGCTCCTTCTGGAAGCATATCTACTGAAGTCTCATCCCATCGAACAAATGAATATTCCTTGAATAAGTCCATATACTCTTCTGTTTCTTCCACAGTACTATAGATTTGTACTTGGTTAACGTCGGAATGTAAATAAACACGGGGATCCACTGTAGGGTACGGTATTTTCAAACGTGTCGTACCGTCTATCACCAAGGGATGAGCCGCAATATTTGTCACAAATGACTCAAAAGTAGAGTAAGTCAGACCGTGTCCATTTCTTTCAGCTACGTCTGTTAGTTGCTGAAGTACCTCTCGTTTTATAGGGTTCGAGAAAATTTCTTTCCCTTCTACTACAACATGTTGTCCATTCATCGATATATAAGAATCAAATGATAATTCCTCTAACAACCAGTTGAACATCAATGGAGCTCTGCCAGTGCATATGACGGTATAGATTCCTTTATCTTGCAATGCTCTCAGTGCTTGCTTTGTAGATTCTAAAATCGTTTTATCATGGGTCATTAATGTGCCATCCAGATCAAAAAACACAATTTTCTTATCTGATACCATTTACGTTTCCCCTTCCTAACACCAGTCCACAACTACCATTATGTGATACTCTCTATTCATATCTATAAATAGGATAGCAACTTTTTTGCAATTATGCTGTAAAGTTGCTTGTTGACAATAATATCCTGTTTGTTATCATGGGGAATTAGATTGTTTATTCCTTGAATAGCAAAACACAACTAAATGGAGGTAAATTTAATGAATCACAACGAAGAACGTGTAAGCGGAGAAAACGTCAAGGATTATTTAGAGCGACCAACATTTACTAGTCTTGATGAAGAAAGGCAATATAATAAACAGCGATTAGCTGGGGCATTCCGATTATTTTCTCGCTTTGGCTTTACAGAAGGTGTGGCAGGTCATGCAACGTATCGTGATCCTGAATATACAGACCATATGTGGGTAAATCCGTATGGCATTGCTTTTGGCAAGATTAAAGCATCAGATTTAGTATTAGTAAATCCCGATGGCGAAGTGGTACAAGGTAAATACTCACTACATAAATCCGCACTAATGATCCACTCGGCTATTCACGAAGCTAGACCTGACGTAATTTCTTCTGTTCATTTGCACTCTTTATACGGTAAGACATGGGCTTCGACAGGCCGATTGATTGATCCTTTGACACAAGATGCTTGCGCTTTTTATAACGACCATTCCGTATTGGATGAATTTTCAGGAGTTGTTTATGAAGAAGATGAAGGCGTGAAAGTAGCAAAAGCGTTAGCCGATAATAAAGCGATGTTTTTAAAAAATCACGGTCCATTAACAGTTGGACAATCTGTGGATTCGGCAGCTTTCTGGTTCATCACACTTGAACGTTCTTGTCAGGTTCAGCTACTTGCAGAAGCGGCTGGGATTGTGAACCCGATTCCTGACGAATTTGCTGCAAGTACCGCAAAACAAGTAGGTAGAGAAGCAGATGGATGGGAAAACTTCCAGCCATTATGGGAGAAGATTGTTAGCGAAGAACCAGATTTTCTCGATTGATGGCAGAAAATGAAGGTACTAGATAAAAAAGCGATTATTTCCTCGGAAATAATCGCTTTTTGTTTTAATCCATCCAAATAGCTATTGTGCTGTTACGAAGATTAGCATATCACAGCGAAAATAATTGTTTTTTCATGCTACAATAAAGGTAGAAACTAAGAAGGGTGGACTTGTATTGACTAAGAAATTGTCACTCTATTTACTTATGTTAGCGATTGGTTTTACATGTTTAATTTTAGCAATCATGCTCGATCTTCCTGAAAAGGTGAAGTGGCTATTTATAGCAATTGCAATCAGTATAAATGTTACTATCGCTATTGGTGCGATGAGAATCGGCTTACGAGAAATGAAACCCGGTAAACGATAAGTTCACTCGTCATGGAATGAGAGACTGCCTATGAAGCGTTCTACTAGTATGTCTCATTGAGGCATTAGAAGGATTAACTGATCAAGTACTCCTTGATCCTTCAAACAAAGCATTCAAATTTCTCAATGATGAGTAGGGTACACCACATAGCGAATATATAAGATTGGAAATTCCACGCAGATCCCTACGATGGAAACATTCTAATACGTCCTAGAGATTTAAGAAAGTCAGGGCTACTGAAGCTTCTGACTTTTTTTATAGTTTAATTCGTTTTTCTACGTAAGCCTTTAAACCATCCACAGAATATACGTGACGCTTCGGTAAGATGTATGCGCTCACTGTACTCGTGAATATGTAAATATAATCTGTGTCCTCTATCATACGCTGTATACCACCCCACTGTACTTGCGTCTCGCCCATTGATGTTTTATCGGTAATACCAGCTTTATTCATCTTCATAGAATGTTCGCCGATCAGTCCATCATTTTTTCCTTCTTTCAACATCTTACGTACTTGCCGCGTAATGTGGAAATAGAAATACTTCGGGTAAAGAAGCACCCATACAATCGCAGTCAATCCGAAAACAACAAACAAAGGACCTTTTGCCATATCCGTAAAAACAGATAAAAAGTAAGCAAACAATAAGAATATCATAGGAGATACAAAGCGTTGCCACTGCAATGAATTCTTTCCGACTTTGGAGTTTTTCACGTGATATAAATTAAATGCTACAACATCTTCTTCTGTTAACTCATATTGGATTTCCATCGAGTCCTCCTACCAAGTGTGACGTATCATTCAATAACGCACAACTTTTAGTTTCTACATCAATTACAGTCAATGAAGTATTATCAATCGTGATCGCATACTTTTGATCTCCCATTAGCGCCATAATGATTCGTTTCAGAAAACTACCATGACTAACAACTAGAATCCGTTGATTTGAATTTCTCTTTATTTGTTCCTTTACAAACTCCATACCTCTAGCCACCACACTTTCTGCTGTTTCGGATTGCAAATCCAATTCGCGCCACTTCAATCCCCACTTTTGTTGACGTTCTTGCTCTGTCGTCCCTTCAATCAATCCACCGCTTCTTTCACGCAGACGATGGTCTTCTACCACTTCTATATGTAGCTCCGTCGCAAGTATATCTGCTGTTTGTCTTGCACGAGTCATCGGGCTAGTGAAAATAATATCCCACTCTTCAGCCGCAAGACGCCTCGCCAACTTTTCAGCCGTTGCTATTCCTTCTTCATCCAATGGAATATTAGAGTTTCCTTGGACGCGACCTTCTTTATTCCACGCAGTCACACCATGTCGAACAAAGCCGATAATGGTCAACGAAATCCCTCCTATATATTTGCTTTACATGCAGGTGTCTTCTTGATCCATAAATAGTTTAAGATGACGCCTAGTAATAATATGAATGCACCGAAATAAAATGGGTAATCGACATCAATGTCGAATAATGCACCGCCGATAACGGGTCCAAATACATTACCAATACTCGTGAACATAGAATTCATACCTCCAACAAATCCTTGTTCATTGCCAGCAATTTTTGACAAATAAGAAGTCGCTGCTGGCCGTATTAAGTCGAATCCGACAAAGATGATAATCGTTACAGCGAGTACGGCAAAATACCCTTTAACAACTGTCGCCAAAAAGACCATAGCCGCAGAAAAGATTAAACTAAAGAAAATCAGCCGCTTCTCGCCTATCACTCTTGAAAGTTTATCAAACAACAACACTTGAGCGAGCGCACCGACTATTCCACTTCCTGTAATAATGATCGCAATGTCTTTAGGTGTGAAAGCGAATTTATGATCCACAAACAAACTAAATACTGATTCGAACGAAGCTAGTCCAAATGACAAGATGAAAATAATGACGAATACGATAAAGTAATGGCTGGCAAACACGCGCTTCCACCCTGGCTTACTTCCATCTTCCGCTATAACTTCCTCATAGCGCTCTGGTTCCCGTAGCATAATAAATGAAAAAATTGCCGCAAATAAAGCTAGTCCAGCTGCGAAGAAGAATGGCACACGCGTACCAAAATCCGCTAAAAACCCACCAATCCCAGGACCGAGAATAAATCCTGTCGAAATCGCTGCAGACATGTATCCTAATGCTTTTGAACGTGTTTCCATTGTCGTAATATCCGCGATAAATGCGGTAACAGCCGGCATGATGAACGCTGCACTAATACCACCTAAAATTCGAGAGCCGAACAATACAGTCAACGATTGACCTACACCAAATAAAAACTCGGACGCACTAAAAATGATCAAACCTATAACGATCATCTTTTTTCTACCGAATGTATCGACCCATCTTCCTGCAAATGGCGAAGTCAGTAGTTGCGCCATCGCAAATACTGCTACCATATAGCCGACACCCGTCCCAGATATATGTAATTCATTCATTAACGTTGGCATGACCGGTATGATGAGACCGATGCCAAAAAATGCAATTAGCAAATTTGTTAACAGCAACCATAATGTAATGGATTCTTTTTTCATGTCCATTTCTCCCACGTTCATTCTAAGTTGATATTTCCCAATGATAGCAAGCAGTGAACTAAGTTACAAGAAGAAAGTAAGCATAAAATTTCATGTTTCACCATTTAATGTTCGAGAATTTCTCAATCACTTGCTGTCGTGTTATTTCGGGTATATTCCAACTTTTGATATCAGCTACAATTTGTTCGCGGGTACCGAAACCTTTCACAAATCCGTTAAGTCTAGTTGCGAATGTTGAGTTCAATAATAACTCTTCTAATGGATAAAAATCCTTCAATTGCTCAAGCACGCCAGGATAGCGTTTTAAATAATATTTTTGATGGCGTTCTTCTGCTAGCGTGAAATGATCCAGCCGTGTGATCTCAGTCTCAATCAGCTCCCCCAGCTCTACTTCCATCTTTGCTTTCACTTGTTCCATCATGGACTTTTGCTTTTCATCCCGATAGCGTAAAGAGGACAAATATTGCCGCCCTTTATATTGATCACGATTCGGATAATGATTGCGCCAAAAATGAAATAGTATCTCTTCGAATCTGATGATGTCAGGATCAAAATCAATTTCAACAGTCTCAGTATGATATCCGATTGTCTTATATGTAGGCGCTTCGGTCGTACCACCAGCATAGCCAACACGCGTCCGAATGACACCTGGCAAACTTCCAAAACGCGCTTCAGGACCCCAGAAGCATCCCATTCCGAACGTCGCAGTTTCCAATTTCTTATTATACGTTAGGCCATTTTCAATATCTGTAATTATACGCAATATACGGTTCACCCTTTCAACCTCATTATTTAAATAAGTGAGACAAAAAACGGAATCCTGTTTTCGGAGGACTCCGTTTTGATCACGCTTATTCCAAATCCCTTTTACTTTTCTTCCAATCTTCCTCCAACATACTGTAGATGACTAAATCATGAAAGTGGTCATACAAAAATTCTCCATCACGGATTACGCCTTCTTCTATAAAACCAAGACGCTTAGGGACAGCACGACTCTTTTCATTATCTACACCACATTTAATCTCTACTCTATGCAAACCATACTGATTGAAAGCTAAATCGACTAGTGCTTTCACAACGGCTGTCATAATTCCATTCCCTTGATAGCATTCTGCTAACCAATAGCCAATACTAGTTTGCTTATTCGTATAATCTACGGAATGAAAACCAGCAATGCCAACTAGTTCGCCGTTAAATACAATTCCAGCCTGAAAACCATCTTCTTCTGCAAACTGCTGTAGCCAGGCAGTAATGATAGGTCCATAGGTTTCTACACTTGTCATGGAGTCCACCCAAGGCAACCACTGTCTAAGGTGCTCTCTAGATTGATCTACCAAATGATATAATTCTTTCGCATCTTTCTGCTGCATTAATTTCAAGGAAATCTCAGCAGACACTTGATGTACAAACATCATTTATCTCCTCTCACTCCATTTTATTCATCCCTTATATCCAACTCCATCATCCAAGCAAACTGAGTGGCTTGTCGGGTAGAGACGATACAACCATCTAAATCTTTAATAGAAATCGTCAAACAATTAAATTTTGAAGTTTGTATTTCTACATTTTTCAGCTAACACCTAATGAATTTTAACCGTTCCCATTTATTATGAACAAATCTGGTAATGAAGTATGCTGAAAACTAGAGTTTTTAATGAAAGCATTGGTTAGATAGGCACGTTCTACAGTTTCTTCATCAATTCTCGAATCGACTATCATACATTTTTGTCAGAAAGGATCGTCCTAGTTGAATAATTCTTACAAATTACCTAGCATTAATTGCTCCGAAACTTTTGGTTGATTCCATTTCATGAAAATTCGCCTTCCTAACAAACTGTGACTACATAAAAAAACTATTTATCACATTTCCTTGGCTTGAATATAATGAATCGCTTGCTGAATACTACCAAACGTTGTCAAATATTGATTGTATTCTTTAGACATCGCTAACTCGTGTGCAAGCTTTGGTGATACACCTGTTATATAGAGCTGGCTACCCATTAGCCTTAGAACTTCTTTTATTTCAACGAAACGATAAATGGGTGTATCTTCTTGCCAATGCAAACCTGTAATATCAATCATCACATGATCAATAGCCTGTGTGTGGACATAGTTACTTAATTTCATAATTAACAGAGTAAAGCGCTCTTCATTCATTTTCCCTATTAAAGAAACCGCGGCCAAATTATTGAATATTTTCATAATAGGTAGCATCAGTTGTTCTATTTCTGAGTCTTTCGTATGCAATTCCTCAATTTGTCTGTATTGTACGGAGACGTCAGTCTGTGTTCCAATAAAATAAGTGGCCTTCTCTATTGTAATGGGTCGAATACTAAGACGGTTCCAAAATAGCTTTCCATCTTTTTTATAGTTTTTCATCACAATTGTAATAGGAACCTTTTCAGCAATGGCCCTTCTCACTTGCATTATCGAAGACTTATCCGTTTCTTCCCCTTGAAGGAATCTACAGTTACGTCCTAATACCTCCTGTTGCGTATAGCCAGTCAGTGTTTCAAATGTTTTATTCGTATGAATAATAGGGTTATCCTCTTGCGAAGGATCTGTTACCAACGTTCCTACTCGACTACCATTAAGCATTGCTTCTAATAATTGTCTTTGAACTGTCTCTGTTAATTTTTTAATATAGATCACATCCTTACGTTTCAACTCCTCTTTCTATCGTAGCATATTGCCAATCACATTGTAAAAATAATTAGAATAATCTATCAATACATAAAGGTAGAAACACTATTTTATTTCAACCGTTTTTAAAAAACCTCTGACGTAATTTCGTCAGAGGATCATTAGTTTTACTTTATACAAGCTGCTTGCATCTTCACAAATTCCTTCTCTGAACACAAGACAAAGTGTTCAGGAGCAATTTCACGAAATTCTACTTTTTCATCCGGTCCATAGTTATGCTCGTCCGGACTATACGGCTTTCGTACCCGCGTGCGTTCATAAATCGGATCTGGAAGTGGAATCGCAGACAGCAGTGATTTTGTATAGGCGTGCATCGGATTACGATACAATTCATCAGCTGGTGCCATTTCAACTAGCTTCCCAAAATACATAACGCCAATCCGATCCGAAATATATTTAACCATCGACAAATCATGTGCGATGAATAAATATGTCAGACCTTTTTCTTCTTGGAGATCCTTCAGCAAATTGACTACTTGCGCTTGAATAGAAACATCCAGTGCAGAAATCGGTTCATCAGCAATGATGAATTCTGGTTCTACCGCTAGTGCACGTGCGATACCAATACGCTGACGCTGACCACCTGAGAACTCATGTGGATAACGCTCAGCATGCTCACGGTTCAAGCCAACAGTTTCCAGCAAATCGATTACACGATTTTTACGCTCCGTTTTACCTTTGACTAACCCATGGATGTCGAGACCTTCCGCTATAATATCCATTACTTTCATTCGTGGATTTAACGAAGCATAGGGATCTTGGAAGATCATTTGCATTTTCCTATTCAACGCTAGGCTTTCTGACTTACTTTTAGGTGCATGAACATCGACACCGTCATATAGCACTTGACCAGCAGTCGCGTCATATAAACGAATCATTGTCCGTCCTGTCGTAGACTTCCCACAACCTGATTCCCCAACTAAACCGAACGTTTCCCCACGCTTAATGGAAAAACTAATATCATCGATCGCACGTACTTCGGAAGACTTACCCGCATTGAAATATTGCTTGAGATTTCGTACTTCAATTAATTGATCCGCCATCACATAGTACCTCCAGTTTTTTCGACATAGTATCGGCTACCTGGGAATGTTTTCATCCGCTCAATAATTACAGCAGGCGGTTCAACTTGTGGTGCTTGCGGATGCAATAACCATGTTGCCGCATAATGCGTATCGCTCACCTTGAAAAATGGTGGCTGGCGTTCCATATCGATTTTCAACGCATATTCACTACGTAATGCGAATGCATCTCCTACTGGCGGGTTCAATAAATCTGGTGGTGTACCAGGAATCGCATATAATTTTTGATCTGCCAAATCCATCGAAGGCATCGAGCTCAACAATCCCCATGTGTACGGGTGCTGTGGATTATAGAAGATTTCATCTACTGTACCAATCTCCACAATTTTCCCTCCGTACATGACCGCTACACGATCGGCCACATTCGCGACAACCCCTAGATCATGCGTGATAAAAATAATTGATGTATCAATTTTCTTCTGAATCTCTTTCATAAGTTCGAGAATCTGTGCTTGGATTGTAACGTCAAGTGCTGTCGTTGGCTCATCCGCAATCAAAATCTTCGGATTACATGCCAGTGCAATCGCGATAACGATACGCTGACGCTGACCACCTGAAAATTGGTGTGGATACATTTTATAGCGACTATCTGCATTCGGTATACCAACTAGTTTCAATAACTCAATCGTTTTCTGACGCGCTTCTGATTTGCTTACTTTCTGGTGCTTCAAGATTGGCTCCATGATCTGTTTACCGATCGTCATCGTTGGATTCAATGAAGTCATCGGATCTTGGAAAATCATTGAAATATCTTTCCCACGGATCCTCTGCATCTCTTTTTCGGAAACCTTAGTCAAATCTTTTCCTTCGAATAAGATTTCACCATTTTTATATTCCGCACTTGATTTTGGAAGCAGTCGCATGATAGATTTCGTCGTAACTGATTTACCAGATCCCGACTCTCCAACAATTGCGAGCGTCTCTCCTTTGTACAAATCAAAGTTTACACCACGGATTGCTTTCACTTCACCACCAAATGTATGGAAGGAAAGCTCAAGGTCTTTTACTTCTAAAATTTTTGTCAACTGGCTCTCCTCCTCTTAATCTTTCATCTTCGGATCGAGTGCATCGCGTAAGCCATCACCTATCAAGTTAAAGGCAATCATCAAAATACTAATGACAAGCGCTGGGAATAACAAGACATACGATTGGTGCTCCATCACTTTATACCCATCATTTATCAATGTACCGAGTGACGCGGCTGGTGGCTGAAGTCCAATTCCGATAAAGCTTAGGAATGCTTCGAAGAAAATCGCGTTTGGAATCGTAAACATCGTGTTAATGATAATAATCCCAAGCATATTTGGTAATATATGCTTCGTGACAATCTTGCCGTCTTTAGAACCAAGCGTACGTGAAGCGAGTACGAATTCCTGTGATTTATATTTCAATGTTTGAGCACGCACAATTCGCGACATCCCAATCCATCCGGTAATAGTTATTGCGATAATGATAGCGGTAATTCCCGGTTTCATTATCATGATCATCAAAATTACGACAACTAATGTCGGGATTCCGATCAATACTTCAACGATTCTCTGCATAATATCGTCTGTTCGACCTCCGAAATAGCCTGAGATCAGACCATATGCAACACCGATGACTACGTCGATCGCTGCCGCAACGAATGCGATGAATAAGGAAACTTGCGTACCGAGCCATAGACGCGTGAATAAATCACGGCCTAGTCCGTCCGTACCAAACCAATAATATTCATCTACTTTTTTCATTTCATATAAATCTACCTTTTTCCCACCCAAATTACCGACACCATCGAAAATTCCCATCTGTTCAATACCTGGTATTTTAGGAGGTAAATTAGCGTGTCGTAAGTTTTGAGCATCGCCTGCATGTCCATTCAAATGTGGACCTATGAGCGCCATAAGGACTATCAACACGAGAACGAACACACTTACGATAGCTGCTTTATTTTTACGAAGACGTAGCCAGGCATCCTGCCAAAAACTTAAACTTGGTTTTTCAATACGTTCTGCTTTGTCACTATCAATCGTTATTCTTTCAAAATCTTCTTGAGGTAGTTGTTCTATTTCGAATTCTTTGCGCATTATCCCTTACCTCCAGACAAGCGGATACGTGGGTCGATGACACCATATAAAATATCCACGATAAAAATAACAACGATCAGGAAAACTGAGAACAATAAGGTTGTACCCATAATTGTCGCATGGTCATTTACCATGATTGACGATACGAATTGCTCCCCGATTCCAGGAATAGCAAATATTTGCTCTACAACAAGTGAACCCGTCACCAAACCTGCAGCTAGTGGTCCAAGAACTGTGATTAATGGAATTAACGCATTACGGAAAGCATGTTTGAATGCAATCTCAAAACCGTTTGCTCCCTTCGCTCTAGCTAATGTAATATAGTCAGAACTCAATACTTCAATCATCTCAGTCCGTATGAAACGCGCAGATAAAGCAAGAGGCCCCATTGCGAGTGCAAGCGATGGCAGGACACTTGATTTCCAACCGTCATTCCATAGACCGACGGGTAATAGTTGCCATTCAGAAGCGATCCAATACTGCAATAAAGACGCAAAAACAAAGGACGGAATAGAGATACCTAGTATCGCAAAAAAAGTACTTCCGTAATCCCAGAATGTATTTTGCTTCAATGCAGCAAGCATACCTAACAGGATCCCGACTAGAGTCCCGAAGACCATCGCTTGCGCTCCCAAGATGAGTGAAGGTTTCAATCGTGAAGCCAATAAGTCATTAACACTTTTCCCTTTGAACGCGAATGAAGTTCCTAAATCTCCCTTTGCTAAGTTTTTCATATAAATTGCGTATTGAACAGGCTTCGGCTTATCAATTCCATACTTCTTTTCAACAATCGCTTTTTGTGTATCATTCAATTTACTATACGAAGCAATTGGAGAACCTGGTAATGTTTGCATAAGGAAAAAAGAAGCTGTCGCAATTAACACTAGCGTAATAAACATATAAACTATGCGTTTTCCAATATACTTAACCACGTTACGTTACACCTCCACGGAGTTTCTATCTTAATGTCTACTAGCTTTTCGGCTTATCTCCAGTAAATTGTATCTTGGAAATATTCCAACTATTGCTTGCTACTAAAAAGAGAGTATATGGAATACAGCGCCCCATATACTCTCCCCTATTAAACTTTCAAGACTTACTTTTTACCTGAAATATACGCCCACTTGAAGCTGTAATCTGCTCCAAATGGATGATCCACTAAGCCTTTGAAGTGTGGCTTATGCAAGAAGATCAAACCACGTTGATAGATTGGTGCAATTGCTGCATCATCTTCAAGTAAGATTTTTTCAGCTTTTGCGAATGCTTCGTAACGTGCTTCAGGCTTAAGAGCCAAGTCACCTTTTGAATCTGCGATTAACTTATCATACTCTGGATTTGAGTATGACATCAAGTTGTTTGTTCCATCCGTTACGAATAGATCAAGGAATGAAATCGGGTCTTGGAAGTCAGGGCCCCATCCAGATACTTGAATATCATAATCTTGTTTACCGTCTAATTCTAGACGTACAGCGAAAGGTACTTCTTTCAATGAGATAGTAAGTCCTTCTAGGTTACCTTCTAATTGTGCTTTGAAGTACTCGTCCATTTTCTTAGAAAGTTCAGTGTCTCCACCAAGGATTTCTAAGTTAAGTGAATCTACTCCTAGTTCTTCCAAACCTTTTTTCCAATGTTCTTGTGCTTCTTCCACGTTGTATACTAGATGGTCGCCGCTTAGGTCACGGAAGTCTTTTCCGCTTTCATCAAATGCAAAGTTTGTTGGTACTATGAAGTTTGCAGGTAGTGAACCGTTGGCTAGAACTACATCAGCCATATCTTGCTTTTCAAATGCTTTTGCAATTGCCTTACGAATGTTTTCGTTAGCAAGTGGTGTTTTTGCACCGTCACGCTCTTGGTTAAACTTGAAGTAGAAAACAGATGTTTCCTCCTGGATTACTGCTTCCGGATCTTCAAGGTACTGCATTGCTAGGTCACCTGAAACGCCTGCGCGATCCAATTTACCGTCTTTATAAAGCTTCACTGCTGTAGCAGAATCTTTTACAACGTTTACATGAATTTCATCAAGTTTCACGTTATCTGCATCCCAATAATGCTCGTTCTTCTTGAAAGTCCAGCTGTCGCCAGTTCCATCCCAATTAGTTAAAACGAATGGACCGTTAGATAGTAGTCCGTCAGAGTTTGTAGCATACGCATCCGCTTTAGCTTTTACGAACTCTTCTTTCAATGGGTAGAATGTTCCGAATGACATAAGTGATAAGAAATAAGGTACTGGACGCTCAAGTGTTACTTCAAACGTCTTGTCGTCTACAGCTTTCACTCCAAGCTCAGACACTTCCATTTTTTCTTCAGAGATTTCTGTTGCGTTTTTAACTACACCAGACATCATGAATGGTCCGTAAGGCGAACCTGTTGCCGGATCGATTGCACGTTGCCAAGCATATACGAAATCATGTGCTGTTACAGGTGTTTCATCTGCCCACATTGCGTCACGTAGTTTGAATGTATAAACTAATCCATCCTCACTTACATCTGCTTCTTCAGCAGCCATTGCTGGTTCTGCAATGTTTTCTTGGTTCAAACGATATAAACCTTCATTAATGTTGTTTAGTACGTTAAACCCAACTGCGTCTTCAACAATTGATGAGTCAACGGATGGAATTGCAGCAGATTCAGCTAAGTAAAGTACTTGTTCAGCATCTGGCTCTCCAGCCTCGTCTTTCCCATGTGTTTGTTCAGTCGCCTGATCATCTTCTTTATCCCCATCTACTGCTGGCTTTTCTTCTTCTTTCTTTCCACCACACGCAGCTAGGAACATGCTTAGCACTAACGTTAGTGCCATGAGCAAAGCCCACTTTTTACTTTTCAAATCATTAACCTCCCCTTCAAAATAATCGATCGACTTGCTATTTCATTATACAAGAAAAACTTATAGATGTAAACGCTAACATTTTCATTATCTTAATTACAAAGTATTTTCAATGCATTAACACTTTTCATCAAAAGTCTTGTATGATAGACAATAGAAATCGACATTATTTTATGAAAAGAAGGATATCTATGAAATCTAATATTATTGTATTTTCAATTTCTCAATTGGTAATTATACTCTCGGCTTATTTAATCTACGGACAATTGTCACTGCTTGGATATATCAATGCGGCTTTTTTCGTCAGTGCGTTGTTGCTATTTATCGGTGGATCGATTTATATCATTCGTACAGGAGCGTTCGACTTTTTCGTTACAAGTACGCGAAAAGTGTTAGCTAGGAAAGGACAGCGAGAAGTGATCGAGTCCATGCGTCCGCCATCAGAAACATTCTCTGCTAATCCTGCGTGGTTTTTCATCGCCGGGATCCCAACCTTCGCACTTATGCTGTTAGCTTTGGTGATATATTATATTTAAAAAAGGTTGGGAAACTAACCAACAATAAAACCGGGCGAAACCAAGTTATAAGAACTTGGTCTCATCCGGTTTAAGTTTTGTTTTCTTAGGTTGTTACATAAGATTGTTTACTTGTATTCCATCCTCTTCCTTCATTTCCGATCTTCTACGTCTAACTTGCTTCCATCATTAAAATGAATCTCCACTTCGAACTTTTCGTAATTTGAGTCTAAACCGAAAGCTGTTAGTACTTGATCAATTGTTTCTTCTTTCGTGCTATCCTTCGTCAACTGCAATTGTTGGATTTTCGGATACAGAATATCGAATGCTTCTTGACCTTTTAGGTGGACGCCGTTCAATTCGTCTTCCACTTTCGCTTTGAACGGTTCATTATTGTCTTGCTCAATTTCCGCTTCGTACTCTTTGTCTCTACTATACGAAACATCTACATCGATTTCCTTAAATGAAAGTTTGCCCATATCTGCTTTCATTTTCTCTGTTGTTGCATCTGTTTGCTGTGATGTTGTACTCTCCACAGTGGTATTCGTGTCTGCTGGCTGTTCTACTTGTGCGGAGGGCGTTGGAACATCGACCGGTTCTTTCGTATTGCTACCGCATCCTGCAAGGACAATGGCCATAACCGATACAGTAGTCATCAATAATCGTTTCATTTATTATTCCTCCCTAGACATCTGATTTCTACTATAGTTTATCCAACTCTTTATTTTTTAATCGATTAGTTTTATTTTTTAAAGGGTATATTGATTGGTAAAGGAGTGATTCGCATAAATAATTATGATGAACTATGCGCTTCAGAAGCAATAGATGCGATTGAATCAGTAGCACAAGTAGAGGGAAACTTACGTCGGGCTCATGCCATGGGAGTGGCTTTTAATGCGACATTCAGGCCAACAGGTGCGGTGATTCCTTGGACAACTGCTGCGCATTTGCAAAAACAGGATGTACCGGCAATTGTACGTTTTTCACATAGTTCGCCAAGCGTGGATGCTAGTAAAAGACTGAATCCTGTTAAAGGAATGGCTGTCCGCTTTGAACTGCCTGAAGGTAACTATACAAATCTAGTAATGGCGAATGTACCGATTTTCATCAGCAAGACCCCCGAAGCATTTATCCGTTTACTACGTTCTTTCGATAAAGAGGCAAGCACTTGGAGCGAACGAATAGATGCATTGCTACATGACGCAAACTATAAAGCCTTCGCTACACTCTTAAAGAAACTGGAACCTTTACGAAATTTTGAATCCCTTCATTATTATGCTATTCATGCTTACATACTTGTCAATAAGGATCAGCACAAGCAAGCTGTTCGCTTTGAGTGGCTTCCGCTACCTTTAAATGATAGTAAAGTTGAAGGAAGTTCAATGGAGAATGAATTAATCAATAAGGTAGAGCAACAAAAAGTACAGTTTCGATTGCTCGCACAACTTGCTGAACCTGGTGATCCAATTGATGATCCAACAAAGGTATGGCCTAATGATCGCAAAAAGATTGAAGCCGGTATTCTGACATTGACCTCCCTTCGTTCCGACAATGCAGAAAGTATCGTATTTGATCCGACAGTCACTACATATGGTCTGGAATGCAGCGATGACCCTGTATTACATTTTCGTTCAGCAGCGTATGCAGAGTCCGCTAGACGGAGGGGCGTGATAGAGTAATTTACTAACAACTCTAGAACGTATACTTAGACAAGCTTCAAAAATGTTCTATTCTTATCTTCCTTGTTACAGCTATTGGATTTATTTCACAGATTTTCTGTTACGGCGTGATGGGTGGTATCGGAGGATCACTATTTACGATGTTGACGCAATTACGGATCAACGTCACAAATATTTGACGAAGATTTTGGGTCGTCGATACTGCTATCTCCGCTATCGCTCTGATGTTAGCTGGAATACTGACAGTTATAATAGCTATGGCGCGTACTATTTGGAACGCGAACCGATTGATATTACAGCCGATGATCGACTCGGATAAACTAGGAAATAAACATATAAACGCCTGATAAATCGGTAATTCGACCGAATCATCAGGCGTTTAATTATTATTCACTATCCTCGGATAATCCTCTACGTTTAATTTGTCCCCATTCTCGTTTACCACGTAGCGCACGCACAATGCCTTCTACTCTCCATATAATCGTTAGTGGTCGATACCAAAATACTTCTGTCAAAGAAAGCAAGACGAGACTAATCAGTTCTTCTATCTTAGGAAAGGTATTTCGACTCCACGCCTCAAGCAAGACCGATGCCATAGAAAACAATGAGCCATATAAAAGAAACGTAAGGCCTAATAATCCTGCGAACATGATATATACCTCGCCCATAAATAAGGAGATAATAAGATATACATAACCAACTAGTTCAATTAATGGGCCTAGCAGTTCTAAGAGTAAAAAGTATGGGTAAGATACAAGCCCCACCAATCCATATCTCGGATTAAATGCCATCGTTTTATGCAACCAAAGACTTTCTGCCAACCCCTGATGCCAGCGTCTACGTTGTGTCCGCAAATCCGCTAATGTATCTGGTGCTTCTGTCCAACAGATTGGATCAGCGGTGAATACAATTTCTTTGTTTTCATCCGAATCACCGATCGCCTTATGTAATTTCACGACCAGTTCCATATCCTCTCCAACAGTCTTAGTAGAGTACCCTCCTACTTCCAGCACAAATTTTTTAGTGAACACACTAAAAGCTCCAGAAATGATCAAAACAAGATTGAATCGACTTAACGCTATACGCCCCATAAGAAACGCACGCATATATTCCACGATTTGCATCTTAATTATGTTAGAAATTGGTAACCCTTCTCGTACCATCTGACCCATTTGTATGTCATAACCATTCGCAATTCGGACATTTCCTCCCGTAGCGACTACTTCTTTATTAGATTCCATAATTGGCTTCATCACGCGAAGTAATGACGTCCGATCCAACATAGAATCTCCATCAACCGAACAGAAATATGGATATTTCGATACATTAATTCCTGCATTTAACGCATCCGCTTTTCCACCATTTTCTTTCGTAATTAGTCGCAAATTCGGATGAATTTCAGATTGATATATCGCTTGAATTGGCTTCGTATCCAGTTGCTGATGAATGACTTTCTTAAGTGGTTTCATATCAAATTGTTTAATCACTAATGCTTCCGTTTCATCTGTAGACCCATCATTAACCACGAGAATTTCAAATTCCGGATACTCTAATGCTAGCAATGAATAAATATTACCTAAGACACCTACTTGTTCATTGTATGCAGGAACAATAACTGTAACCGGCTGGGTGTATATAAAATCCACCGCTTCTTCATCTGTAAGATTCTTTTGCAATTTTCTTTCCTTCGTTAACCGTATAAATGCAATAATCAACATCATTGTATAGACGAAAATTACAGCAAGCATATAAAACAGCAAAATGTATCCGACAAACGCAAACAGCGAGGAAGTAATAAGAGGTAAATTCATCAGATTACTCCTTTCCTAACATTTCCTCCGCCAAATCTACCGCAAATGCATCAGAAGAATTGGTAATGACGGAATCGAGTGCTTGTTGACCATTTTTCAACGACTTCATTGATTTTGCAGCTTGTAAACGGACTGCATAAGAGGAATCTGTAATAAGACGATTCAATACAGCTTCAGCTTGTTCCTGAGGTGAAAAAGCAAATATCTTCGCTGCCATTAAACGTTCTTCCCAAACAGTAGAACTTGCGAACTTTTCATATACGGAATAAGCATCTGCAACTTCTAACAACGCAATATTCTTTAGCGCACGAATTCGTAATTCTTGTATTGGACTATCTAAACAATGATGCATGAGCGGCAACCAATCCAAGTAGTGATTTGCTCCAACGATATCGAGTATCGTGAACTTCAACAAGTCTGGTAAGTCATCAAAGTCTTCGGCTAACAATTCAATTTGTGATTTATCCAATTCTACTAGTAGCCTTTTATAATCGAATTCACCAAGCGGTATTTTAGGATTGATATAATAAGGTGCGAAATCGGTTTGGAAATTCTTTGCTACGATTTTACAAAGTACTAGATATTCTTCTTTCGAATGAACTTTTTTCTCCAACTGCTTTATTATAGCATCGTGTAAAAATGTTAAATCGTATAAATAAATTTTATATAACACATTGATTCGAATACTTGGATTTCGATGCGTTAGTTGTTTGAGATAATAGGATTCCATATATTCACTAGCATAATCATTAATCTTTTTTGTAAGCTCTTCTGAGTCGAAATGATAACGTAACCTGAAAAATAATTCATCTACAGCTTCCATTTCTACTGCGTTTGCAGGTTTCAGCTGTTCTGGGGACAATTCATCATCAACTAGATAACTAATCCACTTTTCTTGATACCGTTCTATGTAATTCTGGATCGTCTTTTTTCTTTTCACTTGCCGCAAACGATAAAATATAAGCAAAAGAAATAGAAAGAGTAATACTAGAAATAGCAAGACAATAGCCAACATCAACAATAGTAGTATTCTATTCATGATAAATTCGGGTAAGCATTTTTTTTATTTTCGCTTCAAATAAACGTGGATTGAACGGCTTTAAGATGTACTCATCCACCCCATTTTCATAAGCATATAGCATTTCCGATTCACTTTTCCGCTTTGTCATCATAACAATATGATATTTTTGAGTATTCGGTCGTTGGCGTAATGCATAAAGAATATCAAGACCATTTTTTTTAGGTAGCACATCATTCATAATGACGAAATGGGTATGTGCAGTTTTATACCAATCCGATTCCAAGAACGTATAGCCATCATGAAAGATTCGAATATCTACTTCCAATTGAACAGAAGTTAATCGTTCCATTAACTTCTGAAGGACCATAGTCACCACAGGTTCCTCGTCGATAATGCTAACGCGTATTTGTTGCTTACTCAATATTCTAAATGTACGGTCTTTCACACATGTTGTATGCCCTTCGATTTGGACCGCGTGCTCCACTGCATCTAATCCTACTTTAACTACCTCTTTCCAACTGGTATTCCCATTTCTGATTTCCAGCACCGCAGCGGCAAGTGGATAGGAACGTACTTCCTCTGTTCTCGCTAGTCTTTCTATAAACACTTCCGCTTCCCCTTCTCCCGTATTTACCATCAAAATAATATCGGGTTGGCCGTCCGGAAAACGGAACATTATATCCGAATCCCGTAACTGACTCGTCAATAAATCCGTTGCGGACTCTTTGTTATCAGGACTTGTAACAAAGACTAATGTGAAAAATTGTTGGAAACGTCTTAACTTGGCCACTTGCCAAGTTAAAACGTTCGAAAAAATAGACGCATCCACCATATTATAAACTTCAGTTTTCATACCAATCACACTCCTTTATTTATTACCTTTAGTCGTGTTTTTAGAATTTCTTCAAATAAGCATTTACTTCAGGAACCAGCGAATTTTCAACCATGATATAATTCAGACCACTTTCTTTATCTAGTAGCGGAATGAGTATCTCTTCGTATTCACTGATCATTGGAAGTACAGTAAGCGAAATATGGTGTTCAGCGGCAAGAGCTTCTATTTCTTGTACTTCCTCGTCTGTACTTGTACTAATTGACCGTAGATAGATAATCTGTGCCACTCCATATGTATTAGCAAACGACAGATATTCCGATGGTTCAAGCATCGGACCTACTAGCAAGTTGCGTTCATGGCGTTTCGCTTCCCCCATAGCAAAAATAATGTCTTCAAATTCTTTTCCTCTTGTTTCAGAACCATATAATAGCCCCATAGCTAACCGCTTCACTTGTTTGTTTTGTTTAGTTGTCACCAAATACGTTAAACGCTTTTGCTCTTTAGCTTCTTTCACTTGACGATACTTTTCTTTCAAGTCAAGTTCATCCATTTGAACAAACTCTGTTATACCCATCGAACGTAATCGGTCACGCTCTACTTTATTCGGTTGACAACCAACTAACATTTTACGTCCAATCCATTCACTCGTGCCGCACTGTAACACAGGTGGCTGCGCTCCAACAATCGTATTACCCCAATCTACATACGTTTCTAGCATGGAGAGCGCTGGGCTATTGCCAAAATCATGGACATATACTTTATGATCCAGTGATTGAATATACTCTGCAACTCTATGTATTTCTTTTATAGTAGGTTGTTCCGCTACCGGCATCGAGGTATACTTCATTTGTAATTCAGCAACGACTTTTTTCTCTTCCATCGGCCATTTAGAATCTTGATCGTCTTTTAACATAGAAACTACTTCTACTACTTCACTACGCTTCACACGTGTAAACCACTCTTCTTCTGTAGGAAATGGTCCCATTACTATAGATTGTTCAGGAAAATAGAATAAACTTCCTCTTTCTAATGTTGTAGGTTGTAAAAATCGAAGTTTATATAGATCATTACCCGTTTCTTCATTGACCACTTGCTTAACTACATCTACACGGTGCCTACCTAGGTAGCAGTGGACATAGTATCTTTTGTCGTCCTCTTTAATTAACTCTCGTATACGCTCAATAGACTCTGAGTTATCCCCAACCCACGGCAACATAGGCAATGAATGCAACACTAGACCCGCATCTTCGGAAGAACGAATCTCCTTATCAAGCAACGGTTTTTCAATTGGTAATGCAGGGCTTAATAGAGTAATAACGCCATCATAGCCTTGAGCTTTCAACTGAATTAAATCTTCTTTTTCAGGATAGGGTCCAAATGTGAAACGCTCTCCTGCAACGACTTCACCTTGTGAGGATTGCACAAGACCACTGCCCGTATTCAAGAAGTAATAGAGTCCTACTACACAAAGTGCCATGGAGCACGCAACTATTGTCAATGTCAAACGCCAATGATTCTTTTTTACAATAAAAAAGTAATAGAAAAATGAAAGAATAAAACCAAACACAATCCAACCTAGAACAAAGTATTTCATTATATTATCTATTTTAAATTGAGACCAACCTCGATCTGTAAAACCTTGCTCAATTGGAACGACTGCAAATAACAAAAAGAGTATTCCGCCTCCGACTCCAAACGTGCTGAGAAAGACGAACCACAGCAACACCTTCAAATAAAATCGACTTTTAGGTTTACTTTTCAATTTGTTCACCATACTTTCTTTCTACCGCTTCATCTATAATCACTTCCATCATAGGAAAATATGTTAGCCAGTAAAATGACGAGACATCTTTTGCAAAGTATTTGTAAAAATTGTGTACACCTTCCCACTTAGTAAGTGGTTGCATGTCGAAATCGGCATAATCCCCCGCAAAATAATACGTCTGTTTATTTTCTTGATACAGTACAGCAGGAAATTTTTCAGGAATGCCAAGTTCTTGTAATACGCTACGGCTTTTTTCCGTTAAATCAAATGCATATGTCGCTAATACTTCTGTATTTCCCACAGGCTCTATCACATCAAACCAATAAGTATACGAAGAAGACTTCACTTTAGGGAACTTCTCTTCTCCTACAGATGTCAGTTGAAAACGTGGCGGTCTTTTACTCTCTTTACCATCAAGTACAGCGACTTGACCTGTTGTATGTACGAACGCCAAGCCCGGACCAACAAATAGCCAGTCCTCTCCGGTTTGTTGCTGATAACCCTCAATCAACCAATGAGGAATTTCGTCATTGGATAAATCAGGAAAGTGGCGACCAATCCACCCAGACCAATTCACACCCAGATTTTTCTGCATGATGCTACTAATTTCATCGCTAGTTGGAGATGCAAAACTATTAAACTCAGCAATTAATGTCGTATTTTGGTCTCTACTTGCCATCAATTCATTCCATTCCAATAACCCCATACCTCCGTAGATAAGCTCTGAACGCTCACCATCAGGGATCTTTTTCAAGTCATCACTAAAAACCCCATAGGTATCGGCGACGTAAATTAAATCAACTTTACGCGCACGATACGGCTCCATTTCTACTTGATCATACGGATCAAATCCATAGTAATTGTAGCCCAAATCATAAAACTCACCATCAGGTCGAACAATTTTTTTGCTATCTAGTATATGGAAAAAACCTTTGTGTTCTCTATAATCTTTTTTCGCCACCGTTTTATCAATCACTGCTATGTCCAGGACTTTCTCATCTTTGACAGACCAATATATTCTTGGCGACAATACTAGTAAAATTAAAATTAGAATAACAATGAGCTTTTTCACGATCAATTCCCTCCTTTATTCAATCGGTACCACCATATCTATTTACACTCTTTTATTCATATTACTATAAAATCACTAAATTTACAAAATATCCTTTAGTTAAATAATACTAGTATAGTAGGTTTCTTATGTTGTACAATATATATACTAGCCTAAATAACCATTTGTTATCTATTAATAAAAATTATTTTTAAAAGAGGGTGAGTAAATGTCTAAGAAAACAAAACTTATTTGGATCGCGGGGATCCTGTTGTTTTTTTCTAATTTTATCTGGCTAAAACCTATGCTGAACACGCGTGGAGAGCAACCCAAAGCGACTTGGTTATGGGATACACCTCAAATCGTAGATCAATCCGAGAACATCCTGGGATTTTTAGACAAGAATAACGTATCCTTGCTGTACTTACAAGTACATACTGACTTACCCGATGTTGTCTACCAACACTTCATCCAACGCGCGACCGCGTACGGCATCGAAGTTCACGCCCTTGATGGTGCACCTAATTGGGCTGGTAAACTTCAGTACACACAAAACTTTTTCCGCTGGCTAGAGCAGTATCAATCTGTTTCCGATAAATCTTCACAATTTTCGGGTATACATTTAGATATCGAACCATATCTACTGCCTAGCTGGGATTCAGATGTACAAAAAATAACTGAAAGCTATCAACAGACGATTCGATACGCTGAAGGCGAAGCTGCACTTTTGGGACTGCACTTCGGAATTGATATACCCTTTTGGTTTGATACTTCCTTCTATTCTAATTCATTCGGTGATGGGGTATTATCCGAGTGGCTCATTGATCATTCAGATAGTGTGATTGTGATGGCTTATCGAAATAAAGCAAAGGGTCCTAACGGAATCATAAGTCTTTCGCAAAGTGAAGTAGACTACGCACGATCAGTAGGAAAAGATATACGGATTGCTGCTGAAACTAGCAAAACGGAAGAAGGAGATTATCTATCATTCTTCGGGAAGAAGAATACGTATATGAATAATCATTTGAGGAAAGTCGAAGGTACATTCAAGCATAGTGACAACTTCAAAGGAATTGCTATCCATTCACTGGAAAGCTGGATGCAACGGAAGTAAATACAAGAATAATAGGTAGAAATAAAGCCGTTCCCAAATATGGGAACGGCTTTATCTGTATCGTTAAATTACGCTTTATCGTCCTGCCCATAAAATACCGGCGGCACAGATCCAAATACTCTGCGGTGATAAAGCATTGGGTCTTTCTGTTTGTCGATTTGCAGATCTACTACTTCCCCAATAATAACCGTGTGATCGCCCGCTTCTATCGTTTGGAACGTTTTACATTCAAATACACCAAATGCATCTTCAATAATTGGCACACCACGATCAGATAATTCCCATTTACATGTGGAGAAACGATCTTCTACACGACTAGCAAACGTGCTGCAAAGTTCTTGTTGATCTCCTGCAAGCACATGCACTGCGAACTTTCCGCCTTCCGTAAACGCCTTAATAGAAGAAACTCTATGATCAATAGACCACAATAAGAGCATCGGGTCTAACGAAACCGAAGCAAATGAATTGACCGTTAATCCAACAGGCGTCCCATCTTCTGTGACAGCAGTCACTACAGTGACTCCTGTTGGATAATTACCCATAATTTCTTTGAATAAATTTTGTTGTTCTTCTTTTTTCATAACACATTCTCTCCTTTATTGATAGGCTACATCCGAGTTACAAATCTAGTCTGCATTCCCTTCTACTAGCCGTTGCTCACTCTATCATAGCACTTCCATTACCTTTCTTCATTTTTCCCAACTTTTCTTTCAGTATATTCACAAAACGCTACAATGAGTGGCATGTTAGCGATAACTCTTTTACGTATACTAGAAAATCACCCCATATATGTCCATTTTCAGCTTTCTAATTAAGATAAATTACTTCCTACTAAGTGCTTGTCTTTGAATTTCATATCTAAATTCTTTATACTTAGAAGGTACAGTGAAAACTATATTTGTTTTCCTAGTTTTCACTCCTTATAAAAAGATAGGTGGACGATAAATGAAAGCCCGCATTATGAAAGCTTTTCTGGAAGAAATCCATGAAACGAGTATGAAGTTCACAATGGATGATTTAGCGAGACGACTTGGCATCAGCAAGCGTACATTATATCAACATTTTTCTTCAAAAACGGACATTTTAGATGCCATTATAGATTCTACATTGCATGAATTCGATGAAAAAACTGCATTGATTATTGCAGATCCATCACTTACCCTTATTGAAAAGATTAAAAAAGTTATAACGGTCATACCAAAATATAATGATTTTTATAACTGGCAAATTCTTGACCAGATGCGAAAGTCTCATCCTGCTCAGTGGGAACGAGTCCATGCTGCGTTAAATGAATGGGACGAACTACGCGGATTAATCGAACAAGGAATTCGTGAAGGATTGATTGCGGATCAGAATGTGTCTTTGCTGCTGAAGCTAATTATCGACGCAACAAATTCGACGTTGGATCGGAAATTTTTCTATGACAACAGCATAACAGTCACAGAAGCAATGGATTCCATAGTAGATATACTACTATTTGGGTTCATTAAGAAAACGAACGAGTGAGAAAGCATAGGAAATAAGGCTTTTTACTACATGAATAAACTAGAAAGCCAAGATCAGTTTTGCTGTTTTACAACTATTTGAAAGCGAGATGGGATTATGAGCCTCCACGCATGTGAGGTAACGAACGAAAATTGGCAAGATGTTGCCTATTTATCTGTACACGACAACCAAAAAAACTTTATCGAAAGTAACTCTTTTTCTCTAGCACAATCAACGTTTGAACCAGAATGGAAATCAGTTGGACTATATGACGGTGAGGAATTAATCGGCTACGCGATGCATGGTCGTGATAAAACGACTAGAAAAGTATGGCTAGATCGCTTTATGATTGATCGCCACTTCCAAGGAAGAGGATATGCTAGTCGTTTTCTTAAGCTCCTACTAGTAAGAATCGAGCGCATCTATCAATGCAATATGATTTATTTGAGTATCTACCCAGATAATAAAAAAGCACAATATCTTTATGAAAAATTCGGTTTCAAACTAAATGGAGAAATAGACAATCTAGGAGAATTTCCTTGTCTCATCATGGAACTTGATCTAAAAAGGAGTCCTATACAATGAGTTCAAGTTCATCCAAACTAAATCTATTAGATACAGAACCCGTGGGTCGTATATTTTTACGTTATTTGATTCCATCCACAATCGGTATGGTCTTGATGGCTATCAATATTGTCGCGGATGGAATTATGGTTGGTAATCGTTTGGGTGCTGAAGCATTAGCGGGAGTCGGAATTTCGGCTCCCGTTTATACGATTTTCTTTGCGATTTCCCTATGGATAGGAATCGGATCCGCGACGAAATATTCGATGGCGATGGGTTCAAAAGATGTCAAGAAAGCCCGTACCATTTTCACGCACGCCATTTTGTCAATATTCTTATTCACACTACTCATTGGACTCACCGCTTTTATATTCCGCAATCCACTTGCCTATGCGTTAGGTGCTAACGCAACTACATTTCCCTATGTATCGGATTATTTATTAGTCATTTTACTATTTGGTTTTATTTTTACCGTTGAAAATACTTTTAGTATCTTCGTTCGAAATGACGGTGCACCGAATTTAGCGATGGCTGGGTTGATCGTCACATCTGTTGTGAATATCATCTTGAACTATATTTTTTTATTCATTTTAGACTACGGCGTGTCCGGCGCTGCCCTAGCTACAATTATCGCCTCTTTCTTGGGCATGCTCGTGCTTCTCACGCACTTTTTCAAGAAAAACAATAATTTAAAGCTCGTTCGCTTTTCGTTCAATAAAAAGTTATTCCTAGCAATCATCGTTATTGGATTTCCTAGTTTTTTAGCCGAATTAGGTATTTCTATTTTTACAATCTCACACAATATCGCCTTTGAACGAATGGCCGGTACAGAAGGTGTAGCAGCTTTTTCTATTTTGAATTATGTACATAGTGTCATGCTGATGCTATTTCTAGGGATGGGCGGTGCTATTCAGCCACTCATCAGTTATTACCACGGAGCCCGCAATCAGAAACGCCAAAGAGAAACTATGAAGAAAGCGACCTTTACTGTCGTTTTGGCAGGCGCCGTCTTTTTCCTTATCGGACAATTTGCGGCAGGTCCCATCGTATCGATTTTCGGAGATTTCCCACAAAGCGTGCGAAACTTGGCTAGCATAGGAATTCATCTATTCTTCATTGCTTATTTATTCACAGGTACCAACTTTGTTATGATGACGTATTATCAGTCGGTCGGAAATGTTCGGATGGCGACATGGATTACAGCTTCACGTGAAATTATCGTAATGTTGCTATTCTTGATAATTTTGCCACGTATCTTTGGATTGAACGGCATATGGCTATCCATTCCAGCTTCAGAGTTTATTGTATTTATTGGCGTCTTTCTTTATCAGCGAAATATGAAAAGGATCGTCTAATACATCGAATGCTATTACTTTACATTGATCTAAGTACAGTCGCTTTTTCACTGATCGGTGCGATCAAACGTTTAACTATAACAAAATTATGGACAGACAAAAAAAATTCCGAGGAACTAGCTGAGGAAGTTACAGAACTCTTTTTATTGTAAAAGAGTTAATCGGTACGAACTAATTCCCTGCTGATTGTATACAAACAACACCCTCAATCACGTGATCGGGGGTGTTGTTGTTTTATAATGCTTCTTTAATAACACGCTTATAATTTAACACTGACAACATACCGAATATGGAGTACAGTGCGGTATGGATCGCCATAACGATAAGCATCGGCGTAAACATTTCAGTTCCAAATAAGAACCAGCCCGATTTCACTGCGAAATAATCCTAAAGGCGCGCTGCTATCACTTCCATTCATCGTAAATAAAACAAGCCACCATTGATAATATCAATTGTAATTTTCGGCATAAAACGTTCTGCTATTGCTTGTTTTTCGATCTCATAACTATTCGGTTTCTCGTCCAGGCCCTCATAAAAATAATCCAGTACCGCTTGATCTTTTCTCCACCTTTTCTTCGCCTCATCTACCCATTGATGATCCTCTTTTTCGATGATTTGATTGATTACATGATCCAATCGTTCAAATGCACGTTGAGGTTGAATGATGAATGGAAGGTGAAAAACATGTTCAGGTGGTTCATTTACTAAGTCTAACGTACATAACGTTTCTTGAAAGTCTTGAAACACAGCGCCTGTCATCAAGTTGATACCTAAGGAATACAGTAACTCTTTCGTCTGATGACTTTTATAAGAAACTTTTATATTCACTCCAATCCATGGCGTCAAGACCGCATCACCTGATACACGCTCATGCATCTTCACGAATGAACCCATTTCTCTTGTGACACGGAATAATTGATGGAGTCGTGGAGAACCTATATGCACGACCTCTCCTTTAATCCCATCCTTCAACTGTTCAATATCAGTGATGAGCATAAGCTTGGCAGGATTCGGTGTTTCACCGACACTTTCTACATAACGCCAGTAAAATGGTCGATTCATAATCTTTTTATCCATCTCAATTGTTAGCTGTACATTCATATAATGTGGGTGTTGCGTAAGGATCTCACAATTGCTATTCCTGAAAAAATGATGTAAGTATTCATTTATTTCCTGCGGTTGCATGTAGTTCCTCCTTCTCTTAAACGCTTATCTTGCTGTCAAAATATCATCCAGCTCCCCTACTACTTTTTCAAATGTTTCAATCTTACCTTCGAGCACACTTAAAATATGATCATCAATCGTATCTTGAACAGCTAAATTATAAATATGGACATCATGCGCTTGACCTAAACGGTGCACCCGTCCAATCCGCTGCTCCAATTTCATCGGATTCCAAGGTAGGTCATAATTAATTACATGATGGCAAAACTGTAGATTGATACCTTCAGCACCCGATTCAGTGGCAATCAATACTTGTGCTTTTTGCTGGAACAGATGCTTGATCCACTCTCGACTGTTTTTGCTTAATCGTCCATTGAAGATGACATTTGATATACCTTTTGAAAATAACACATCACTTAAATAGAGTTGAGTCGCACGATACTCCGTGAACAAGATGACTTTATCATTCGCTTGTTTAATAAGTTCGACTGCCTTATCTGCTTTCGAATGCGTAGACTGATGCACCAGTTGCCTCATAATTGCATTCACACGCTCTTTCTCTTGTGGGCTTGTGCACTCCTCGAGTAATTTGCTTAATGTAACGAATACAGCATCTTGGCTACTACACATTTCACGTTGCAATGTAAGTGTTGTAAATGAATCCGCAAAGACAGGAGAGACTTCTTTTAGTTCTGTCAGTAAGCGATAAGTCTCTTTTTCACTAGATGTAAACTCGACAGGAATCGCCTGCACTTTACGCGACGTCCATTCAATTCCAGTATTTTGGCGTCTATTCCTAACCATGACTTGACCGACTAATTCCTTTAAATATTCTTCTTGCTCCGCATTACGTTTCTTTGTTGAAAATACAGATGAGAACTCTTCATAATTTCCTAGATGCCCTTGTTTCAGTAACGTCACTAAATAAAATAATTCGAATATATCATTTTGAATGGGTGTGGCTGTCAGCAATAAACAGAACTTTTTCTTTAAATTTTCCACGAACTTATAGCTAATCGTTTGATGATTCTTCAATTTATGCGCTTCATCTACAATGATTAAATCATAATCTTGCGCAAGTACTTTCTCTTTATGGGGACTACGTTTCGCGGTATCCATACTCATAACGACAACATCCACATAATCTAGTTCATAATTCTTTTTATAAAGTAGCGCAGGGATATGGAACTTCGTGTGTAGCTCTACTACCCATTGATTGGCGAGAGAAGCTGGAACTAAGATGAGCGCTTTTTTCACCAGCCCTCGGATTAAGTATTCTTTCAGGATCAAACCTGCTTCAATCGTCTTACCAAGCCCTACCTCATCTGCTAGTATTGCTTTGCCATTCATCTCTCCGATGACTCGCTCTGCCACCTCTAGTTGATGGGCTAGCGGTTTGACATTCGGTAAATATTTCAATGATTGAAGACCTGTAAAGTTATCGATCAGATGTTTTTTCGCAATGTTGTAGCTCATTTTATATACTTCCCAAGAGTCCCAAGGCTTTCGTTGTTCTAACCTTTCTAGGAAACCTTCTTGCCAGACAGTTGACTTTTCTAGTTGCATCTCTTCACCTCTGCGAACGTTTTCATTAGTAGTAGGGTGTCCAAAAAAGAGTTTCTTATGAATACTAAAAAGAAAAACCCATTAGTTGAAGGGTTTCAAAGTTTGCGGATTAAATTTCGAAAGCAGTAAAACTACCCTCTTCATCAAAGTCGGTGACGTGCAACACGCGGTCTGAAAAGGATTCAGCTACATCCGTATCATTACCGACTAGCAACGTTAGCACATTGAATTCTTTTAGCTTCTTCTTTTTATGGAACTTTTTTAGAAATTCCTCACTTACTTCATCTTCTCCGTCCGTCACGAAAATTACATCGGACCGTTTGAATGTGCTTTGCTCAATCACTTTCATTGCCCCTTCAAGCGACAGTGTGAAATCAGTTCCGCCACCTAGATACGTTCTAGCCAAACGGATTAACTCATTCCCTGTAATTTTTCCTTTCACATATGTATTGCGTTGAATAGTTGTTGAAAATAGCAACACACATAAGTCTCTGCGCTGCTTTTTTGCAATTGTCAGTAACGCTAATATAAAGCCTTTGGATTGGTTATCAAGCAATTTCATACTGCCCGATTGATCTAGACAACATACGATAGGGCCTTTGCCAAGCTCTTCCCGTTTTTTCTTGTCATATTGCAACGTTTCACCTTCAGCAAAGCGACGTAAAAAATCATTTTTCGTCGCATCATGACTATATAAGCTTAATTCTATCGGCAACAGTCGCTCGATTTCATTACCTAACATCACGCTTCTCCATTCCATCGCATCGACATACTTCGACTTTTGTTTCTCGCGTGCCACTTGTTTGAAACGGCCTGCCCAATCCGCAATCTCCCGAATTTTTGGGTCTTGGGCAACTTTATCAGCTACCGCTAATTGTTCACGGAGAGGTACTTTCTTCAGTTCAGCGTCCCCTTTTCCCGCGCTAGAACCGCCCATTAAAGAAATTACACTCTCTTTTACTTTAATAGTTTCTTCCACTGCTTCATCCATTGCCTGTAAAAAACGTTCACCATTCGTCGCCAGTGTGAGCTCTAGCTTGTCGTTCAATTGCACGGATGCCTTTTCAAGCTCCTGCATCAAACCATCCTCAGCCTTCTCCATTTCTTCTGCCTGTCGGACGGGCATTTCCTCTTGCAACGACTGTACCGCTTCCAATCGCTCTCGCAGTTCCTTGTCTTCCGCCTTCACCTCAGCGAGCCAGACATTGATCTTTTCACCAAACTTTACTGCACAGACAGTCGCTGCCAAGTCGTCTAGTCGCGTATACCTTCTATATTCTTCGAAGCGCTGATCGGTCATAAGCTTTTTTATTATCGTCCGGTTCGGCTTCAATGAACGATCAGCTACTTCTTTTAAAAGCTGGGGCTTCATTTTGTATAAAGCTGCCCATATATCACCAAGGAGCGATTCCGTTGTCGGTAACTCTCCTTCTTCTCGCACTTTCTGAAGACCATCAGACATCCCGAATAACTCTTTGAACCTTCTTTTATCAAATGCATCCGTATTCAATACGGAGCGGTGATCTCTAATGATTTTGCTTCGCTTCATGAAACCCGCCCCTCTCACATTCTGAAAAAGACTCCATGTCGCTTACCGTTATTGTTCTTTTTCCCATCGATTGTTCCATAATACGCGTGATCTAATCTGCTGCTTTCCACTTCATTCTTCATGGAATGTAACTTACTTAGTAATGTGTCGATTTCTGTTGAACGACTTGAATTACGTTCTTTCAATTTATTTAAATCTGCGTTTAATGCACCAATCTTCTTTATCGCTTCCATGCCTGCTTCTGTTGATTGATCACGAACCGCTATGTCATAAATCTCATTTGCTTCGTTCTCCATGGAAGATAGCGTATGTGCGACGCTATCTAGCGCATGTCGGTGGACAATGTTGGAGACGACTTCTTTTTGGTCTAGCGTTTCCCAAAGTGCATTTTCGAGTATCGCGATATCATCCATTTGCACAGTTTCCCGCTGGTTGATTAATGCCTTCGCCTTCAACACGCAGAGTGATTGTTTAAAGCGTCGATCGGATGGCCGTATCCCTTCATCTTGCAGCTCTCTTCGAATTGTTGAGAGTGTATCGTACACTTCTTCAGGAATTGCGACTTTGTTTGTCAGTTCTTGTAGCTTCACTAAGTCGTCCAAATGCATGGAAGGAGTCTCCACAGTTTCGCCATCATCTTTCAGCATGGATACGAAGTTCGCTTCCTCCGCAATGAAGTCGATCTCATAGCGTAAAAGAAACCTGTCAAATAACGCCTCTAGTCCTTCCCCTTCTTCTGGATATTCATTGGACGCACCGATCACGGACATGAGTGGAACTTCGACAGGTGAGCCGTCATTATAGAAAAGTCGTTCGTTAATAAGCGTCAGTAAGCAATTCAGAATCGCAGAGTTGGCTTTGAAGATTTCATCTAGGAATACTAAATGAGCTTCTGGCATTTTCATTGCGGTGTTTCGTTTGTACACTCCTCGTTCCAAGTCCTTCAACGATAACGGTCCAAAGACTTCCTCTGGCGTACTGAATCTCGTCAATAACCATTGGAAATAGCAAGTACCTTCGACAATTTTAGCGATCTCCACAGACAATGCAGATTTCGCTGTTCCAGCAGGTCCGATCATCAACAAATGTTGGCGAGAAAGAAGAGCAATTAAAATCCCTTCCACTTCACTCTCCCGTTCGTAAAATTTTTCATTTAGTGAGCGTCTAATTTCTTCTAGCCTTTGTAAGTTTTCATTTATCATGTAGTATACCCCTCAGTTTGTATTGGAAAAAACGGCCTTCCGCGTAACGGATTCCCCGTACTACACAGTCTTACTGAACAGTTTGCTTGAAAGTCCGTCATTTTAACCTCGTTGTGGTAATATATTTGCTTTTGATAAGTTTCCGTAACCTAACACGTATACTTTTTCACTACTTTAGAATCTTTCCTGAACTACTATATTTTTCATTCATTCCGTTGTAGAACTTAGTAGATTTTTAAGTATTCCGATAATATATGGTATAATTAACTTACAATCACACATAAGAGGAGGGATATGAAATGGCAAATGAAAAACGAAGCGCAAAAGTCGTCTTGGTGGACCATGAAGAAAAAATGTCACTAGCCAATGCTGCTGAATTTTTAGAGTCGCTTGCGAAAAAGTTGCGCGAGGAAGGAACGTTTACGCTGACCCAAGGTGATCAGACGCATGAAGTGACACCAGCTTCTTCCGTAGAACTAGAGATTAAGCTTGAAAAACAAGGCGATAAACATACATTTGAAGTAGAACTCGAGTGGCGGGAAGGTGAGAACGACTCGTCCATTTCTATTAGCTAGTCTATTAAGATAAAAAACGCGTCAGTCAATGGACTGGCGCGTTTTGCATACACTTTAAAAATACGGTTCTTTATCTTCCTGATTCGTTCCGAACATAGTATCTTTCTTTTATCAGCTTCCTACAGTAATGGCTTTATCTCTGTTTTGTAACGTTGCTAAAATACTCAATGCCGCAAGATAACTAGTTTTCGGATTATTTGGCATCGGTTCGTTTTCAATCGTCAAATTCATTTTCCCAAAATCACCGATTGCTTCGATAGTATGTGTATTTCGTTTGATTTTAGGGTCCGCAATGACACGTACTTTCGTTTGATCCGCACCAAGTCCTGCAATCGAAAGAAGCAACGCGACATTGATGTTTTTAGGGAACTTTTCTATCGCATCGAGTGCCACTCCGTCGAAAATACATTCTTCTACCGGTTTACGGTCAAGCCCTAGTGATTCATATGATTTCCTAGTTGTAATGCTAACTTCTTTAAGACCGCCAAGTGCATTCGCTGATTGTAGAAGATCCAATCCGCCAATCGCACCTGATGGCAAATAAATATGCTGACCAAAAGCACGCGCCACATCTTTCATTTCCTTCAAAAACTCGACGTCTTTAAAAGCTCCAATACTACTAAGAATCAACTCCCTATTACTTTTCAAGACCTCTTCCATATAGTTAATTGCAACACCAATCGTCGCCGCCTCTACTACAATATCGATAGGAGAATTAAGAAATTCTTCAAAATCCGTATAGAATTTCGCTTTATATTGTGATTCTAGACGTAGTCCTACTTCTTGATTGCGACCAAATATCGAAGTAACTTCTCCTTCTATCCGTTTATTCGCATTAATACTTTCCAATACATATTGCGCAATATTGCCCGTTCCAATGATCCCGATTTTCATTTCATAACACCTCTTTCTTCATTATATACGGTTCCAAGAAATCGTTGGCTTTCTATTTAAGTACCCTGTTTGTACATAAACAATACCATAATTGAATACTATGGTATTGAGTGAAAAGAGCAAAACATAGGGGGAATGCTAGGATGGCTGGTTATACAGATAACTATGAACGTGATACGTACGGCATTATCGACTTTTGGATACGTAATAACTTTGAACATGGTGAGTTTTTTGACCGTGAGATCAGTCACCATGAACTAGCATTGGCACGCGCCAATCAGCAGATGGTCGATCGCATGGGCAAGATTTTTAAGAAGACGGAGTCTAAAACAGGTGATATCGGGTTAATCATCGATGAAGCGGATAAGGCTACAGAAGAATTTAAGGATTTACTAATCCATACGATGGACCGAGCATTGCGTTGTGATGTCATTATCTCTACACCGACTTCTCTTCTTGACCATATGATACGTGAAGCAGAGGAATCACAAAAGGTCTTTAAATTAATCGAATCCAATGCGTATATTACGCCTGCTGATGCTACAATCCACGAAAGTAATTTCTGGTTGCGTCAAATGGTCGATCATTTGATTTTCATTACCCATTATGTAGACGCATCCAACTATGAACTGCATGACCAAGTACGGGCGATGACTAGGAAATTTGAGAATCTTTTACTGCAAGCTCAATCACTAAAGACGATGATTCGTAGACCACGTAATGAAGTCTCACCCATTTTAAATACGTACAATCAAATGGTCATAAAAGAAACGAAGGCGCTTGAAGCGTTTAAACTGGAGTTAAGTGAACTGATTAAAAACTGTGCAGCGGTTACAACTGCTCCACCTGATTTACTTGAACACATTGCAAGAGAAGCGCATCACCTGTGGAAGAATTTAGAAGACCAAGTGGTTAACTAAAGGTTTTTGAAAACATGATGGGGAATCATTTCCCTCTCATGTTTTTTTATTTCTATCATTTAAAAACTATTTCCATTTAAGCTTCGTTAGAGTAGTAGAGAGGCGGTGGTGGGAATGCATTCGGCTGAATTGGAATATGTCATGGAATGAAAGTGCGAGGGCATGTTCTATGAGCGTGGGGGGTATTCTATGAGCATGGGGGGTATTCTATGAGCGCGGGGGCACGTTCTATGAGCGCGAAGCCATATTCTATGAGCGCGGGGACACGTTCTATGAGCGCGGGGACACGTTTTATGAGCGCGAAGCCATATTCTATGAGCGCGGGGACACGTTTTATGAGCGCGAAGCCATATTTTATGAGCGCGGGGACACGTTCTATGAGCGCGGGGACACGTTCTATGAGCGAGGGGCTACTTTCTATGAGCGCGGGGACACGTTCTATGAGCGCAAAAAGCGGTAGCCCTATTAAAGGGAGCTACCGCAATTAAATTACATAGCCGGCTTTTCGGACAACTGGCTATAATACAAATCTGCATAGAAACCTTCCTGCTCAAGCAATTCTTCATGTGTACCTTGCTCAATAACTTCCCCTTGATCCATCACCAATATCAAGTCCGCACCTTGGATGGTCGATAGACGGTGGGCAATGACGAAGCTAGTTCTGCCTTTCATCAAATGATTCATCGCTTGCTGGATTAGCAATTCTGTACGTGTATCGACACTCGATGTTGCTTCATCCAAAATCATAATGGATGGATTGGCAATTACTGCACGAGCGATTGTAATCAGCTGTTTCTGACCTTGCGAAACGTTCGATGCATCTTCGTTTAAGACGGTATCATAGCCTTCTGGCAGTGTGCGAATGAATTGGTCTGCGCGCGTAACTTGCGCAGCTTCGATGATTTGCTCATCTGTCGCATTCTTGTTGCCATAAGCAATATTGTCTTTGATCGTACCATTGAATAGCCATGTATCTTGAAGTACCATACCGAAAGTAGTCCGCAAATCTTCACGCGACATCTTACGCGTGTCAAGACCATCGATTGTAATCGTGCCGCCATTGAGCTCATAGAAACGCATAAGCAAGTTGATAATCGTCGTCTTCCCTGCTCCCGTTGGCCCAACAATCGCAACTGTCTGACCTGGTTCTACGTGAACATTCATATCTTTGATTAATAAATCTTCGCCATAACCGAAGTCTACATGTTCGAAAACAACTTCACCTTTCGCTTGTTTCAAACTAACAGTTGTCACTTCTTTAATTTCTTCTTCCTCATCCAGCAACTCAAAGACACGTTCTGCTGCCGCTATTGTAGACTGAATAATATTTGCGATATTCGCCGTTTGAGATATCGGCTGAGTAAATTGTTTCATATACGTAATAAACGCTTGAATATCTCCGATTGAAATCGCACGTTGTGTAACCAAAATACCTCCAATTACACAAATCAATACATAACTTAAATTCCCAATCAACATCATCATCGGCATAATAATTCCCGAAATAAATTGTGCACGACGCCCTGCATCATATAGCTGTTCATTGACTTCTTCAAATTCAGCAATCGCCTTTTTCTCATGACCAAACACTTTCACAACTTGATGGCCAGTGTACATCTCTTCAATGTGACCATTCAAATTTCCAAGCGTTCGTTGTTGCGCCGCAAAATGTTTTTGAGAACGTTTCAAAAATGGACGGATAACAAAAATAGATAACGGCAACGTCACGAGCGCAATAATTGTCAGCACCGGGCTTATCCACAACATCATCGCAAGAATACCGATAATCGTTACGACAGATGTGATGAATTGGGTAATCGTTTGCTGTAACGTACTCCCAATCGTATCGATATCATTGGTCATGCGACTGAGCATATCCCCAACTGGATGGCCGTCATAATATTTCAGTGGCAACTTCTCCAGCTTATAATTGACGGCTTCACGCAAATCAAAGACTGTCTGTTGGGACACGCTCGCCATAATAAATTGCTGTACATAACTGAAAAGACTGCTGACGATATACAAACCACCAAGCAGTAATAAAAGCTTTGCAATGACATCGCTGCATCCGGAACGCCGTTGAATTTACCATACGCCCCTTCAAACAATTCAGTAATCGCATTCCCCATAATTTTAGGGCCAAGTACCATGAAAACTGTACTTAATATAGCAGCAATGAAGACTGCAACCAACTTCGCGCGATGGGGTTTCAAATAACCAAGAAGTCTGCGGAAAGTTCCTTTAAAATCCTTCGCTTTTTGACCCGCCATCATCATATTTCCGCCACCTGGTCCGTGGCCGCCGTGACCTCCACTTGGAGAAGGACGATTTTTGTCTTCACTCATGCGATATCCTCCTCTGAAAGCTGTGATTCGACGATTTCTTGGTACACTGCATTCGTCTCGAGAAGTTCTTCGTGTCTTCCAATCCCAACAATGCGGCCATCTTCGAGGACAATGATTTGATCCGCATCCATGACAGAAGCTACACGCTGCGCCACGATAATGACCGCTGCATCCTGTGTTTCTTCCTGTAAAGCGGCGCGCAGTTGGGCATCGGTTTTATAATCAAGAGCAGAAAAACTATCGTCAAAAACATAAATATCCGGTTTTCTTACGAGCGCACGCGCAATCGATAGACGTTGTTTCTGTCCGCCCGATAAATTCGAACCACCTTGTGTAATAGTGGATTCATAACCATTTTCCATCTTCTCGATAAAGCTTGCTGCCTGTGCAACCTTAGCCGCATGTTCTACTTCACTTTGCGTCGCATCTGGTAAGCCGTAGCGAATATTTTCTGTAATCGTCCCAGAAAACAACAGCGCTTTCTGCGGAACGAAGCCGATTTTCGAACGAATTTCTTCTTGTGAAGACTGTTTACTATCCACCCCGTTGATGCGAATCACACCTTCATTTGCTTCATACAGTCGGGGAATTAAATTAATCAATGTCGTTTTGCCCGACCCTGTACCGCCGATAATTGCAGTCGTTTGGCCAATTGTTGCTGTAAAACTAATATCCGTTAGTGCTTGCTCTTCCGCACCTGGATAACTGAACGAGACATTTTCAAATGCTAGTGTACCGCGTTCCTTATCAGCTTTTTGCGTTCCTTCATCTAAGAACGTCGGTTGCATTTCTAGTACTTCATTAATACGATTCGCTGACACAGATGCACGTGGAATCATGATGAACATTACCGAAGCCATCAAAAGAGAGAACATAATAAGCATGACATACTGAATATAGGCCATAAGATCTCCTATTTGCATTGCGCCACTATCAATACGCATGCCACCAAACCAAATAATGCCGACAACTGTTAAATTCATTACTAACATCATGACAGGCATTAAAAACGCCATAATCTTATTCACTTTAATCGAGACATCTTTTAACTCTTCACTCGCTTGACGCAAACGAACTTGCTCTTCTTTCTCGCGATTAAACGCACGAACGACGCGAATGCCTGTTACATTTTCACGAAGCACTAAGTTTAAACGGTCGATCTTTTTCTGCACCGCTTTGAAGAGCGGCATCCCCTTCTTGAAAACGAAGAAGATTAAACCGACTAGCACCGGCATCGCAGCTATGATGACGAGTGATAATTTGAGGTCTTTTGATAACGCCATGATCAATCCACCAACAAACATAATCGGCGCACTAAGCACCATTCGTAACATCATAATGACGACTTGTTGAATTTGCGTAATATCGTTCGTCGTGCGCGTAATAAGTGATGCTGTTCCTACTTTGTCAAAGTCTTGCAATGAAAAGTTTTCGACATGGGTAAAGACTTTTCTACGAATATCCCGACCGAGCCCCATCGCTGCTTTCGATGAATAATAACTTACCCCAACGGACGCTAACGCACTTAGTAAGGAAACGCCGAGCATCACGCCACCAATTTTCCATATGTACGGAATGTTTCCGACGACTACACCATTATCAATAATATCTGCCATCAACGTAGGCAAAAATAATTCTGACATCGATTGGAGGAAGACGAGAGCGAATATAATAGCGATTAGCCATTTATAAACCGATAAGTTTTTTAGAATTTTCAACATGCTACGGACTCCTCAATTCTTACTAGATTTCTATATCATTTCTATTATATATAATAATGTGTCAATCACTATATCGAGTGGAGGGTTTGCTATACCGAAGCAAACATTTTCTAATTTATCAACTGATAAATAGCAACGCATCGAAGAACTATCGACTTAAGATCGTGATGAGTGAGCATCCTAGCAAAAAGGTATCTGCACAGCTATTGTGCAGATACCTTTTGTTATTTTACAACTGTCACAGGACAATTCACATGCTTCATCACTTTATGGCTGACACTACCAAGAACCATTTCCTGAAACGTATTCAGACCACGACTACCGATGACAAGTTTATCAATTTTCTTATCGTTTACATACTTGATAATTTCCTGGCTCGGGTTGCCTTTAAGCGTGACAACTTTTGCATCGACTGCCGATTCACGCGCCAAAGCCAAAATTGGATGCATCTTCTGCTCACGTTTTAGCGACAAACTTTCAGGACTCTGCGTCAATAGTCGTTCGTCTTTCGCTTTACTGTAATCCTGCACATAAATAATTTCCAATTGTGCTTTCGGCAAATATTCCGCCAGCATGATTGCATGTTTGGCAGCACGCAAGGCGTTTTCTGATCCATCTATCGCAACAGCAATCTTCATACCATTCACTCCCTCACAGTAACTTTTCATATAATTGTTCACTTGAAGAATTAAGTCCGCATATGGTTACGTCCACACCCTTTTCCTCAAGCTTTTGCTTTACTTTGAGTATCGCCCCTACTGCAGACTCGTCCCATAGCTGACTATCCTCGAAATCGATTATAACTTCTCTGCCAGTTACTTGATCAAATGATTGAATAAATTTTGTCGTGGAAGCAAAAAATAAAGGTCCTTTTATTTTATAAACTCCTGCTTCATTTGTAACGTTGACACGTGAAATTTTCGCAACGAAGAATAGCGCACTTAAAATAACACCAATGACGACACCAATTGCTAAGTTATGTGTATATAAAATAATGGCAACGGTAATCAACATAACTACAGATTCCGACCGTGGTGCAGACTTTAAAAACTTAAATGATCCCCAGTTAAAAGTCGTCATCGCTACCATAACCATAACACCTGCTAGAACCGGCATCGGGATTTTGACAACTACATCGCCCAAAACAATGATCAAAAACATTAAGAACACACCAGCTGTCAATGTAGACAATCGTCCCCGCCCGCCTGATTTGATATTAATCACCGATTGACCGATCAACGCACAACCTGCCATTCCACCGAAAAATCCCGTGATGAAGTTGGCAATCCCTTGTCCACGCGCTTCCCGATTTTTATTACTCGATGTATCCGTCATATCATCCAATACTTGCGAAGTTAGCAACGACTCCAATAAACCAACAATCGCCAGCGCTAATGAATACGGTAAAATGATTTTCAACGTCTCGAAATTCAATGGAATATCCGGTAAGAAAAACGTCGGCAATGAATTCGGCATCGTACCTAAATCACCAATCGACTGCAACTTCACCCCGCTAAATAAAGCAATCGTCGTCATCACAACAATAGCAATCAACGGTGCGGGAATCGCAGTGAAAAACCGCGGAACCGCATACACTAAGACTAATGTAGCCCCTGCAAATATATACGTCATCACGCCAGAGCCAACCAAATACGGCAGTTGCGTCATAAAGATCATAATTCCAAGTGCATTAACGAACCCTAGCATGACCGAATTCGGGATAAATCGCATTAAATTTGCGACTCCAAATCCACCTAAAATGAATTGAATAATACCGGTTAAAACGGTAGCAGCGAGCACGTATTGTAAGCCATGATCCGCCATCAGACTAACAAGCACTAAAGCCATTGCGCCCGTCGCAGCAGATATCAGCCCAGGTCGCCCGCCTACAAATGAAGTAATGACCGCAATGGTAAATGAAGCATAAAGCGCCACACGCGGGTCTACACCGACGATAAACGCAAATGCTAGTGCTTCTGGAATAAGCGCTAGACCAACGACAATACCCGCCAATAAATCCGCCCGCACATTACCGAACCATTGCTGTTGTAAAGTATGCATATAGTTCCCCTCTCATGATGTTAAATCACTCAACCTAATGTTAGAATGTCAATAGCTTATCATTTATCGTCCCATAAGTGAATAGTTTTGGGAAAGAGGAGGCAAAATAATGAAGTATGGATATATTCGGCCAACTGTAGAAGACCAGCAAAGCAAAAAGCAATTGCTTACAAGTGAGGTAGACAAGATTTATAGAGAGACACATGGACTAGCTAAAAAAAGAATTGAACTAGAAAACTTGCTTATGATTGCTCAGCCAGGCGATGAACTATTCATCCAAAATATTGAAGTGTTAGCTGATTCTTTGCAACAGTTATTAGATATTTTACGCTTAGCAGAGCGCGATCAAATGACGATACATTTTATCGACGAACAGCTAACGAACAAAACTATTCTATCATCTACACTTTTGAAAAATGTAGAGTATTTCACTGAATTACAATCTACTTTTTTTAGTCATTCTTCAACTTTTTCTCTCCAAGCTGCTAAACAGCAAGGCAAGTTGATCGGTCGCCCACGAATCTCTGATGATAATCTTCAACGCGCATTTACTATGTATGATAGTAAACATTATTCACTTTATGAGATTAAAGAAGAAACTGGAATAAGCAAGTCTACATTGTATAGGTATTTAGACGAACGTGCTACATCTAAGCTGGATGATCAAGAGTAATGTTTTTTCGTCCGGCTTTTATTTTACAACATGCTACTAAAGTGACTACCCCAACCAAAGTCCCCCGACTAATTTCTGCTACATCATATACCGCAACGAATACATTTTTATTCACATCTTGGATAACTACTTTCAATTCACGCCCCCTATACAGGGAGCGACGACGAAATTAAAGCCATAATAAAAACAATCAATTGATTTCAATCCACGCCCCCTATACAGGGAGCGACATTCATAGTGTTTCTCCTTGCTGTGTATTTTCTTCATTTCAATCCACGCCCCCTATACAGGGAGCGACGCCCTCACGTTTACTAGACTAGCAGGAAAAGAAATATTTCAATCCACGCCCCCTATACAGGGAGCGACTGAAATAATGTTTTCTAAAATAGAAGATTTAGACATTTCAATCCACGCCCCCTATACAGGGAGCGACAATACAAATATCCATAAATCGTAATACAGAAAATATTTCAATCCACGCCCCCTATACAGGGAGCGACACGGTATCACAAGTTAGAAAACGTGCATCACATCAAAATTTCAATCCACGCCCCCTATACAGGGAGCGACTACAACAAAGGTATTACAAAAGAGCAGATTCTTATTTCAATCCACGCCCCCTATACAGGGAGCGACTTTATCTGGCATGTAAATGACGTTATTAAATTGTATTTCAATCCACGCCCCCTATACAGGGAGCGACCGGCGTTTTATATTAGCTTTAGTAGTCCTCATGAATTTCAATCCACGCCCCCTATACAGGGAGCGACGCAAATAGAGTCACCTGAAAGATAGAAAGCCAAATTTCAATCCACGCCCCCTATACAGGGAGCGACACCGATGATTTGCAATTCGTCACCTACATAAACTATTTCAATCCACGCCCCCTATACAGGGAGCGACGGTTTCTTTAATTAGATACGGCTCTTTTAAAATAATTTCAATCCACGCCCCCTATACAGGGAGCGACGCGTTTGTGTCATCTAAAATGGTAGACCACTCAACAATTTCAATCCACGCCCCCTATACAGGGAGCGACATTCGTCAACCGATTTACACTCTTTAATAAAACATTTCAATCCACGCCCCCTATACAGGGAGCGACACTGACGGTAATTTTTATGTATCTTTGTCGGAATTAATTTCAATCCACGCCCCCTATACAGGGAGCGACAGGTGCTACGGTTGTTAGTGCAGCATTAAGTGGAATTTCAATCCACGCCCCCTATACAGGGAGCGACTCTAGTTGATGCTAGTGATCTTTCTCCAGTAATGATTTCAATCCACGCCCCCTATACAGGGAGCGACGGTAAAGAGGTTACTGTTGATTCTTGGACGAGGACAATTTCAATCCACGCCCCCTATACAGGGAGCGACGATGAGGGCGATCCGTTAGATTTGGCAGAGAAAAATTTCAATCCACGCCCCCTATACAGGGAGCGACCCGATTGACTGACCAAGTAGAGTTTTTCGCATACGATTTCAATCCACGCCCCCTATACAGGGAGCGACGTTCCTATCAGTGTAGATGAATCATTGAAGTTGGACATTTCAATCCACGCCCCCTATACAGGGAGCGACGTGATATTTCTTCTTTTATTGGTGATTTAGCGTATATTTCAATCCACGCCCCCTATACAGGGAGCGACAACTATGATGATGAAATTGAATTTGATACAGAGATTTCAATCCACGCCCCCTATACAGGGAGCGACTTTCAGTTTTGATTCTTTCTGCGTCTTTAAATTATTTCAATCCACGCCCCCTATACAGGGAGCGACGGTAATATCCACGCTAACCCCGAACTCCTGGAGGTATTTCAATCCACGCCCCCTATACAGGGAGCGACCGCCCTCTAGTATTTGGTTACCTATACCACCACCATTTCAATCCACGCCCCCTATACAGGGAGCGACGGGTTATGACGTAGTCGCAGACGGCTATTACGGAATTTCAATCCACGCCCCCTATACAGGGAGCGACACTACGAGGTTAGAGCGGGATTATTTGCGTATGGCATTTCAATCCACGCCCCCTATACAGGGAGCGACGCCATCTTCAATCATGCGTTGGATCTGCAAGTATATTTCAATCCACGCCCCCTATACAGGGAGCGACTATAAATGTGAGATTTTGATATTGGGCAACCTACCATTTCAATCCACGCCCCCTATACAGGGAGCGACAAACGCCTGCATATAGATGAGTTTTTTATCCGCATTTCAATCCACGCCCCCTATACAGGGAGCGACGGTGGCTAGTCACTCGCAACGTATTGCAGATTTAATTTCAATCCACGCCCCCTATACAGGGAGCGACTAACACTAAAAACTAGAAAAGGATGATTGAAATATTTCAATCCACGCCCCCTATACAGGGAGCGACCGCAAGATATAGATAAAAAAGAAAGTTGAAGTCTATATCTTGTATTTTCTATTCTAATACATCACTTTAACAAATATTTTTTTGCCTAATTACATAAAATTCAGTTCAAATCATGCGCGAACCTCCCTGGGTTTTCATGTGAACTTGAGGTTCGCACATTAGAAAATTAAAGGATCCTCTACTTTAAGAGCTTGTTTCGCACCAACATGTCTCACTTTTGAATCATGATTATTACCCAGACGATAATAACGTAAGCTATCTACTTTAGGATCCATAATCTCTTCCAATTCAATTTCCAATTGTCTCAATTGAGTACTGTCTACGATACATTCAAACACTGAGTTCTGGACACGCACGCCATACTCTTCACACTTTTTCGCAATTCTACGTAAACGTTTTTTACCACCATCTGTGAGAGTCTGTACGTCATAAGTTACTAATACGAGCACTCTACACCACCTACCTTATTAAAATGGGAGGATAAGCATCAAGATCACCGCGTAAGTGACGCGCTAATAATAATGCTTGCACATGCGGAATCAATCCCCAAGATACTTTTTCCTTTAAAAACGGATGAGTGATTGTCTGTTGTTTTTCTTTTTGCCAAAGTTGCAAAAAGTTTCTTCTTGCATCATCAGTTAAAATAACCGCGCCATTTTCTTTGAAGGTAAAATCATCTCTTTGTAGTTGTTGTCGATTAATTACTTTCAGTACGAAACGATCTGCAATTAATGGTCGTAATTCTTCCATCAAGTCTAACGCTAGTGAGTTTCTACCCGGTCTATCACGATGTAAAAATCCAACATACGAATCCAGTCCAACACCTTCAAGAGCTGAGGCTGTTTCTGCTGCTAGTAAGGAATAGGCAAAAGACAACAATGCGTTGACTGGATCAAGTGGCGGCCTCCGGTTACGTCCTTTGAAAAAGAAGACATCTTTCTGTTGTAGGATGGATTCTTCAAAAATGCTATAGTAGGCGCTTGCTGCATTACCTTCTATTCCACGTAATGCTTCCAAATCATTACATTCACTTACCGCTTTCCTAGAATCTTGTAAACGCTCAATCACCTTTGTCATACGATCCCTATTTACTCGTAATGCATGATCTCTTATTGTGCGTTTCAGCAACTGCTCGCAATTAAATATTTTTCCGATAATCATATTACCAGCAATACGGGCGCATTCTTCTTCATCGTCCGCTAGTCGATACTGCGCTCTACGAAGTGTTACATTTCCATTTAGCTCACCTGTAACACGCCCACGGAATCGACCACTACTAGAAAAGAAGGTTAGGCTAATATTCTGATCCATACACTCTTTCATCAAAGCCGGGCTTGCACCTTGATGTCCAAATGTACAAACAGCTTCTATATTGTGTAACGGGATGCGCGCCAATGATTCATTTTCTTTAAGCAAGTTTAGATTTTTACCTTTTAGCGCAAGATAGACTTCGGGATCTGATACATACACTGTATTCAACAATTGTTTCATTCCGCCAACATCCTATTCATATAAGTCGATACCTTTTCGCGTTCCATTAGTTCTGGAAGACAGCGATGACGAAGCGAACATTGCAAACAATGCTTCCCTGTTTTTACGCGTGGTGTATGTCGTCTCTTATAATAATGATGCATTTCTTTCGTTAAGTCTTTCACACGCATCTTTATTTCTTCCGTAATAATCACAGGTTCTCTACGCTTGATCTCGTGATAATAAAGTGCAGCTTCTTCAATGCTCGTACTAAGCATTTCTTCCAGACAAATCGTTTGTGCGGTCAATTGGAGAATATCCGCATCATGACTTTTTGGCTTTCCACGTTTATATTCAATAGGTTTCGCCCGATATAAACCTTTTTCTTTATCGAGCGGAACCCCCTCATCATCTTGAATAAACTCCACCATATCGCATATACCACTTATCCCTAAATACTGTGAATGAACCGGTAAAGCTCTGACATACAATGTATCCCCACGTTTTTCCCTAGTATAAGGATTATCTACTGTTTCATGAAGATAATTCCCTTCAATCGTCAGTACATTTTCTTCCCACTCCTGCTCAATATGAATGAGAGCCCATTGCCGTCTGCAAAAGGCAAAATGTTGAAGGCCCGACAACATTAAATAATCTTCTTCGTTATAGCCCAGCATACTCTTCTACGGAAAGCCCTTCTAGCGGTGTTGCTGTAATTCGATAATTTTCTATAGTTGGTTTCACAGCATCACTCATTTTTTCCACTTTAACTGTACGATGCACAGCTGCAGAAGAATATTGTCCTAATTTCGAATTATGCTCCCACCAAAACACTTTATTCACTTCCATACTTCCGTCAGGCCTTGCTGAAGAAGCATCATTCGCAAATAATGTCTTTAATGCTTCTTTTAAACTTTCAGCATCTTCATAAGTGAAGCCTGTACGCTCCGCAAGCTGAGGATTGATACTGCCATAAAACACATAAACACCAAAGTCTACTCGGTGCTTCATACCCATTGTGTCAGATGTTTTTTGGCCCGGATCTTTTTCGTTAGTTGTCGAGTTCACACTTTTCGTGATTTGCATACTTGTTACATCGACAGGCTCAATACTCGTAGCTGTATGGATTGACACTGGACCACGAATTCCAATAGACATCTTTGTACCTTTAAATGCGAATACTTGTCCAAATGCACGCACATCATACCAATTTTCAGATGCAAGCATTTCCGCTGTTTGCTCGTCAGTTCCTGTTGCTTTCGCTTTAGATAACAGCTTCTTTAACTCTTCCACCGATTCCACACGGTCTTTGATACTACGATACTCATCCGAACGTCTTTCATCAGACTGTACTAAGATTGGTAACCCTTCATCTTGTAGACGATTTCTTAATTTACGTTTGATTGCCACATCCGACACTTCTCCATGTCCATAAAAATCTTGCCTTGGGCGATTGCCGTTAAGTGGATCACCATTTGGATTGGCTTTATCTACCGTAAATACTACTGCAAAATCAATTTTATTTTTCAATGCTGACATGTTCTTTTTCCCCCTTTTTTGTATACATCTCTTGAATCTGACTACTGTATCCCAGTAAGAATACCGGTCCCAGCGGCGCATCGGTCATTTGATCCACTGCTAATTGATCTTCAATCTTTTGCATAAGCATCGCATAATAACCTGTGCTACTTCCAGGTCGTTGGAAATATGGTGATAGCTGTTTTCGAATGACCATCCATGTACGGGCTGGATGCTGTGAAAATGCATTGAAATATCTTGTCGCATTTGTCGCCCTGTTCTCATCACGTTCTTTCAACACACTTCTTTCCATGACTTCAGCAACTCCTAGTAAACGACCAAATAAATAGTCTCTTGAATTATTTTCTTCCTGAATAGCCACCGTATATCCCTCACTTTCATATTGTTTATTGATGAGTGCACAGGCAATTTGTAACGTAGCTTCCCATGACTCCATTGTATTTTTAAAACTGAATGGATTTTTCACTCGATTGAAAATCAGTGATACAATATCATTCGGCAACGGTTTTCTTTCAACAATGCAAGGAAGCATTCTTGTGTAAAAATCTTTTTTTATCCTACTATCTCCCTTACTCCCATAAACCGCTTCTGCTAATCTATAAGTAGATGGTGTGCCTATAAAAGTTTTCATCTTATTTGTAGCTGGATCTTTAGTTGTTTGTAGCCACTTGCATGTATTATGCCAATGAAGAATTGCATCTAAAAACAAATCTATGCTCAACTCTTGATAATAAACAATCGCAAGACGGCCTTTGGTAGCCGCATCAAGTGCCATAACGATAACGTTCTCTAGATCCTCTTTACTTAGTGTGTGACGCAACCCTTGTATTGCCTTGTTCAATTCCGCCGCCACTAATTCTTCCGTATCCGCAAGTTGCTTACCCTGTTCTTCAATATCTTCCGCAAAGATATCTACAAAATCTTCCCCACAACTAGCATAGAGTTCCTTAGTCCCGTCGAATTGGCTAAGAATTTCTGTTTGCTCTTTTCCAAATGTTATAAAGTAGCGAGAATCCACATATGTACCTTGCCGTTGGATTAGCCACCTTAATGCATGATGTGCTTTTTGAGATATTTCGTAACCGATTTGCACGGCTTCGGTCGGCTTGGCAAAACGTCCACGGTAAGTAAAGCCAGCATCATCATTGGCGGAAATCAATTTAGACATATCACCTGCATTTCGAATACGTGAACCATGCTGTGTTGTTAAGTTTGTTTGCTCACCCGTGATATAACATATGCCATTCTCCATCTCGTTCGTTGCATTCAAAAAAACGATAAAGTTCTCAAATAGGTCCTTATCTTCCCAAATCACTGAATCATCGGCAGTTTCATGCAGAACATCGAAACGAACAAATGCTGCCGACGCTTCTGAAGGAGCTACTTTATAAATTTCCGGCTTTTCTCCTTCAGCTGTCGCTGGCCACTTATTCAACAACTTTCCTCCATTATCTAGATATAGGATTTTCGCATCGACCAAATCCTTAATCAAATGTCCTTTAGATATATACTGATAAACAGATTGGATCTTGCTGGAGACTGCTTCTGATTCAGACCATTCTTTCATTTGCTTTTTATAGTGCTGATGATGTTCTGCAAATTTTACATCTCCGCCGTAGTGCACATAGTCTCCCGCCACATAGACCAACTTGTCATGTATGAAATGCGGTGCACTAGAATTACTTCGATTTGCAGAGTTAGGTGTAGCCGGAACTATCGTACGGGCATTTTCCTTATCAATCACCTTGGCGCTATGAAATTCACCATCTTGCGTCAATAACACTGCAATTTGCGCACTTTGCATAACATGTGACACCGGCAATAGCGTCATCCGTTGCTTTCTCCGTTCCTCAAACTCGCCCACTTGATGATCGTTGTAATCATACACTTCAGCCAGTTTTTTCATCCAGCTCATCTGTCCACCTCCTCAAAGATCATCTCGTACTCTTCTTCTACCGAAGTAAAGTTCACGCCTTTTTCAAATGATTTCATCGGTTCTTCGTGGATTGTACGTGTAACTTCACACTCTTCGGGCCGTTTAAAGTGAATAACTCCGTCTTTCATTACCGTTGGACTCAAACGCGCTTGAAACGACTTTCCGTCTCCTTCATCGGGATAAGTAAATCCATGAAACATTTGTCCGAAACTGATTTCTCCATACTTGTCATAGAACCCTATTCCTTCACCGAACGTACAAGCTTCGACATACCCTTGGCATTCTCTTGTGCCTAAATAAATATCACGCCTGCCACCTCTTTCGACAGAACGTTTGGCGATATTGTGATGCTTGTTCTCATTACGATCGTAGGCTAAATCGGGTCTATTTTCGTTAAATTCGAAATGTGCACGAACTTGATACATCGGATTACGCAAATAGGTGTAATACATTAAGTCATTCGCTTCACTTTGATACTTAATGGGACGCATCGCTTTTACTTCAGTCTGGATCGGATTCATCACCCGGACTTCGTCGATATACCATGTAATGGTCGGTTTCCAATAGATCGACTCTGTAATTCCTTTTAATGCTTGATAGGTTGGGACTTGATAAGTAAATTTTTCTCCTCCTATGCGAGTCAACGGGTCTGTGAATAGTCCATATTTTGCATGTACAACAAATTCGATTTGATTTCTCATGTCATTCACCTCCTCAAAAATTGTAATCTCCAAATTTCGCTTGCCCTTCTAACGCCACACCGTACTCTTGATCATACGCATTCTCCTTTAAACAAAAAATTGAGTCCTCGTATAAAGATTCGATCAATCCTTCATTGCTCAATATCCGTAATTCGTGCGAGTAAAGATTCACACTATATTGCTGTGCCTTCTTGATTAACATGTTGAATTTCTTAAAATCATGAATCTGTTCGTTTAAACTAGCGATTAACTCTTTTCCCGCATCCCCATACGGTACCAAAACAGCAGTCGTAGGCGAATGAATTGCTTCGAAGTGCTTTTCAATCGTTTTAAGCATCCCCGATGACTTAGTTTCCTTTGGCCGTTGTGCTGCAAGAGTTCCTTTCAACAATGTGAGTAAATCATAATCCAATCCAGCTGGAGTGATTAAAACTTCACGTTTTGCCTGTGCTAGAAAGTGAGTAAAATAAGTTTCAATTGTCTTTGGGTGAAGTAAGCGATCTACTAATTCGGGATTTGCTAAAATGTAGTTGTCCGTTACTTCAGCACCAATACGAATTTCAGGTAGTCTAGATAAGTTTTCATCTTTTGCACGAATAACAAATACATCCCCAAGTTCTCTTTCCGCATGTCGATTACATCTTCCCGCTGCTTGTGCGATTGAATCTAGTCCTGCTAACGATCTAACAACCGATTCGAAGCTTATGTCGACACCTGCTTCAATTAGCTGTGTACTAACACAAACCACTTTCTCTTTTCCTAACCTACTCTTCACCTCTTCTAGCACTTCCTTGCGATGCATAGGACACATAGATGTACTCAAGTGAAAAATATGAGTATCTTCGAGTATGTCCAACGCTTGATACAATTTCTTTGCGGCAATCTTCGTATTCAAGATGATTAATACCGAATCACGATCCGCCAAAAGGGTTTTAGTAAATTTCGCTATCCGTTCCGCATCCCAACCTTCAAGTTCTACTTTCGAGGTAATATTCACACGTTTAAACGCATCTACTACTTCATCAAGACGCGGTATCATTTCTGGCTCTTTCGCCAGGAGAAGCGGAACTTCTATTTGTTTACTCGCAGCATGATTAGCAGGTTGTGTAGCCGTACAGAGTACAATGCTGCTATTGCCGATTGCATGAAGGAAATTTACTGATGCATGAAATAATTCTTTATGTTGATAAGGGACAGATTGAACTTCATCAAAAATAATAATGGCATCCGTCAGATTATGTAGACGGCGGCTCTTTCTCGTTCCTTTTTGATAAAAAGCATCCAAATATTGCACCATCGTAGTAAAAATGATGGGATAATCCCAGTTATCCCGGCCGAGTTGCATACTTTTATGGTGGGGATGATCATAGTAGTCCGTCTCATTGTCTAAATCGGTATCATCTATGACATTGGCATGATGCTCGAGTACAGCTTCTGGTTGTTTTATGATTTTTCTTACTTCATTTGCGTTTTGTTCCAGAATCGTCGTATAAGGGACTACATAAATAATTCGAGACTTGTTATACTGTTTTGCATGTTTCAACGCATAACGAAGACTGGCATATGTTTTTCCACCACCCGTTGGAACAGTAAGTGTGTAAATAGCGGATGGTAACTCAGCCATTTTGTCGCAGCTTTCAGACATATCATTGCGCAGCACATTGATTCTCTCTCTATTTTTCTGCCACTCTGTTACTGTCTCCATCAAATGCTCATAGCCTTTTTCAAATACCTCTCGATTGCTCATTGAAGATTCACTACTATTTTCTTCAAAACACCTCGTATTCGTCCGATCAGCATCTATCAGGCAGCTAAAAACTAATTTTTGCATTAGAGTTAAATAGATTGGGCGATTGTTCCCAAGTGGTGTTACTAATTGAACAAAGTTTTTCATCTCTTCTTTCGCTTCCATGATGAGTTGTTCCACTTTTTCTACATTTCCAGAAATACTTTCAAAATTCGATACGACTTCTTCGTAAAAGGGCAACTCTTCATTCGTTACACGTCTAATATAGTCGGATGGTTTTAAATCTGGTTGAATAAAGTTTTGCATACCTGAATGATGAGATAAAACAGCCATCCCTACTGTCTCTATAACAAAATCTTGTAAGGGATCTTTTCCTCCATACTGCTCATACAAATACTTTGCTCCAGCTGAAGAGTGATCTATTTTTTCACTTGCAATTTTATTTTCAAGCACGGCATTTTTTAAATATGTAGTAAAATGCCACGTGAATTTCCCCATATCATGCAAAAAACCTGACAATTCAGCATGTGCCCCTAATCCAACAATTTCTCCATAAGAACGAGCAAGTTCTGCTACTTCTTCTAGATGTTGTTGAACGGATTGTTCTACATGATCTGTTTCACGAATATGAGCGATCAACATTGTTCGCACCTCCAAATTAGTTAATACTACTTACTATATTATACAATTACTACCAATGTATCATACTATTTAATTACTTTGTATAACTTCACGGTAAATAATCAAAATAGTACAAATTCTTTTACCTTACCTATGCTTCTCTGTTAGTTTTTTATAATGATATATCTAAACTTTTCATCATAATTTCCAAAGAATCAATTTAAACTTTTATCACAAAAATTTACTTAAATAACACAAAGACTTTATAACTACTTATAGACTATTAACTAGGAGAAAGGTATAATGCGGTTATAATATACATATTAATTTGACTAGGAGTTGTGATGAATGTTAAGTAGATTTAAAAGTATCCGTAGTAAACTATTAACCGGATTCTCTGTAGTTTTACTACTAATTATTCTACTAGGGGCTTTTATATTCACTACTTTACAAAATAGTAATGAAGCAACTGAAGGTATATTAGAAAAAGAATTACCTCTTCTCATTGCAGATGAACAGCTATCATTTCATATGGCCAATCTAATCGCTACATCCCGCGGTTTTATCCTGACAGGTGAAGAGAGCTATAGGGAACTATTCAATCAACACATAGAAGATAGTGAAAAACATCAAGCGACTATCAAAAGAATAGGAACTACACAAGAATCATTGCATTTAATTAAGAGAACGGTTCAGTGGAGAGAATACATCACCGAAAATGTGTTTGCCGAATATGAGCGGGGTAACGAAGAGGTGGCGCACCGTAATCTTTTGGCATCGAACGACGATGCACGCTATCTAATGGCTGCTTATGAAAAAACAGCCCTAGACCGGGAAAAAAAAATTATTGATATAGAAGAAAACTTACTAGCGACTGGTAACTCTACATTGATCTTCGTATCTAGTATCATAATTCTCGTCATTCTGTTAAGCGTCGCGGTAGCATTATTCACTGCGAATTCTATCTCCAAACCGCTCCGTACCGTCATGGAACGGATGAAACAAATTGCAGGTCGGGATTTAAGCAACCCTCCTTTAGAAACGAAGTTACGAGATGAAATCGGCCAATTAATTGGTTCTACTAATGAAATGGGCCAGAGCATGCATGATTTATTGGATGAAATTAATAAAGTAGCTGAAACAGTTTCGGCACAAAGTGAAGAATTGACTCAATCAGCAAATGAAGTCAAAGCCGGAACAGCTCAGATCACGATTACTATGGAAGATCTCGCCCACGGTACAGAATCCCAAGCAATGAACGCTAGTACTCTATCGTCTGCCATGGAAACATTCGCTTCAAAGGTAATGCTCGCCAATGAAAACGGCGATTATATTCATCGCTCGTCAAACGAAGTACTTGAAATGACGAATACAGGAAGCAAGCTAATGACTTCCTCATCCGAACAAATGACCGTGATTGATAAAATTGTTCAAGATGCAGTCGTTAAAGTAGAAGGACTGGACAAGCATACACAGCAAATTTCCGAACTCGTTTCTGTCATTCAGGATATCGCGAGTCAAACGAATTTATTGGCATTAAATGCTGCAATCGAAGCAGCACGCGCAGGAGAACACGGTAAAGGCTTCGCTGTAGTGGCAGATGAAGTAAGAACCCTTGCAGAACAGTCCGCTGTTTCTGTAACCAATATCACAGAAATCGTTAAGCAAATCCAAACTGAATCCAGCTTTGTAGCCACTTCTTTGCGAGAAGGTTATAAAGAAGTAGAAGAAGGAACGAACCAAATTGAACGTACTGGCGAAACATTCGATACAATCAGTGTCGCGGTAACCGAAATGGTCGATAGGATCCGGGCTGTATCAGATGATTTACGTGCTCTATCCGAAAACAGCCAAGAGATGAATAAGGCAGTCGAAGAAATCGCAGACATTACACACCAATCCGCTGCTGGCGTTGAAGAAACATCGGCTTCCTCTGAACAAGCAAGCAGTGCTATGGAGGAAGTTGCTAATAACTCAAGAGATTTAGCTAATTTAGCAGAAGAATTAAACGTACTCATACAGCGATTTAAGTTATAATATCTGAAAAACGTCTACTTCTATGACAGGAAGCAGACGCTTTTTTAACTTATTCTATTCTAGAAAGTTCACTTTGTACAACCCCTCTATTCATTGGAAGTGTAAAACAGCCAGTGCGCAAGACGATGCACTGACTGTTTTATACTCCACATTATTTTACTTCTATTTGCCCCATCATTCCGTTGTCCTCATGTTCTAAAATGTGACAATGGAACATATATACGCCTTTATGCTTAAACTGTACTGCGAGTCTCACTTTCTCACCCGGATGAACAGCTATACTGTCTTTCCAACCTTTTTCATTAGCTGCAGGTTCTACTCCATCTCTTGAGATGATCTTAAATTGTGTACCGTGAATGTGGAATGGATGAATCATGCCGCCCATCATATCTTTCTTATTGTAAATTTCCCATACTTCGGTAACTCCTTGTTTCTGGGTGAAATCAATTCTTTCAGGGTCAAATTTCTTTCCATTGATCTCCACATGATCCATCATGCCAAAAAGCTCAATATGTTTAGTAACTTGCATATTTCTTTCTTCTTCAGTTACTGAAAAGTCATTTAGTTCTTCTGTTAATTTAGTGACTTTTTCTTGTTGACTTACCAATTCAAAAGGTAAAAGAGTGGACCCATCTTCATTTATTAGCGCTAAGTCATTTGATGTGTTAAGCTGCGCAAAATCAACTACTATTTCTGCTCGTTCAGACGGAGTCAACGTTACTTCATTCAATGTAACGGGTTCATTCAAAAAACCACCATCCGTTGCAATTTGAACAAATGAATCTCCTGTATTTAATTTAAATGTGTAATTTCTTGCATTCGATCCATTAACCAAACGCAGTCGTACTTTTTCTTTAGTAACTTTCAACTTAGGATTTATCGTACCATTGATTAATAGCGTATCACCGATGGTCCCGTCGTCATTCATGACTGCTTTATAATCTAATTGCTTCTGATCATTGAAGGTCCGATCTTGAAAAATCAAAGGAATGTCGGTTTTCCCATACTCATTAGGAAGCTCCAATTCAGTTGAATTATTATCTTCAATGTATATCAGTCCTGCAAGACCTTTGTACACTTGTTCAGATGTCTTTCCCTCTGGGTGTGGATGGAACCATAAAGTAGCCGCTTCTTGTGTAACTTCAAATGTTATTGTCTCTTCTTCACCTGGACTAAGCGTTTTATGCGGTCCACCATCTGCTTCACCTGACACTTCCAACCCATGCCAATGAAATGTTGTCATCTCATCCAGTTCATTAATCGTTTTGATTGTTACCGTTTCCCCTTTTTTAAATCGAAGAACAGGTCCTAAAAAATCACCATTGTATCCGAGTGTTGCTGTCTTTATCCCATCAAATATTTCGACTTCCCCTTTTTGCGCCTTAATCGTATAATTCCTTCCTTTTTCTGTATCACTTGCTAACAAAGGTGGTATATTTACTTCATTTTCACCTGTAGAATCATTCAATCTCACTACATTATCATGACTCATATGTCCATTGTTCATTGATGAACCGTCCATCATAGAATGATCCATTTCCTCGCTGTCATGATTCATCATAGAATGATTCATCTCATCAGCGGGCTGTGCGTCGTTACTGCAACCACTGATTACTAGAATACTCATTAAAAAGGCAGTGGCCTTCATTTGTATGCTCATCTTAATATCCCCTTTACTATTGTGTTTTCAAGGATAGTATAGCAAGAATATATGAAAAAACTATGCACATAGGCGTCCGCTTCCGAAGAGTCTAATATACTTACATTTTCAAACGCAGAAAAGCAAACACTCCTTGAAAAATTCCACGAAGTGTTTGCTTTATACATTTATCATTTTCTGACAGAAGACTCCCTCTTCAATCATGTGAAGGGCAGAGCCCAATGATAAGAGGGAGATGAATATCGGTTGTCTGTAGACAAAGCAGTTTCTGTAATGATAGAATGGGAACATACATTCCCGTATGAAATGAGGTGAAAGCAATGTTGGTCAACAAGGCCTATAAGTTTCGGATCTATCCAAACAAAGAACAAGAAGTTTTAATTGCCAAAACCATTGGATGCAGCCGCTTTGTATTTAATCATTTTCTATCTAAATGGAATGATGCCTATAAAAAGACAGGAAAAGGATTAACCTATAGCACTTGTT
>NZ_JAPMIW010000010.1:77902-103718 GCF_033088395.1 Sporosarcina sp. GW1-11 | reverse complement strand
TCCCCCACGTGCCGAAGCGGTGATAGAAAGTCGACCTTTACTAACTTCAGTAACATAAAAAAGTCGAGCGACGACACATTACTAACTAGTAGTAAGTCCCAGACACATCAATACGCTCCTATATGTAGAATTGTAATTCGTCACTGGCCCCACTTCGGCGCTGGCGGATGGCTCCCGCAATGAGCCAGAAAGGAAGTGCGCCTCTCTGTCTCATCGCTCCGCCTGCCGCTTGTAAGGCGCCTTCGTTTTGTGAAGATAAATAAGTGGCATAGTACGTTGAAGTTAGTAAGAGATTCAGTTAGTTCAAGACACTTCAAAATGCTTCTGTATGTTGAGAAGAAATTCATCACTGTACTCACTTCGGCGCTGGCGGATGGCTCCCACAATAAGCCAGATAGGAAGAGCACCTATCTGTCTTATTGCTCCGCCTACCGCTTGTAAGGCTCCTTTGTTTGGTGAGGGGAAGTAAGCAGCATAGTACATTGAAGTTGAAAGGTTTAATTCGGTAAGTGCCAAAGCCCACTAAAACTACACTGTGCATACCAGCGAAGGCACAACTGCGGGGTCAGCCGAAGCAAAGAGACGACTAGCGTGAACTTCCGCTAGCCGGCTCTTTGTGGGAGGCAATCCCCCACGTGCCGAAGCGGTGATAGAAAGTCGACCTTTACTAACTTCAGTATCGAAAATAAGTCGAGCCACGATCCAACACAAAATGGGTTCACCCTGTACCAAAGCTTACAAATCTTCACTGTACTCATTAGCGAAGGCACAACTGCGGGGTCGGCCGAAGCCATGAGACAACTAGCGCGCCTTTCGCTTGTTGGCTCATGGCGGGAGGCAATCCCCCACGTGCCGAAGTGGTGATAGAAAGCCGACCTTCACAAACTTCAGTACCCTAAAAAAGTCGTGCTACGATCCAACACAAAATGTTTTACTTTTGTACCCAAGCCTACTAAAACTACACTGTACATACTAGCGTAGGCACAACTGCGGGGTCGGCCGAAGCCATGAGACAACTAGCGCGCCCTTCGCTTGTTGGCTCATGGTGGGAGGCAATCCCCCACGTGCCGAAGCGGTAATAGAAAGCTGACCTTTACGAACCCCAGTACCGTAAAATAAGTCGAGCAACGATCCAACCCAAACAAAAACTAATTAGAAAGACGGACAATAAATGATTGTAATCAAGTGAACATTCGTCTTTGTGACAAATATACATACTTTAAAAATCAAAATGTCGAAAACAAAGCAGTAAAACCGATGATTTTTTGAACGAATGGTGGTAGAATAGGCGATAAGTAAAAATAGAAATGAGGGCGCGCAGTGAAAGTTGCAATTTCTTCAGACCACGGAGGTAATAATCTCCGTAAAGAAATCACCAATCTATTGAAAGAACTGGACATAGAGTATGTGGACTATGGCCCGGACTCCGACGCCTCTGTCGACTATCCAGACTACGCTCTTCCAGTAGCTAACGATGTCGCAGCAGGAAAAGTAGACCGCGGCATTTTAATTTGTGGGACGGGCATCGGCATGTCGATTGCTGCCAACAAAGTAAAAGGAATCCGCTGTGCATTAGTACATGACGTATTCAGTGCAAAAGCAACACGTGAGCACAATGACTCCAACATCATCGCAATGGGTGAACGCGTCATTGGCGCAGGACTTGCACGTGAAATCATCAGCACATGGTTAGCAACTGAATTCGAAGGTGGCCGTCACGAGCGCCGTATTGATAAAATGATGGATTTAGAAAAGCAATAAAGAAAGTAGGGTGAACAAGTGGACGCTATAGCATTATGGAAACTGCAACTTGAACAAGCGTTGACCGAATTTGCGGAACAAGCACCACCTGTTGCAGAAACGATTTTTATCGTTGGCTGCTCCACTTCTGAAGTAGCGGGTGCGCGTATCGGAACGAATGGTGCACTTGAAATCGGTGAAGCTTTATTCGAACCACTTCGGGCGTTTGCAGATAAACATCACATCCACTTGGCGTTTCAAGGCTGCGAGCATATTAATCGCGCGGTAACGTTAGAGCGAAAGACAGCTCAGCAGTTTCAATTGGAGCCTGTGTCCGTTGTGCCGGTTTTTAAAGCGGGCGGCTCGATGTCTACGTGCGCCTATAAACAATTTGAAGATCCAGTCGTAGTTGAGACGGTTCAGGCAAGTGCTGGAATTGATATAGGTCAAACATTAATCGGCATGCAAATGAAGCCTGTCGTAGTACCTATACGGACATCTATTAAACAGGTTGGAGAAGCAATCATCACACTTGCAACGACACGCCCAAAATTGATTGGCGGAAGTCGTGCGCACTACGAATAATATGTGTACAATACAATAAAACATAAATATTAACAGAAAAAAAGGGGATATTATCTAATGGACTTAAGTAACGTAAAGCGCGATGATTCAGCTGTTTTCGAAGCGATTATGGCAGAAAAAGGTCGTCAAAACTCAAACATCGAACTAATCGCATCAGAAAACTTTGTTACAGAAGCAGTAATGCAAGCGCAAGGATCATACTTAACAAATAAATATGCTGAAGGTTATCCGGGCCGTCGTTACTACGGTGGTTGTGAGCACGTTGACGTAGTTGAGGATCTAGCACGCGATCGCGTAAAAGAATTATTTGGTGCAGCATATGCAAACGTCCAACCGCACTCAGGCGCACAAGCAAACATGGCAGTTTATTTCACAGCACTTGAGCCAGGTGATACAGTTCTTGGTATGAACTTATCCCACGGTGGTCATTTAACACACGGATCACCAGTAAACTTCTCTGGAATTCTATACAACTTTGTAGAGTACGGTGTATCTAAAGAAGAAGAAGTAATCGACTACGAAGATGTTCGTCAAAAAGCTTTAGAGCACAAGCCGAAAATGATCGTAGCGGGCGCAAGTGCATACCCACGTGAAATCGACTTCGCGAAATTCCGTGAAATTGCGGATGAAGTAGGAGCATACTTAATGGTAGATATGGCACACATCGCAGGCTTAGTTGCGGCAGGTGAGCACCCAAGCCCAGTACCTCATGCACACTTCATTACATCTACAACTCATAAGACGTTGCGCGGACCACGTGGCGGCTTGATTCTATTAAATGAAGAAACTGCTGAAGAGTTTGGCCGTAAAATCGACAAAACAGTATTCCCGGGAGTGCAAGGTGGACCATTGATGCACGTAATTGCTGCAAAAGCAGTAGCATTCAAAGAAGCATTGCAACCGGAATTCAAAGAATATGCGCAACAAGTGAAGAAAAATGCTAATGCATTAGCTGCGAAACTTAAAGAAGAAGGAATCGACGTTGTTTCTGGCGGAACTGACAACCATATCGTATTAGTAAAACTGAAATCACTAAACTTAACAGGCAAAGTAGCTGAGTATGTTCTAGATGAAATCGGAATCACTGTAAACAAAAACACAGTACCATTTGACGCAGAAGGACCATTCGTAACTTCTGGAATCCGTATCGGTACACCTGCTGTTACAACACGTGGATTCAAAGAAAAGGATATGGTAGAAGTTGGCCGTATCATCGCTGAGCTGTTGAAAAACCACGAAGACGAAACAGCAAAAGCAGAAGCACGCAAAGCAGTTACAGCTCTTACAGATCAACATCCTCTATACGCATAAAAACGTAGCACCTGACAAACTTGTCAGGTGCTATTTTTAATAGACTAAGTTACTGGGAAGGGGATAGGATACCGTTTCGCTGCGTTCCAGACGGACGCGTTCCGGAGGGCCCGCGGTGAGCCAAGCGAACAGCGAAGGGTTCGCTTTGCCGTATTTCTGCGGTCTTTGCAGAAATTTAGGCAACTGTGCTCCTAACGCTTTGCTTTTACTCGCAAAAGCCGTTCTTCGTGACGGCTTTCGCTGCGCTTCCCTGGCTGTCTCACCTGTCGGGCTGATCCACGCCGCCTTGCACTACGCTTCACTATTGTATTCTTCAAAAGATAGCGAGTAGGGTCATCAGCTGTTGACTTAGTGTTTGCACTTGAATTCAAATAAGTAAAGAACAGATACTAAGTCACTCACAAACTACAATGAAGTCTCAAATTACTTGTAGTCTTAGAGTAGGATTGAAGCGAAAGAAGGGGCGACTCCGAGAGGATCAGCGTGCGCCTTGAGACCCTGGACGTAGCGAAGCGAAGGAAGCGGCTCGAGCCACGCCCTCCGGAAAGCGTCCCCTTCTGTAGCGGAAATCCCGAATAACTCACTAAACATTCATAACTAGCAGTCACTTCTATTCAATTTTTTTGTATATACGCTACAGGGATGATTATCGTGTGATATCTGTTATAATGTACAAGATATTCCGAAAAGGAGCGATACCAATGGGAAAAGTACATGTATTTGATCATCCATTAATTCAACACAAACTGACGTTTATACGAAAGGCCGATACAGGAACGAAAGAATTTCGCGAGCTAGTGAACGAACTTGCGACACTTATGGCTTTCGAGATCACACGCGATCTTCCAACGCAGGAAATTACAATCCAAACACCGGTCTGCGAAGCTAAATCTCGTATTTTGGCAGGGAAAAAATTAGGGATTGTTCCGATCTTGCGCGCAGGAATCGGCATGGTAGACGGTATAATCGATTTAATCCCAGCGGCAAAAGTGGGACATGTTGGATTATTTCGCGACCCAGAAACTCTAAAACCCGTTGAATATTTTGTGAAGTTACCTTCAGACGTGTCAGAGCGTGACTTCATCGTAGTGGATCCGATGCTTGCGACAGGCGGGACAGCAGTCGAAGCGATCAATTCAATGAAAAAGCGTGGGGCAGTCAACATCAAATTTATGTGCCTAGTCGCTGCTCCTGAAGGCGTTAAAGTTCTGACAGAAGCACACCCGGACGTGGACGTATATATCGCAGCACTAGACGAAAAACTGGATGAACACGGCTATATCGTGCCTGGACTAGGTGACGCAGGTGACCGTTTATTCGGCACGAAATAATGGAGGGATCATTCATTGGCTAAGAAATGGAAAGTGATGACGATTTTCGGTACTAGACCGGAAGCTATAAAAATGGCGCCGCTCGTTCTTGAACTCGAAAAGCATCCGAATGAAATCGAGTCAATCGTCACAGTCACTGCCCAGCACCGCGAAATGCTTGATCAGGTGCTGGAAACGTTTAAAATTAAACCGGATTTTGATTTGAATATTATGAAAGACCGCCAAACATTGATCGACGTAGCAACACGCGGACTCGAAGGCTTGGATAAAATCATGAAAGAATCGCAACCGGACATCGTGCTTGTCCATGGCGATACAGCAACTACTTTCATTGGTAGTTTAGCGGCATTCTATAATCAAATCGCTGTCGGGCATGTCGAAGCAGGATTACGTACGTGGAATAAATACTCACCGTACCCTGAAGAGATGAACCGTCAGTTGACAGGTGTTATCGCGGATCTTCATTTTTCACCAACGGAAAAGTCAGCGCAAAACCTAATGAATGAAGGCAAGAACGCAGAACGTATCTTCATCACAGGAAATACAGCAATCGATGCGTTGAAGACAACAGTAGACCCAGAATACCATCATCCAATGTTTGATCAACTAGGGGACGACCGCTTGATCTTGTTAACAGCACACCGCCGCGAAAATCTGGGTGAACCGATGCGCAATATGTTCCGTGCGATCAACCGACTGCTCGATAAGTACGACGATATTCAAGTTATTTATCCGTTGCATATGAATCCAGCTGTACGTGAAGTGGCGGATGAATTGCTAGGTGACAACGACCGCGTGCACTTAATCGAACCACTCGAAGTACTCGATTTCCACAACTTCGCTGCACGTTCGCACATCATTCTTACAGACTCAGGCGGTATCCAAGAAGAAGCGCCTTCTCTTGGTAAACCAGTCATTGTCCTGCGTGACACGACCGAACGTCCTGAAGGAATCGAAGCGGGTACATTGCGTTTAGCAGGGACTGAAGAAGAAACGATCTTCAACCTAACCGATACCTTACTATCGGATGAGGTAGAATATGAAAAAATGTCCAAAGCCCACAATCCATACGGCGACGGTCACGCTTCTGAACGCATCGTCGAATCATTGTTAAAATACTTAAATTCCCTTTAATCTGGAGAAACAGCAAAGGATGTAATCATCTTCTGCTGTTTTTTTTAGTTCAATATTCTGTATTTTTATCATTTGTTTTTAAAGAACAAAACCTGAAAAAAACATAGTGGAAATTCAGTGGAAACAAATATGTCGAACCTTTGACAAAGAGAACACATTGTGAATTTAATCACTAGAATCAATTGACATAAAAAAACCTCTATTGTATGCTAGCAAAGGGTAAGATTGATTAGGAACTGATACATATCTATATAACAGAAATGATGTTTTCTAGGTTTCTAATCTTCACTCCATGAACGTCTGCTCACCACTTTATCAGCGCACCGCTAAGCAACGCTACCTGGTGAACAACAAGGCGCTTCACTTACAATTTCCAGATTCCTATGCAAGGGATCTATTTTGTTGAAACATGATGGAAACGATCAAGTCTCTGTTTTTTCGACAAACATCGAGAAATCTACTGAACACTTCACCACGACGCTGGAATCCAAATACGAAATAGGAGAATCACAAACAATGCAAAGTATGGCAGAAATTTTCAGTCGGCAAAAGAAGAGTTTCTATTTTTTGCTCGCATTGTTTGGACTCGGATGGTTTTTATTGGACTACCGGACAATCTTCGCTGGCCTCATCTTAGGTTCACTTTTCGGAATGTATAATTTTTGGATTTTAGTACGACGTATGGAACGGTTTGACCAGGCCATTACGGAGGAAAAACGTGCGAAGTCATTAGGGATGGGCTTGCGTTTTGCATCGGGTGTAGCGGCAACAGCTATTGCACTTGCTATGCCGGAAGAGTTTGATCTGATCAGCACGGTAATCGGGTTAATGATACCTTATCTACTGTTGTTTACTGGTCATCTACTGTTCCATTTAAAGCATTGACACTTTACTAGCAAGGGGAGGTGAACAAAAACGTGAATCATGAAAATCCACACTTTGATTTATTCGGCATCGGGTTTAACCCTTCGAATATTTTAATGTTGTTTGTGACGTGTCTAGTCGTCTTCTTGATTGCAGTTGCGTCCACTCGACGGCTTCAAATGAAACCTACGGGCATGCAAAACTTCATGGAGTGGGTAATGGACTTCGTCAAAGGAATCATTAAAAATAACATGGACTGGAAAACGGGCGGCCGCTTCCACGTACTCGGTATTACCTTAATCATGTTTGTCTTCGTGGCGAATATGCTCGGATTACCATTCGCAATCGTTTGGGATCATCAGCTTTGGTGGAAATCTCCAACAGCGGATCCAGTTATCACGTTAACCCTCGCTGCTACAGTTGTTGCGTTAACACACTTCTATGGTATCAAACAGCTCGGTATTGGTGGGTATTTCAAATCGTACTTCCAACCAATTCCATTCTTAGCTCCATTGAAAATCATTGAGGAATTTGCAAATACGTTGACACTCGGTCTTCGTCTTTACGGTAACATTTTCGCAGGTGAAATCTTAATCGGTTTGCTTGCAGCACTTGGTGCTTCCAGTATCTTCGGTTTAGCCGGAGCTGTAATTCCAGCACTTGCTTGGCTTCATCGGGGCGATCCAAGCGTTTATCTTTGTTATGTTAACGATGGTCTATATGGCTCACAAAGTCAGCACAGACCACTAAACATATAATTACCCTAGTTAATAGGGAACCAAAACTATAAAAAATATTAGGAGGAAATACACAATGGGTATGGGTTTATTAGCAGCAGCTATTGCAGTTGGTCTAGGTGCACTTGGTGCAGGTATCGGTAACGGTTTGATCGTTTCTAAGACAGTTGAAGGGATCGCTCGTCAACCAGAAGCACGTGGCGTTCTACAAACAACAATGTTCATCGGGGTTGCATTGGTTGAGGCACTTCCAATCATCGCAACTGTTATCGCGTTTATCGTAATGAACAAATAATTTTTTCAATATATGGCGAAGTACGTAGTTTGAGTCTTCGCCATTGCTTTATGTCAACAAACATATGATTGATCTGAATGAACATAGAATGCCAATTAAATTAGGCGTAAGAAACGAAAGAGTCATGAGCTCTTGAAGGGAGTGAAACAATCGTGTTGGATACCTTCGTCCTTTTATCAGCAGAAGCTGACGCAGGATTTTTAGCTAGTTTGAACCAACGACTCAATTTAGGTGACATTATCGTCACTGTCGTATTTTTCACGATTCTCATGGTACTTCTAAAGAAGTTCGCATGGGGTCCGTTAATGGGCGTGATGGATCAACGGGCGCAATTAATCGCTACGGAGATCGAGCAAGCCGAAAAAAGTCGTCAAGAATCTGCAAAGCTTCTTGAAGAACAACGTGCTCTATTGAAAGAAGCACGTGATAACGCACAATCTATCGTTGAACAGGCAAAGAAACAAGGTGAAACTCAACGTGAAGAGCTAGTTACGGCTGCACGCGCTGAAGTAAACCGTATGAAAGAATCTGCAACTCTCGAAATCGCTACAGAAAAAGAGAAAGCAGTTGCAGCAGTTCGCGAAGAATTCGTATCTCTTTCTATCTTGGCTGCGTCTAAAGTTCTTGGGAAAGAAATTTCCGAAGAAGATAACCGCGCATTGATCGAAGAAACGATTGTGAAGGCAGGCGAAGGGCGATGAGCCAATCGGTAATCGCAAAACGCTATGCCGTCGCATTGTTTGAGGCCGCACAGGAAAAGCAACAAACTCCTGCTGTGCAAGCAGATCTTAAAGAGTTGAAAAAGGTATTTGCTGGAGAAAAGGAATTCGGCGAGATGTTAATCTCACCTAAATTCTCTCCACAGCAGAAGAAAGAATTCATTGGACAATTTTTCAGTGAAGCAAATCAACTTGTATTGAATACACTTTATGTGTTGATCGATGCAGGTCGTATTGGAGAGACGGTCAATTTAATTAATGATTTCCAGGAACTCGCTAACGAAGCTTCTGGAATCGCTGAAGCGAAAGTCTACTCTACGCGTCCACTGAGTGAAGATGAAATCAATGCTATTTCTACTGCCTTTGCACACAAAGTCGGTAAACAATCATTGAACATCGAAAACATTATTGATCCAAGCCTACTCGGAGGCATTCGCCTTCAGATTGGCAACCAAATTATCGATAGCAGCATCAGCGCAAAGCTGGCGCGTCTTGAACGTCAATTAATCAATTAATTTGAATTAAGAGGGGTGACATACATGGGCATCAAAGCTGAGGAAATTAGCGGTCTGATCAAAGCACAGATCGAAAATTATCAGTCTGAAATGGAAGTAAGTGAAGTAGGTACTGTAATCCGTGTAGGTGACGGTATCGCACTTGCTCATGGCCTCGACAATGTCATGGCGGGGGAACTTCTTGAGTTCTCTACCGGCGTAATGGGTCTGGCACAGAACTTGGAAACGAACAACGTAGGTATCGTTATCCTAGGGCCATACACAGACATTAAAGAAGGCGATGAAGTTCGTCGTACAGGTCGTATTATGGAAGTACCAGTCGGAGAAGAATTGATCGGCCGTGTCGTCAATTCACTTGGACAACCAGTTGATGGATTAGGTCCAATTAACACAACAAAAACGCGTCCTATCGAAAGCCCTGCACAGGGTGTTATGGCACGTAAATCAGTTCATGAACCACTACAAACAGGTATCAAGGCGATTGACGCTCTTGTTCCAATCGGTCGTGGACAACGTGAATTAATCATCGGTGACCGTCAAACAGGTAAAACAACTGTTGCGATTGACGCGATCCTAAACCAAGCAGACCAAGACATGATCTGTATCTATGTTGCGATTGGTCAAAAAGAATCAACTGTTCGTGGAGTTGTTGAAACACTACGTAAGAATGGTGCTCTTGACTACACAATCGTTGTTACTGCATCTGCATCAAGCCCGTCTCCAATGCTATTCTTAGCACCGTATACAGGTATTTCGATGGCAGAAGAATTTATGTTCGAAGGCAAACACGTGCTAATCGTTTATGATGATCTATCTAAACAAGCAGCGGCTTACCGTGAACTTTCCTTGCTACTTCGTCGTCCTCCAGGTCGTGAAGCTTACCCAGGGGATGTCTTCTACTTACACAGCCGTCTACTTGAGCGTGCTGCAAAGTTGAACGACTCACTAGGAGCAGGTTCTATAACAGCATTGCCGTTCGTTGAGACACAAGCTGGAGATATCTCTGCTTATATTCCAACAAACGTAATTTCAATCACGGATGGACAAATCTTCCTTCAATCCGATCTATTCTTCTCAGGCGTACGTCCTGCAATCAACGCAGGTCTTTCCGTATCCCGTGTAGGTGGATCAGCGCAAATTAAAGCGATGAAGAAAGTTGCTGGTACACTTCGTTTGGACTTGGCAGCATTCCGTGAACTTGAAGCATTCTCACAATTCGGTTCGGATCTAGATCCAACAACAAGAGCTAAACTAGACCGCGGTCAACGCACAGTTGAAATCTTGAAGCAGGACTTGAACAAGCCGTTGAAAGTTGAGTACCAAGTAATCAGTCTATATGCACTGACACGCGGTTACCTTGACGATATTCCAGTAAAAGACGTATTGCGTTTTGAAAGTGAAATCACTAGCTGGTTAGAATCCAACCATACGGAAGTATATGATCACATTCGTACAACGAAAGATCTTCCGGCTGATGATGTATTGAGCGCAGCGTTCAACGAATTCAAGAAAAACTTCGTAACTTCCGAAGCTTAAACCTTGAATCGGACTTAAAATAAAGGTGGTGAATAGCCAGTGGCGTCCTTACGCGAGATAGAAAGCCGTATTGCTTCAACAAAAAAGACGAGTCAAATCACGAGAGCGATGCAAATGGTCTCTGCTTCCAAACTGAACCGTGCTGAAGTGAACGCAAAGAAATTCGTTCCTTACATGGATAAAATAGAAGAAGTAGTAGGTGCTATTGCATCCGTTACGAAAGATTCCGGGCACCCGCTTCTAACTGCACGTCCCGTTAAGAAAACTGCGTACATCGTAGTAACTTCTGACCGTGGATTGGTAGGTGGATACAACGCGCACATTTTCCGTGCCGTTACCCGCGCAATCGAACAACGCCACAAGTCAAAAGACGAAGTGGTCATTATCGCGATTGGTCGAAAAGGCTTTGAATTCTTCAGTCGTCTGGGATACCGGATTGAAGAAAGTCTGATCGGGCTTTCAGATCACCCTCGTTTTGAAGAAGTAAAAGATATCGCGAATCGGGCTGTTGGCATGTTCACAGAAGGCGTTTATGATGAAGTGTACTTGTACTACAACCACTTCATCTCCGCCATCTCCAACGAAGCAACTGAACGTAAATTGCTTCCACTCACAGATATTTCATCCGTATCTGCTACTTCATCTTATGAGTTCGAGCCTTCAGCTGAAGCGATTCTCGAAACACTTCTCCCGCAATATACGGAGAGTCTCATTTATGGAGCAGTACTGGATGGAAAAGCGAGCGAACATGCTTCCAGTATGACAGCGATGAAGACAGCGACAGACAATGCGTCTGATCTAATCGATTCGTTAACATTACAATTTAACCGTGCGCGTCAAGCAGCGATCACTCAAGAAATTACTGAAATCGTAGCCGGCGTAGCAGCACTCGAATAATTCATTTGATGGTAAGTAAGACAGGAGGGAAAAGCATGAGTAATGGACATATTCTTCAAGTTATGGGTCCAGTTGTTGACGTTAAATTTGAAAACGGTCAGCTTCCAGCGATATATAATGCATTGAAGGTTAACATCGATCGTTCCAATGGAGTAGTCGAAGTATTGACTCTAGAAGTAGCACTTCACCTTGGTGACGATGCAGTTCGTACGATTGCGATGTCCTCGACAGATGGTCTGAAACGTGGTACGCCAGTAGTAAATACAGGTGCACCGATTTCTGTTCCAGTCGGAGACGTTACACTCGGACGTGTATTTAACGTACTAGGTGAGGAAATTGACCTTGCTGAACCAGTTCCGGCTGATTCACAACGCGATCCAATTCACCGCTCTGCACCAACATTCGAAGACCTTTCCACAGAGGTAGAAATTCTTGAAACAGGAATTAAAGTAGTTGACTTGCTTGCACCATACATCAAGGGTGGTAAAATCGGACTCTTCGGTGGTGCGGGTGTAGGTAAAACTGTTCTAATTCAAGAATTGATCAACAACATCGCACAAGAACACGGTGGTATTTCCGTATTCGCTGGTGTTGGAGAGCGTACTCGTGAAGGAAACGACTTGTTCTTTGAAATGACAGATTCAGGCGTTATCAAGAAAACGGCAATGGTATTCGGTCAGATGAACGAGCCACCTGGTGCACGTATGCGCGTAGCACTTTCTGGTTTGACTATGGCTGAGCACTTCCGTGATGAGCAAGGACAAGACGTTCTATTGTTCATCGATAACATTTTCCGCTTTACACAAGCAGGTTCTGAAGTTTCTGCCCTACTGGGACGTATGCCTTCAGCGGTTGGTTACCAGCCGACATTGGCTACAGAAATGGGTCAGTTACTCAGTTACATCGATCCAAGCTATCTATGTACCAGCGGATGACTATACGGATCCAGCTCCGGCAACAACTTTCGCTCACTTAGATGCAACAACGAACTTGGAGCGTAAATTGTCAGAGATGGGTATTTACCCAGCTGTTGATCCACTAGCTTCTTCTTCACGTGCATTGAGTGCAGAAATCGTTGGCGCTGAGCATTATCGTGTAGCTCGTGAAGTACAAACAACTCTTCAGCGATACCGTGAATTACAAGATATCATTGCAATTCTAGGTATGGATGAGTTAGACGAAGATGACAAGCAGGTTGTTGACCGCGCGCGTCGTATCCAGTTCTTCTTATCACAAAACTTCCACGTTGCTGAACAGTTTACAGGACAAAAAGGTTCTTACGTTCCAGTTGCTGAAACGATCAAAGGCTTTGGAGAAATTTTAGAAGGTAAATATGACCACTTGCCGGAAGATGCATTCCGCTTGGTCGGACGTATCGAAGAAGTTATTGAAAAAGCAAAAGGCATGGGCGTAGAAGTCTAAGAAAAGGGACCAGGAGGGGAAAAAATGAGTAAAATCAAAGTGAATATCGTCACTCCCGACGGCCCTGTTTGTGAAATGGATGCGAACATGGTGATTGCAGTTACCGAAGCTGGTGAGATCGGGGTTCTTCCCGGTCACATCGCTATGGTAGCACCACTTCAAATTGGTGCACTTCGCCTTAAAACAGATGGTAAGACAGAAACTGTCGCAGTCCACGGAGGTTTCATTGAGGTCCGTCCCGAAGTGGTTACTGTGCTAGCGCAGAGTGCTGAAATGGCTGAGTCCATTGATATTGCTCGAGCAAAGAGAGCAGCGAAAAAAGCGGAAGAAGATCTGAAGAACCAATTAGATGATCTTAACCAACGCTTAGCTGAACTTGATTTGAAGCGTGCTATCAACCGTATACAAGTGTATGAGCAACGTATATAAATAGTAAGAAAAAGGGCGGACAGACTTTGTTTCTGTACGCCCTTTTTTTAATAAAGAAAGGGGTCTGATTGATGGATAGCATGCTTGGCAGTAATCCATTACTCGCAATTGTTTCACATATATTTTTCATCGGTATTAGTTTCTATGCATTACAAGCGATACTTCCGGAAGCCATTATACGAAAAAATCGTGTCTTTCAAACACAACTTTTGTTTATTTTGTTAAGTATTTCAATTGGTTCGACTGTATCAAAATTCTTTTTAGACATATCCTATTGGTCAGGAAGATGGTCTACATGGTTTTGATTTCCTTCAGCTGAAGCTCTGCATGAAAAAGTCAACGGCAAGTAGAACTCTGGCTGAAAGAAATCAAACCATTGATTTATCGTATAGTGCCAGTGAATGAACTTTCTATGTACACATTAAAAAATGTTTCAAAATAAGTGTACAGTGCAAGAAAATAGGGTAACAAATGTAATGTGGTTACTATTTTGTGTTATGTGCGAAGCACAATTTGTCGAAACGCCACATATACTGAATCACGTAAGAAATACCCCGTAATTGCGCCTGAAGTTACTTGTCTAGTAAAGCTTTACAAGGTACAATAGTATATGTTTTACATGTAAAGTAATTTATATGATCAAGAATTTAAAATGACACTGAAAATTTTTATTGATAATTTCTGATAATAGGCTGTGGGTAGAAGGATAAATTGGACTCGGAGGGGCTACTGGTGGATAAAATTATTATTAACGGCGGACGGACTTTACAAGGGAACGTACGTGTAGAAGGTGCGAAGAACGCGGTATTACCAATATTGGCTGCTGCTTTATTGGCATCTGAAGGGGTGAACGTCATTCGTGATGTTCCTAGTCTTTCGGATGTGCGGACAATCAATGAAGTGTTGAAAAGCTTGAATGCGAAAATAACGCATGACCCAGAAAGAAATGAAGTCATCGTTGACTCGCGGGGTAGATTAGCAGATGAGGCACAATTTGAATTTGTACGTAAAATGCGCGCATCCATCTTAGTAATGGGTCCGTTATTGGCGCGTAACGGATTTGCTCGTGTCGCATTACCCGGTGGCTGTGCAATCGGATCAAGACCAATCGACCAACATTTGAAAGGTTTCGAAGCAATGGGCGCAGAGATTACCTTTGGGCATGGACATGTTGAAGCGAAAGTGGACGGACGATTACAAGGTGCGAAAATTTATTTGGATTTCCCAAGTGTTGGAGCAACTGAAAACATCATGACGGCAGCTGCGTTGGCAGAAGGTACAACTATAATCGAAAACGCTGCAAAAGAGCCGGAAATCGTTGACCTGGCGAATTTCATCAATGAAATGGGCGGTAAAGTAGTAGGAGCAGGTACGGATAATATTCGTATTGAGGGTGTTCCTACACTTTATGCGACGACACACCACATTATACCAGACCGTATCGAAGCTGGGACATTCATGGTTGCAGCTGCTATTACACAAGGAGACATTGTCATCGAGAATGCAGTACCTGAACACTTGACTGCTTTGATCTCCAAAATGACTGAAATGGGTGTAGTCATCACAGAATTGGATGAAGGCGTCCGTGTGACGGCGAAGCATCCACTTAAAGCTGTTGACTTGAAAACTATGCCACACCCAGGATTCCCGACAGATATGCAGTCACAAATGATGGCGTTGATGTTGAAGGCTACAGGAATTGGCGTATTGACTGAAACAGTATTTGAAAATCGTTTCATGCACGTAGAAGAATTCCGCCGTATGAATGCTGACGTGAAAATCGAAGGACGTTCTGTTATTGTTTCAGGACCTTCTAAAATCCAAGGTGCTGAAGTCGCAGCAACTGATTTGCGTGCCGCTGCATCACTAATACTAGCAGGCCTCGTTGCAGAAGGCGTTACACGAGTTACTGAACTTATTCATCTAGATCGCGGCTATGTTGACTTCGATAAGAAGCTAAAAGCTCTTGGCGCAGATATCACACGCGTTTCGACAGAACAAGAAATCACAGAATCTCAGTTTGTATAATAACCATAGCAAAACCACGGACACTTCGGTGTTAGTGGTTTTTTTTGTATGTGTGGCTGAGTTCCGTGAACGCGTGATTGAGTTCCTGGAATACGGGGTTGAGTTCCCGAAGCGCGAGATCATACCCAATAAATAATCACAACAAATCCACATAGGAATACCATTCAAATAAAACGCATATAGTCCACTATGTACAAAAAACTACTCCTTTTATTCATCATTCTCTCGTTATTCTTTATTCCAATTCTTGCAAGACAAGCACCAGACGTAAAACTGGTAGACCAACGAAAGGAGAGCTATTGCGATATTATGATTACGGTCATTGGCGTGGACGAGCCAATACCGTTAGAAGAGTATGTAGTCGGTGTTGTTGCAGCGGAGATGCCGGCAACCTTTCATGAAGAAGCATTGAAGGCTCAGGTGATTGCTGCACGCACGTATGCGGCGCGTAATACAGATAAAGGAGCCAAGCCGATTGCGAAGGATGTATCCGCACAAGTTTATCGTACGGAAGCTGAACGCAAAGAGCGCTGGGGCAAATCGTATAAGGACAATGAGAAAAAAATTAGACTCGCAGCAGAAGCGACGAAAGGGGAAATCATCGTTTATGGAGAAGAAATAATATCTGCCATGTTCTTCTCTACATCTAACGGTAAAACAGAAGCTGCTCAAAACTTCAGTGGGAATCCAGTCGAGTATTTACAAAGTGTAGAAAGCCCTGGAGAAGAAGACGTGGCTCCGACAGTAGAACGCCAGCAGCAATTAACATTGACAGAATGGAATCGAAAATTAGGCTTGAATTGGGATGCCAGTCAATTTCGTGAACTTAAATTAGTAAGGAATCAGACAGGGCGTGTTCAAAAAATTGTCACGGGTCAATATGAAACGAGCGGACGACAAATTCGTGAAAAGCTTCATTTAGCTTCAACGGATTTCAACATTGCCTATGATGTGAACAATCAAATTGTCCATGTGACGACTGTCGGATACGGCCATGGAGTGGGGATGAGTCAGTATGGAGCTGAAGCATTTGCGCAGAAAGGCTGGGGTGCTGAACAAATCTTAACACATTATTATACAGGAACAAAAATACAAAAAATAAATTTACCTAAAGGGGAATGTTTAAAATCCTCCTAACTTGCTCAGAATGCAAGTGAGGTGATGAACATGAGAGAAGAAAAACCAAAGGCCCCTTCTCAGGAGAAGAAGAAAATGAAAAACGGCTGGTTCTGGCCTGCCATTTATACGAGCGTCGCGCTCCTATTCATCGGTATGGTTTGGGGATACTCCGCGCTGACAACGGAAGATGCTGCACCGTCAGAAGTCGCGAAGATCGATCAGCCTAAAGAAAATGCCACGGTAGAAACAAATGCAATAAAAGAAACGTTGAAGTATCCAATTCATGAAGATCAAGTAGAGCAAGTCGCTATTTTACAAGAATTTTATGATCCCGAAGCAGATGAGACGGTCCGTGAAAAGGCCTTGCTCGTATTTAAACAGTCTTATGTGACAAGCGAAGGTCTATCCCTTTCCATGGATGGAAAGCCGTTTGAAGTAGTTGCGGCTATGAGTGGGACGGTAGAGGAAGTCGTCGTGGATTCATTCAAAGGCACGGAGATTAAGCTGAAACACGCAGACGGTATGACGACTGTGTATGGTTCGTTAACGGGCGTACTCGTTAAAGAAGGCGATCAAGTGCAGCAAGGTCAAGTGCTTGCGACGACAACACAAAACGATTGGAATCCTGAAGCCGGTGTACACTTGCAATTTGAAGTACGTCAAGACGGCGTAGCAGTGAACCCGCATGATTACTTAGCATTCTAACATAGCACACACAAAGCCATTCCAGCGCCCCCGGAATGGCTTTTTCATATGTTCCCGAGTAACCGCATACAATAAAACACCAAAAGGAGTGAAAAAGAGAAAGGAAGAGGGCGTGCACGAGCAAATTAGAAGGCGTTGCGTACGTCTAGGAAAACTGTTAATAGAAACTAAACTGACAGTGCGCGCGTTAGCCAATGCGACCGGCTACTCAAAAAGCACGGTCCACAAAGATTTGACCGAGCGACTGCCGAATGTAGATCCTGGCCTTTCGCAACAAGTCGCTGAAATTCTCGCGTATCATAAATCGATCCGCCACTTGCGCGGAGGGGAAGCAACCCGGCAGAAATGGAAGAATGAAAGCCGAGCGCAAAAGGCAGATGTGTAGAGCTAGAAAAATACAAAATAGATACTTCAAACATACAGTTGTCTTTACGACTGCCGATACATGGCGAACTAATTCCAATACTTGTAATCTAATAAAGGTGTAGTACTATACTACGTAAGTTACTAGTTCTAAGTTACTGAGAGACCTCGAATTCAATTGCCTTCGTGCACTTGTTATTTCGAAGTCTCTTTTTTGTATTTCAATTAATAAAGAGGAAAATAACAGTACTTATCTTCAGGTGCGCCTTGTATTTCCGCGAAGCTTGTTCCCAGTGGATTGCGCAATACGCTGTACAGCTTCTGTCTATCGTACAAGGTGTCCCAAAGATCAGAATGAAGGTAGAATGTGTATAATGGTAAACAACACCCCCGACTGGAGGAATGGATAATGGCAGAAAAGTATATTTTGGCACTTGACCAAGGAACGACTAGTTCACGGGCTATTTTATTTGATTCGAAAGGTGAGATCTTCCACATTGCCCAACAGGAATTTACGCAGTATTTTCCGAAGTCAGGTTGGGTAGAACATAATGCAGATGAAATTTGGAGTTCCATTTTATCCGTCATTGCTGCGGTCTTATCAGAAAAAAACCTTACCGCAACACAAGTGGAAGCTATTGGCATTACGAACCAACGCGAAACGACCGTTGTCTGGAATAAACATACAGGAGATCCGGTGTATCGCGCAATCGTTTGGCAATCAAGGCAAACCGCAGATATTTGCGAAGAATTAAAGGAAAACGGTTACAATGAGCTATTCCGCAATAAAACAGGCTTACTCATCGACTCGTATTTTTCAGGAACGAAAGTGAAATGGATTTTGGATCATGTAGAAGGCGCGCGCGAACAGGCAGAAAATGGGGACTTGCTATTCGGCACAATCGACACGTGGATTATTTGGAAGTTGTCCGGCGGGAAAGCACATGTCACGGACTATTCCAATGCTTCTAGAACGTTGATGTACAATATCCACGAACTAAAGTGGGATGAAGAATTACTATCCATTTTGAATATCCCGGCTTCTATGCTTCCGAAAGTTTGTCAGTCCTCTGAAATCTATACGCATACCGATGCCAACCACTTCTTTGGCTATGAAGCACCGATTGCAGGAATTGCCGGAGATCAACAAGCAGCATTGTTCGGCCAAGCTTGTTTTGAAAGTGGCATGGTGAAGAATACTTATGGTACAGGGTGCTTTATGCTCATGAATACAGGAGAAAAAGCTGTCACTTCAGATAACGGCTTACTCACAACTATTGCTTGGGGTATCAATGGTAAAGTAGAGTACGCACTCGAAGGAAGCATATTCGTTGCTGGATCCGCCATTCAATGGCTACGTGATGGGTTACGTATGTTCCGTAACTCTTCTGAAAGTGAAAGTTATGCCAAACGTGTGAATTCAACAGAAGGTGTCTATGTCGTGCCAGCGTTCGTAGGTCTCGGTACACCTTACTGGGATAGTGATGTGAAAGGTGCAGTATTCGGCCTCACGCGTGGAACAACGAAAGAACATTTCGTGCGGGCGACACTTGAATCACTTGCCTATCAAACGAAAGATGTACTCGACGCCATGGAAGCCGATTCCGGAATCGCGCTGAAAACCTTGCGTGTGGATGGCGGGGCTGTATCGAATAATTTCATTATGCAATTCCAATCAGACATACTGAACGTACCTGTCGAGCGCTCTATGATCAATGAAACAACTGCACTCGGCGCAGCCTATTTAGCAGGACTTGCCGTCGGTTTCTGGAGAGATTGTGAGGAAATCTCGACTCACTGGCGCTTAGATCGTACTTTCCAACCTGACATGGATGAAGTGACACGCGAAGAACTTTATAAAGGTTGGCAAAAAGCAATCGTGGCTACTACCGCCTTTAAATAACCATCAGCTGCAAGCGAATGATGTTGCTTGCAGCTGATGGTTTTCTTGTTGTTCATTTGGATTATAAATTACAAAGCATCCTAATTTATCAAACGTCGACAAGATCCTACAACTCTGATAATAAGCCGGTCGAATCATGCCATTTAAAGTAGAAATATGGTAGAATGAACAGCTAGAGAGAGTATACGGACAGGACGGATGGGAGAGGGTCACGATGTTTTCGAAAGATATTGGAATTGATTTAGGTACAGCTAATTTACTAATATATGTAAAGGGAAAAGGAATCATCGTTAATGAACCCGCAGTCGTCGCTATTGATAAGAATACGAAAAAAAACATAGCTTTCGGACAGGAAGCATACGAAATGATAGGACGAACTCCAGAAAATATAGAAGTACTGTATCCTATGCAAGATGGTTTCATAGCGGATTTTGAACTGACGCGTGCTATGCTTAGCCACTTTCTCGATCTAGTGCTAGGCAAGAGTCTCTTATCTAGACTTCGAATAGTAATTTGCTGTCCTGCACATACGACGCGTGTTGAACAGAATGTGATACGACAAGTAGTTGAACTTTCAGGCGGTAAGCAGATTCATATAGAAGTCGAGCCGAAAGTTGCGGCGATTGGTGCAGGTATAGATAGTTCTCAACCATTAGGCCATATGATGATCGATATTGGAGCAGGTACAACAGATGCGACGGTGCTTTCGATGGGCGATATCGTGTCATTTGAATCTATCCGTACCGCAGGCAAAGAGTTTGACCGACAAATTATCCAACACATTAAAAAGCACCATCATATGTATATCGGGGAACGAACGGCCGAACAAGTGAAGAAAGAAATTGGGCTGGCACTTCCAAGTGATGGAAAACCTAGCTCCATGCAGATTCATGGTCGCGATCTAGGGACGGGATTTCCTAAGACGTTAACCGTCACTGCGGAGGAAGTGAATAAAGCACTACATACCCCCATTCGTAAAATTGTGCACACAGCTAAAGCTGCGCTAGAAAAAACACCACCTGAGCTTGTTACGGATATTATGGATCACGGAATTATTCTGATAGGTGGCGGTGCATTACTTCCGGGCATTGATACGCTGCTTGCAAAAGAATTAAATGCTCCTGTTTTTATCGCGGAAAATCCATTAACATGTTTAGCGATTGGAGCGGGCATTTTATTAGAAACGACGGGGAAAACACCGATACGCACACGATGACCTGACATGCAAGTGAAAAGTAGTGTATAATAAAAAGATCCATTCATTTTAGCTACTATGGAATGAATATTTGTACGGAATCAAAAGGAGTGAATTGAAATGTTTCGTGGTTTTTATACAGTAGGATCGGGCATGATCGCACAGCAACGTAGGACGGAGATGCTCTCTAACAATATAGCGAACGCCAGCACACCTGGCTATAAGGCAGAGCAATCATCTATTCGCGCGTTTCCTGAAATGCTCATGTCTCGTTTAGATGCAACGCGTGTGCCGACGGAAAAAGGATTACACTTCAAAGGACTTACTCCGGTAGGCGAACTATCTACAGGTGTTTACATGCAAGAAACACTGCCTCAATTCGCCCAAGGTCAATTACGGGAAACTGAATTGAAGACAGACATAGCATTAATTGACGGACCAATGGACGTTAACGAAGAGACCGGCATTGTAGGCACTGTGTTCTTTACGCTAGCAGGTGAAAATGGCGATCAATACTACACGCGAAACGGAAATTTCAACGTAAATGCTGAAGGATTTTTAACGAATCCATCGGGTTTATTTGTTTTAGACACAGCAGGTAATCGTATCGAACTTCCGAATGACGATATTCGAATTACACAAGAGGGAGTCGTGTTTTCAGGGGACAGACAAGTTGCCACGCTAGGCATTGCTTACTCCGATGAACCGGACACACTTCTCAAACGAGATAACGGTCTGTTCAATACAGCAGACGGACTAGCACTTCCCGCGGGTGGTCGATACTCCATGCAACAAGGGTATCTTGAAGATTCCAACGTAGATGCGGCGCGTGCGATGACAGACATGCTGGCAGCGTACCGAGCCTTTGAAGCGAATCAGAAAGTTCTTCAAGCCTACGATCGAAGCATGGAAAAAGCGGTCAATGAAGTAGGGCGAGTCAATTGATGAGTACATATAGAGACGCACGTCAAGAAAGGAGTTACCTTTTATGATTCGTACGATGACTACAGCTGTTAACACGATGAATCAACTACAGCATCGTTTAGATTTAATCGGCAATAATTTATCCAATGTCGCAACTCACGGCTATAAAGCGACCGATGCAAAATTCCAAGAACTGCTCTATCAGCAGATGAACAATGACAAAGCAGATCAAGCGCCACGTCGTTCAGAAGATGGGATTCGCATAGGGGTAGGTGCGCGAATCGGCAGTCTGCAAATGAACTGGAAAGTTGGAGCTGTCCAGGTGACAGGTCGTCCACTCGACTTTGCATTGACAGCACCGAAACAATATTTTAATGTAATCCGGCCGACTGACGGGGGCGAGGAAATTATCTATTCCCGTAAAGGAAATTTCTATGTCTCCCCAACAGCGAACGGTCAAAATATGTTAGTCAATGATGAAGGGTTACCTGTGGCGGATAGTGCAGGTCGTCCAATCGTCCTTGCTGGCGATGCAACGAATTACCACGTCCAACCGAACGGCGTACTTGAAGTTACACACCCCGGGGGAACTCAAAGGATTGAGTTAGGTATCACAGTGTTAGAAAAGCCTGACTCCATGGTTCAGTTGTCTGCTACAAACTTCGGACTACCTGAAGATATGGCGGCACTTGGAATTGCAGCAAATGATTTATTAACTGAAATGACAGGCGTAGGCCGCAGTGAAATCGGCTTACAAAACCAGGCACTCGAAACGTCCAACGTTCATTATGAAAAAGAAATGACGGATCTAATTGCAACGCAAAGGGCTTACCAATTCAATGCACGTTCCGTAACATTAGCCGATCAAATGCTTGGTTTAATTAACGGCATCCGCTAAGCGTGCACTAGGAGTACTGACTATGACAGACGAAAATCGTAAAAATGAAGAAAAATTAATAGCAACGCCAAACGAAGCACTTCCAGACGCTTCCGAGCCCATAGTAGAGGCTGAAAAAGAGATGCCAGCTACTATAGGAGCTTCTAACACGGATGAACGCTCAGTAGCGGTAGAAGAAGTGTCTGAAGAAAATACGCCTGAAACACCAGAACCTGTAGAAATTACAGCGACGGATTCACAAGAAGTTGCCGACACTACTAATGAACCGATCGAAGAAAGCGATTCACCGATAGAGGGAACGAATGCGACTGAAACAGCTGAACCGCAAGAATCTGTTGTAGCGGGCAAAAAAACGAGACGTTGGCGAAAAGAGAAAGTTGAAAAAACAGCCAGCGAAGTGAAATGGGTCCAAGTTCGCCTAATTCCTATCTGGTTACGCCTGCTCATCCTACTCGTTCTCATGGCCTCGGCCGCTGCACTAGGAGCAGTCATTGGTTTCAGCGTCATTGGAGACGGCTCAGCAGGTGACGTTTTCCAGAAAGAAACGTGGCAACATATATTTGATATTATGAATGGTAAGTAATTATAGTAAAAACATAGTTGAATGAAGGAGACCAATTTATATGTTAAACGCACAACAAATTCAAAAAATTATTCCACACCGTTATCCTTTCTTATTAGTCGATCGGATCGAAGAATTAGAAGAAGGTAAACGAGCAGTTGGATTGAAAAATGTTACAATCAATGAAGAATTTTTCAATGGTCACTTCCCGGGCTATCCGGTTATGCCAGGCGTACTCATCGTCGAAGCATTGGCACAAGTTGGCGCAGTCGCTTTATTGAAACAAGAAGAAAACAAAGGTCGTTTAGCATTTTTCGCAGGCATCGATAACTGCCGTTTCAAGCGTCAAGTTACACCTGGCGACACGCTTCGTCTAGAAGTGGAAATCGTTCGCTGGCGTGGATCCATTGGTAAAGGAAAAGCAATCGCAACCGTTGCCGGTGAAGTTGCTTGTGAAACTGAAATCACATTTGCGCTTGGCCCCGTTCAAGAATGATAAAATTATATTGCAATACATTTAAAAATTGATATAATAGACATTGCAATGTCGTGTTCGGCATACAGTGGGAGGTTACAAAGAGCATGCTTAAAAAGCTTTCTCCGAATATTAAAAGTAGTATTACTCGCTCAATTTCACAATCGTTTGAACAATATATGAACGAAATCGGTTGGTCTGTAGAGCAATACAATATAGAACAATTTTATGCGAATTGGCGGGAATACATTACGACTAAAGCACTGTGGTACAATAAAATTCCTGAAGACGTCTTAAATGCATCACAATTCCACAAAGACTTAGCTCAACGGGTAGAGGAAGTGCTTGTTCGTATCCTCAATGACCCACCGACAGAAGAGCAGATTGCGCAAATCGAAATACTTCAAGAAAAGCTCAATACCCATTATGAATATGGCTGTAAAGCGGAAGCTGTATACGTCCAAAACGTATTAGAAGCAAAAGCGAACCAGTTAAAATAATGATATGAATAGTTCCTTCCTTTTCGCACAAGCTAACAAAGATCGTACGGTTCTGTATGATTGACAGCTTGAAAAAAAGGAGGGAATTTTTTTATGATCAGAAAAGCATTACCCGTAGTCTTCGCATCCGCACTCGTTCTAACCGCATGTAATACAAACAATGGCGCTCTTCCAAATAATAACGAAACGCCTATGCAAGAAATGGAACGAGACTTGACGCCTAACGAACGTGTAGGACCGAATCTAGATGGCTTAGACGATAATAGGCGTGACAATGGCGGCGTGATGGATGGTAAAGGCATCATCGAGGAAAACAATCGTGACGGTCTCCTTGACAATGGCTTAAATAATCGTGGCGCACGCGACGACAATACTATGCAAGGAGAAATGAACGGCAACGAAACAACGCCAGATGGTGTTCTCCGCAACGAAGATCGTAAAACCCGATAATTCATCAGCTGTCAAAAACGACCCCTGCGCCTCGCGCAAGGGTCGTTTTTGTTTCCTGTAACACATGCGCGGGTGTATAGTATTTAGCGCTCATAGAACGACTCTACGCGCTCTTAGAATGCGTTTGTCGCTCATAGAACCTGGTGGCGCGCTCATAGCCCCCGTCCCCGCGCTCATAAAATCTAGTCTCGCGCTCATAGCCCCCGTCCCCGCGCTCATAGCAAACCCATCCCCAAACAATAAAAAAAGCCATCACATCAAGTGATAGCTTACATCTTCATTTTCTCATCAGGAGTAAAATCACGCTTCAACTTCGGTCGATCCCACATACCTGTCTCAAAGCGCTCCAGCAACTCATCGCCCTCTAAGCCTTCATCCAGCAGCTCTGCTAGTAAATGCTCTGCATACTTAGAACGCGCGCGCTTCAAACGCCCTTTCATTAAGACGGAAATCCGGTCACCGATCTGTCGCCAATCTTCCACGGAAACTAAGAATAAAGCGGGTTCATTGCCTGGGTAGGAAATAACGACACGTGCCGTCAGAACCGCATTCGCAGCCTTCCACTTCTCCATAATATCCTTATGTTTGGCATCGATAAAAAGCTCTAACACCCAGAGTCTGTGGCTGTTTTCCTGATTGATAATAATCCCGTCATATAGAGGAAATGGCAAGACACCGTCATCCTGCATCACTTCCACCGAAAGCATCTTAAACGTTTTCAATCCAATCACCTCGGTATAATTTACACAAGTATATCATAAAAAATGCAAAACACCTGAAAATTCAAAAACGCCATTCCCGCAAATTGCTCAAAACATCGTCACTACGCGAAAAGTCAAAAAATCCTTCGAATGAAAATTGAAAAACGACCCCGAAAACGGCCTCAAAATTCAATTTTTCCATTTTGCATGAAAATTACTTCTGTCATACGATAGTGTCAATCCAATGAAGGGAGGGACAACTAGTGAACCAAGTGGCTTTAGTAGGGCGCATTACCAAAGATCTTACGCTCAAAGAACATTCATCAGGACGTGTTAACACCACATTCGTCCTGGCGATCAACCGTAGCTTCAAAAATGCAAATGGTGAAGCTGTTACTGATTTTGTCTTATGCTCCGTCTGGGGAAGAATCGCCGAAAATTTGGTGCGCCATTGCGGCAAGGGATCGCTTGTAGGAGT
>NZ_JAPMIW010000010.1:0-77876 GCF_033088395.1 Sporosarcina sp. GW1-11 | reverse complement strand
TCGAACGAAAGTCTATGTCACAGAAGTGGTGTGCGATGACATCCGTTTCTTATCCTCGAAATCATCTAGATTTAACAACTCCGATATGAAAGCGCCTTCACCTACAGAGTCCAAACGTTTTGAAGAAGTAAAGTCAACAGAACAGGCACTTCCTATTTTCTAAAACTGAAATCTGAAAGGGGGAGGAAGCAAAAGTAAACCTGTCATCTCACATTCGCTACTGATCAATTCCTGACACGAGTAGCAAATCAAATGAAGCACACAAATAAACAGAACGACACTACAAGCATATTCGCCAATTTACAATGTGTCATGAGGGAGGGGACCTTCGTGGCGCAAAGCATAGGAACTGAAATTACGCCAACGCATCCGCCGCTCATTCATTTGGAGACCACTTCCAAAGAGTTGGCGGAATACATAAAACGATCCTTGAAAGGAGGAATGCTATGCCGAGAAATGAGCCTGCACTCAAACTTCCTGATTCATCAACCGCCCAAACGACGCATCAGGAAGATATTCAAAGGTTAGAAAGCCAAGTCGGCCAACTCGTACGCATCATCGCCAACCTGAATGAACGCCTGAATTATCTTGAATCTATAAAAACCAATCCCTTTTTTCTACCAACCCATCCAAAACGAAAGTAAAAAAGACTTGCATCTTTGTAAGATGCAAGCCCAGTAGTTAATTAAACGTCAACAGTTCATCTAGCTCTCGGTCGTTCAACTCGGTTAGCCACTGACTTGAATGAATCAAATCAGCGGATAGCGCCGCTTTCTCGACCAACATTTTATCAATCTTTTCTTCAATCGTCCCAACGGTTACAAATTTATGCACATGCACAAACTTCGTCTGCCCAATACGATAGGCACGGTCCGTTGCTTGGTTCTCCACAGCCGGATTCCACCAACGGTCCGCGTGCAATACATGATTCGCTTGCGTTAAATTCAATCCCGTACCGCCTGCTTTTAAAGACAGGATGAAAATCGGGAACTCCCCGTTTTGGAAAGCCTCCACCAACGCATCACGCTGCCCCTTCGGCATGCTGCCCGTCAAGAACGGCACATCAATTCCGTGCAACTCCGACAAGCACTGGCGCAGCATTTGCCCCATGCCGATATACTGCGTGAAGATCAAGCACTGCTCACCATTCGCTGCAATCTCTGCTGCCATAGAAACGATTCGCGCCGTTTTATTCGATCGCTTCGTCAACTCGGCGGCAGGGGCTTGCGGCTCCTTCAAGAACAGTGCAGGATGATTACAGAGCTGTTTCAAACGGCTCAACATTTTCAAAATCAAGCCTTTCCGCTCAAAACCAGTAAGCGTCTCAAGCTTGAACTTTGTCTCAGAAACAAAGCTTTCGTAAAGCGCCGCTTGTTCTGGCGTTAGCGGTACATATTCATTTTGCTCGAGCTTTTCCGGTAAATTCAAACGCAATGCTGGGTCGTTTTTCGTCCGTCGCATCATGAATGGTTGAATGCGAGAACGTAATTTACGCTTCTCCGCTTCCAAATCATCTCGCTCGATCGGCACGATAAACTCATCGCTAAACTTGCGGAAACTGCCCAAATACCCTTTATGAATGAAATCAAAAATGGCCCAGAGCTCTGATAAACGATTCTCAATCGGTGTTCCCGTTAAGGCGATATGATGAATCCCGCGAAGTTTACGAATCGCACGCGACTGCTTCGTCTGCAAATTTTTGATGTTTTGCGCTTCGTCGATTGTCACACTAGCAAACGTATAGTTTGAAAGCATTTCACCGTCCTGTGTGGCTGTCCCATAGGTTGTCAGGATAATATCAGCTTGACGTTTCGAAATAATCTCGATTTGTACCATAATGCACATGTACCCGCAAGGAAGGCGCAAAACGCTCCAGCTCCTTCTGCCAGTTACCCATCACACTTGTCGGACAAATGATCAGTGACGGTGTATCGGTTTCGGGCAAATTATGCACATACAGTAAATACGTTATGAGCTGCACCGTCTTCCCGAGTCCCATATCATCCGCAAGACACGCCCCGAAATTATTATCCCGCATGAAATGAAGCCATTCGAAACCTTCTTGCTGATAAGGTCGCAACTCGGCATGCAAACTGGCGGGCGCGGCAACAGTCGGTAAACCTTTCTTTTCTTGCAGCATGGTCATCACTTGACGCAACGCCTGTTGCATCGAAAATGCCATCAAAGGATCGTCTTCTTCCTCTTCATCGAGGATAGGGGCGATCTCTTCTGGCACTTCATGGAACAGTAAATCTTTCACTGTCCATTCACCGTCATCCACTTGTTCCATCAACTCACGAATCCGCTTAAGCCACGCCGGATCCAAATGGAACCACTCATCACCAGCACGAATATACTCACGGTTTTCATCGACCATTCGCTGGAATTGTTCACGATTAATCTGTTCGCCAGCGAGTGAAAATTGCCAATCAAACGATAGAACTTGATCGAGACTCGCAGACGAACGATACGATTGCATACCGGCAGATGTTCGGATCTTCAACTTCGTCTCCGTCACCGACTTCAGCCACGCGGGTAAAATAACCGGATAATCAAATGCCTGACAAAGCGGCAAATCTTCCTGAATGAAAATCCGCACTTGTGCATCATTGAGTAACATATGCATGAATTGATCATTTTCAGGTAGCTCCACAGAACGGAAAATCCCAATCATCTCCGCTTGGCGATTAGCAATATCTTGTGCATACGGCTTACGCTTCGCAGGTAAAGCATCTTCAATCGAACTCGTCACTTTACGAATCGCTGGCACCCATTGAGCACCTCGCTCGCTAATTAACACCGTTTCAAGCAACCAATCCGTTTCGTCAATATCAGGCTCCGTCAAGCGTAGCGCCACGCGGAACGGTAACTTTGTCGTTTCACCATGAGGCCAACCATATTGCTTGAAGTGGGGGAGTAATACAGGGAAATCTGCCATCGAAACACCGAGAGTAGCCAGTTGACCGCGTACTGCAAGCGATATATAACGTCCCGCTTGCTCAGATAAGCCCGTTTCCTGCACATCAAACGATAGCCCTTCATCGGTTGCTTGGATATAGGAGAATAATGCAGGGTCTTGCCAAAGCTTCGCTGCTTCACGAATCCCTGTCAGAATCTCTTGGTCCTCTTCAGTTGCCCCCGTGTAGTGAACGTACGGATGACTAGTCGAAGAAAACAATCGCAACAGTTCATCAATCGATACATCGAGCCAATTGTCACGTTGCGGCACAAGCATGCCGTACAACGTCTGTTCATCGGAATAAAATAGATAGGACACGAGCATGTCAGCATCGATCGTTTTCTTTTCACCTGCTACCGTAGCAGAAACGAGAAACGTTCCATCGGGTCCTTCTTTTAAGGTTAAATCCAGGGCGAGTTGCAAGATGTTCGAATGAGTCATAGCAGCAAGTTTCCTTTCTCCATTTCTTCCATCAGTGCACGCAGGCGGGGAAATTGCTGGCGGACTGTATTCACATAACGGTTCCAAAATTCATTGCGACCATCGCGTTTGGCGGCAGCCTTCATTTGTTTCCATAAGCGTACAGCGCGTCGATAACTGTCGCGATTCTTTTCTTTCACTAATTTCAGTGCTTCAGCATGCATGAGGGGGAAGATAGCTTGTGAATCTTCCGCCAACGCTATTTTCAAAAGTGCGCCATCAATCATATCGACCGATCCACGGGTTAGATGCATTAGGGCAGCCCACTCTACGTAACGACTACGTTCAAATAGAAACTTGCCATACGCGCGACTCGCTTCCGCACCATACGATTGAAATAATTGATCGCGTTGTTCTTCAGACACATCAGACAAGGAAAGTAATTCATCGATATCTTCCGCGAAAGACGAACGGTTACGTGAAGGGAGCTGTTGATAATAGTCCGCGAGATGAGGAAGCAACTGTAGCATAATAGACTGTACAATATCGAAATCTTCATCTTCCTTAGCATACAATGCAAAAGCCAACCATTGCGGCACGGCCGTCGGATCAAGTGAGTCTAGTTCGTGATCCAATTCATCGAAACGTCCGGACGTCAAATATAAAAACGCACGGAATAATGGTGCGTCGTTTGCGGTGTCATCTTGTAAGCGTTCAATTTCTTGTGCGAGTTCTGGTTCTTCTATATACAATTCAGTATAAGCTAATCGGAACGCTTCAAAACGCTTTGAAAATAATCCTTCTTCTTCCACTGCGAAGGAATGAATCAAATCCTTCAACTTCGCATGGAACGCGTCCGTTTCAAATAACTTGGACTTTGAACTCAATTGTGTAATGCCTGATTTCAATTCGGACATCTGTTCATTGAGCCAAATCGTCAGCTGCCACTTACCGTAATGATAGGAATCATTAGAAGCTAACTCACTACGTAAAAAGGGCCAAGCCGCTCGCAATAATGTCAGCTGGTAATACAGTGAAAAGAGCGGCTTCCATTCCCATTCAAATGGAGAAAGCCGCGTCTTTTGTTGTTCAATTTTAGAAGTATAATGCAAGAATCCGGTCGGCCCGTCTTTATGATCCAATTCAGATAGTGGTTGGACTAACGCGGACAGTGCCGTAATCCAGGCTTCCGGTGTCCGTTCGGAAATTGACAGTTGCGTCTGGACCGTGCCAGCTTGACGCCAATTATGCAACCAATCAGACAGTGAATGAAATTGTGAATATAAATGAAAAACGATCGCAATCTGATGTGCACACCAACTATCGTTCAAGCATGTGCAGTACGGTTCCATCGTTTGGAAGGATAGTCGTGCAAACTCGGACTCTGTTCCCGAAATATTAGCCATTATAGATTGTTCGCTTTCCGTATAGCGGTAAGCACCAATCGCATTCATTCGGACGAGAGAAGCTGCCTTGCGCACAATATCGGCTTGCTGTTGAATAGACGGTTGAAATGTATGTTTAATGTGGTTCATGAACTCTTCAATTTCACGTTCGTGCAAATTAGCTATTCGTTCGATCGTCAATTGCATCGAATCAACTCCTTCATAAGCAGTCCTTCCATTATAGCGTTTTTCACGCTTCATTACCACTGGTTAGGAAAGCATAAAATGATTCTGATCTAGTTGCGCAATTGATTTTTGAAAAGTTGAACGAAATTTTGCAACCCAGCGAAAAACAACGCGCGATTGTCTGGTGTCATTTGATCAGTGACTGCAATGATCTCGCGTAGCCTATATTCCGCGTCTGCTGGCTCATTCCAACCATTCGAGTAGTAGCTTGTGCTATCAAGTGTTCGTAAACCGGTGCTAGGACGTACCGATTTCAGTGGCCTATCCAAGATGATAGCTAAAAACATATCGTCCGGAATATTGTATAGTTCTTTCATTACTTGCAGTTGCTCAATAGGGAACTCTCTTTCATCTGACTCATATCTTGAAATTGTCCCCGGATTCACTCCTAAATCTTGCGCCATTTGTTTTTGTGTAATATGCAAATACTCATCGCGAAACTCACGTAATTGCGAACCAAAACTCATATACGATCACCCATTTTTCTCGCCATCGTATAAGAAATGTAGAATAGATTCATAAAAATTGTCAATTAGGCAATCATTTATCCCGAAATGACATGTAACCGCTTTTTTTTAAACGTTATGAGAAAATCGAAACAATATAATCGTGGGAGGTGGTTTATATAGACAGAATGCAATTGATGTTACATATTTCTCAATTGCAAGACCATTTACATAGCCGTCGAGCTGTGCGATTCAAAGACTTATCTTTTATACAAACGCTTGAACAGTGCGCAGAGAAAATAATTCATGATGACGTTAGGAAGGTGTTTTATCTATATGAGGTAGTTTGCTGTGAGATGCTGTTTAAACAAGTAAATATTTATTATGCGGACGATCAAATCATTTTTTACTATCGCAAGTCTTGTATCGATTTAAGTAGGAAGATCATGGATAGGCTAGAGCAAGATGAAATCTCATTCTTTCCAGTACGAAAATCATTCATTCTAAGCTGTTAACAGAATCCCGAGATCTACGCGATCCGAAGTGAACGTTATGCTATGTGAATTGTCTGTGAGCGAACCAACTTTCGATCGGATCGCCTAATTTTTTGAGCAAATAAAGCCTATACATACAGCAACTCGTGAAAATATGAGGACATTCCAAAAAAAGATTTGACATATTGCGTGTATCTAGACTCATATCATTCACAAAACCCTCCGTAATGTGATATATTAATAATAATCGGAATATTCAAATGATTTGAGGGAAGCGTGCTTCGCTTAGTCATTCGAAGCCTATGGCGGCAACTATGTAAGCCAAGGTATATTACGTAAAGGGAGGGAGAAGACATGCTACTCATCCAGCGAATCAAGCCGTTTTTCACAAGAAAAGAAGAATTCAATCTACGTCTTGTATTCGCCTATCAATATTTCTCAATTATAAGAAATGATGAAGTGTTTCAGTTCATTCCAGCAGAGGGTAAAGAAATTGTTATCAATACGAAAAGCCTGCAAATTGAAAACTTGGGAGAGATATTCGTCTTTCAACGGGGGCATCGGTTCATCAGAATCCCACTTTATCAACTGTTGCTAATTTCCGATTTACATTTGCATTTGTCGACTATACTCGAAGGAGCGATGGGATTGGAAGGCCATCTACAGGAAGGGAATATGCGGGAAACAGACGGATTAGTGGAGCAATTGGAGAGAGAGAATTGGGAACGAATGGTAGACTACGCGCTAGAAACGAAAAACCGACTCTTGTTTAAGGAGTTGATGGAGGGACTGCGGCTAATTTGACGATTATCATTTAAAAAACACCTCAGTGGGGAGCGCATGGAGATGCGTCAAAACCGAGGTGTTTTTATGTGGGTGAAAACGATCTATTCGGTATGTTCATAACGTGAGAAAATGGAGCGCCACTACGAAAATTCCCGATCCACCGAGACCTAGTGCGAAATCCTGCCATGTAAACTCAATCGTCTTGTCTAAATTCATCGCCCATCACTCCTTTAAATATTCTACAAGCATGTAATACTATTCAGTATAACCTATTATGGATAATTAAAAACATTCAGACAATTAAATGATTAGATTGAACTAGGGAATTTAATGGAAATGAGTCTGCGGACTACAATGGAGGTACCTTCAATAGTATATGTTGATTTATTTCGTGGACAAGCTCACAGCGTAATTCATCTCAATTTCTACTATCTCCGCAAGGTAAATACACAAACTCTTCCAAAATCACTCCTGAAACGAGACATTCGTTGCAAATCCGTCATTTTTTGATAAAGTAAGAGAGACAGAAAATGATAATATTCGAACGAACAAGTTGGAGATAAAGGAGAAGTACACATGTATTCTACTTACGGTTATTGGCGCTCATTAGTATATCCAGACCGACTTGCTGGCGAATTAGGGCGAGGAACGGTGACACAATTTAAACGCCGTGTGCTTGGCGTATTCATCTTAGGCGTCATCCTATTCATTCTTCGCGGCATGTGGGGTATGAACACGGACACGATGACGTATATTCTAGCAAATGGAACACTCGACGATTACACAATCGGTCGTTACACAGCGTTACTCGGATCGATACTCTGGTCCGTTCTCTATATGGCGTTCCACTTCTGGGGCGTCGCGTGGATTCTAAGCATGATCACGAACATACCTTTCAAACCACTATTAAAACTACAGCTAGTCGTGGTAGGATTGCTTTTATTCGAAAAACTTATCAACTTCCTCGTGTTCGCAATTGCGGGCAAAGTGGCGACTGTGTCAATTCTTTCATTCGGTCCGCTAGCGATGACGTTTCTTGAAAACTGGTACATTATTTTGTTTGTGAACCAATTAACGATATTCTCTGCGCTAATTGTAGCGGTTCAATATCGCTTCGTCAGTTTCTATAAAATAGAGGCCGATGAATATGACTTCGGTCAAGCGAGTAACCAAGTTCGTAAAAACACAATTTGGCTCTTGATCGCTCTGCAAGTGGCATTCGCATTGATCACGGCGGCAATCGGTTTCGTTCCGGTTGAAAAAATGCTTAATCTATTAATGATAGGAGGACTATAAATGGTGAAATCACAAAATCTCATCGTGGCGGTCCTTGTCACAGTCTTTCTTGGGGTAAACATGATTCTAGTGTTCTCCCATAAAAGTGTTATTTCGAAATCAAACTACGTCAGTGAGTATGAACGTCTAGCTGTGGATGATTATAAAAAAAACCTTGATAAGGAAGGCTTCATCGCACCGAAAGACTTGCATACAATTTATTTAAAAGAAGGACAGAAACTGGATTCTTGGCTCGTTCAAGAAGGAGAGTCTGTTGATTTCGGTACGGAACTTGCATCGTTGAAAGTCGATCATATCGATTCGCAACGTAATCAGCTAAATGCCGAATTGACCGCTCTACAAAATCAATCGTCATCAATTAGCCAAACGATTAGCGATCTGGAGTACGAGCAGTCCATCAGTGGAAAATCTAGAGGTAACAATGACTATTATGATTCGAATGATGAAAATAAAGTGCGCGTCAATTTACGTGTCAATGTTGATGTAATAGGGGAAGGCACATACGCGCAAGCTATTGCGGACGCAAAACGTGACTTAGCACAAGTGCAGCGCCAAATCGCAACGCTTGATTCGAAACTTGCGGAGCTTCCGACAGAGTCTGCAATGACGAGCCCAGTCAGTGGCTACGTTGTGAAAATCAATCGCGACCAATCGGCACCTTCAGTTGATATTTATAGCACAGACCAAACGATTGTCACATATGTCCTCGACAACGAATGGCCGGCAATCGAAACAGGTGGCTTCGTAACGATTCAGCACGACTCGATTCGTACACCATTTGTGCCTACTGTCCAGAATGATTATTCAGATGCGGTCAGTAGATTGAAAGATCAAAAAGTAGCAGCTGTTTCGGCTGATGGAACACCGCCGAATGACGTCTTAATAGATGACAAGCAATACGACGACTTAAATCACGACGTTGACAGAAACAATGGGAAAATTAAGCCCGTTGAATTGGAGCCGGGTGAAGAAAACTTTGACGGAACTTCAGGTAATCCAGACGGTTCGATGGACAACCCAGATGGTTCAATAATAAACCCAGATGGTACAGTGACAAAGCCGAATACACCATCAACTAACCCAGGAGCAACGAACCCGAATAATACACCAAACAATACAACCGGCAATTCAGAAGGTACGCTGAATCCGGATGGCTCCATTACAAATTCGGATGGTAGTGTGATTAATCCAGATGGAACGATTAACAACCCGGATGGTTCTATTACCAATCCAGACGGTACCATTACGAACCCAGACGGCACGACGACTCAAACAGATGGTGCCATTACCAATCCGGACGGCACACTAAACGATGGCACACCGCCACCAGGTGCACCCGTCCAGATGCAAACAGCTAAAGAGCGAAAGTTAGCAGAAGCCCGTGACCGTATTAAACCGGACTATCCAACAGAAATCTCTACATTGAACGGCGTTGTCGTTTCCGTTTCCAAAGTACCAGCAACAGACGACAAGTGGCTAAAAGCATACAAATCACTAGGCAACACGCAGAAAACCAATCCGCTAGCCTACTATGAAGTACGCATCGCGCCATCAGACGAACAACTAGATTTACCATTCGGCACCAACGTCAACACCTTCATTCAAACAAATGAAGCCAACCAAGCAGCAAGCATCAAAACCAACTGGCTACTCAACAAACACAATAATCGTGCACAAATCTGGACACTCGACAGAAACGGCCGAGCGATCCTAAGCACAATTGATACACCATTTACAGTGCTCGACCGCTCAATCGTAACAAGCGGTATCGAACCTGGCACATTAGCTTTACACAACGACAGCTTAGACAGCTACCTAAACAACCAACGCGTCTTCCACCCAATTCCACTCTACGCACCAAGCTGGGATCAGTGGAAAGGAACCCACTGGAAAACGTACGTACGCTATGTAATCAAACGCTAAAAAACTGCCCATGTAAGATGGGCAGTTTTTTTGTATCTGTGAATATGAAGTCGCGCTCATAGAAGCTGTCCCCGCGCTCATAGAAAGTGTTGCCGCGCTCATAGAAAGTGAAGTCGCGCTCATAGAAAGTGATGCCGCGCTCATAGAAAGTGTTGTCGCGCTCATAGAAAGTGTTGTCGCGCTCATAGAAAGTGTTGTCGCGCTCATAGAAAGTGTTGTCGCGCTCATAGAAAGTGTTGTCGCGCTCATAGAAAGTGAAGTCGCGCTCATAGAAAGTGTTGTCGCGCTCATAGAAAGTGTTGCTGCGCTCATAGAAAGTGATGCCGCGCTCATAGAAAGTGTTGCCGCGCTCATAGAAGCAGTTGCCGCGCTCATAGAAAGTGTTGTCGCGCTCATAGAAAGTGAAGTCGCGCTCATAGAAAGTGAAGTCGCGCTCATAGAAGCAGTCCCCGCGCTCATAGAACCCGGTCTCGCGCTCATACCCCCCGCGCCCACGCTCATAGAAACACAATCAAGAACCCAAAAATAACATCCAAAAAACAACATTTCACCTTCAACTAGATCTAAGGACTTATTTTTAGAATATGTCCTCAATAAATCGAGCGTATCACCCATCAAAATTGAATTCTCCCCCCAAATTCCACTTCAAAAATGAATTTTACACCTAAAATCGCTAGCAAAATTGAATTCTATCCATAACCTTCCATATACTTGATTATTTGTTATAATAAAATAAACCAATTCATTTAAAGGGAGGGAAGAACATGATTTATAAAACGCGTGTGATGCCTAGACTAATCATCGGCCAAAACGCACTGTTAAAACGTCTTCCAGTCAACCATGAAAAATATGAAAAAATCCAATCAGACTTCTACAACGGAAAAGCCGGATTCGGTGGAGAGAAAGAATTCGACTACCAACTACGTGAATTCATCCCTCCGTATCCGCACGCTATTCTCCACGATTTATTCCTAAAACAAGATCACGCATACTTCCAAATCGATTCCATTCTAATTACACCAAGCATTATCATCCTATTCGAAATCAAAAACATCGCCGGCAAACTACACATCAAACAAAATCCTACCCAGTTTATTCGTGAATCAGCAAATGGGCAACGAACCGTACTTAAAAGCCCGCTTGCCGAATTGGAACGCAAAAAATACTTCTTCGCAAACTGGCTACAACAACGCAATATTGATATTCCACTCATAGAGTTCGTCGTCTTTGCGTACCAAAACGAACTCACTATCGAAAACATGGCCTCCAGCAACATCGCGTTTTCCTACGAAATCCCAAACAAACTTCGCGCCTTGGAAATTCAAAACGACATCCTAACATCCGAACAAATTCACCGTCTAGCAAATGAACTAAAAAGCGCACATCGCGAATACGAACCTGTCCCGCTAACTGCAAAATACAATCTCACCATGAAAGAACTCACTTCCGGTGTAGCTTGTCCGAATTGCAACCTTCTAAGCATGCGTTGGGAATCAAAAAAATGGCGTTGCAAAGCATGTGATCACCAGGATCTCGTCGCGCACCTGACTGCTTTGCAAGAATGGTATTGCATTGAAGGTACGCAACTCACAAACCAACAGTTCCGCCAATTTAGCAATATTCACTCCCGCCACATCGCCAAACGACTACTGGCCAATCCCTACACCCAGCTATCCGGCAAAAAAAGATACGCCATCTACCACCTTTCCCCAAAACTCCTCAGCAACCCAACTAACCTCTCATTTTAAATCTACTACTAATGAAAGAAGCGTATGTGTTCTTCATCATGCGCTCCTTTTTGTCTAATGAAGCCTTCGCGCTCATAGCCGCCACTCCCGCGCTCATAGAACCGACTCCCGCGCTCATAGAACCCGCTCCCGCGCTCATAGCCCCCACTCCCGCGCTCATAGAACCCACCCCCACGCTCATAGAACCCACCCCCACGCTCATAGAACCCACCCCCACGCTCATAGCCGCCGCTCCCACGCTCATAGAACCCACCCCACCAACATCAAAAAACCAATAAAAATCACCCTAAATCTTTAAATATCAAACTAATTCGCAAAAACCACTACAAATCCAGTATACTCATAACAAAAGGAGGCCCATTCTATGAAAATAACAAACGCACAAAAACTATTCCTAAGCGCAACGTCACTCGCGATTGCAGCAACCGCGGTCTATACACCAACCGTTCAAGCGACCCAAGTGAAATCATTCAAAGACGTCCCAGCTGATCACTACGCACACGAAGCAATCACATATATGGCGGCAAATAAAATCATCAATGGCTATAACGACAATACATATCGTCCGAATAAACCTGTCACTCGCGCACAAGCTGCTAAAATGATAGCCCTCACAATTGGTGCGAAGCCGAGCCATGCCTATCGTATGGATTTCACCGATGTCACACCAGCAAATGGCGCTTACGAACACATTCGTGCTCTTACGGAAAAAGGTTTATTTGCCAATCAATCAAAATTCAATCCGAATTCCTCACTAACACGCGGTCAAATGGCCAAGCTCCTAGTGTTGGGTTTCAACATCATCACAGACGACAATGACTTTATTCGTTTCGCAGACGTTGCAAAATCAAACGGCTCGTACGCATACATAATTTCAATCGCAGAACTCAACATCACGACGACGCGTCCTGGTGCAAACTTTAAGCCGAATCATCCGGTCACGCGCGCGCAAATGGCGGCATTTTTATACCGTGCTATCGAATTCGACAACAAACGCAAAGAAGGTCAAATAGTCTACGATAAAGATAAGAAAGCTTATATTGATAGAAAACCAGCAAATCAGCCTGCACCACCAGGATCACCAACGCCAGCACCATCAGCACCATCAGCACCACCAGGATCACCAGTAGCACCGGCACCACCGGCAATGGCACCAAAGCCTGTACCACCAAAGCCAATACCAGCACCACCGACAATGACACCGAATCCTGTACCGTCAAAGCCAATACCGGCACCACCAGCACCACCGGTAACGGCACCAAAGCCACCACCAGCACCACCGGCAACGGCACCGAATCCTGTACCGCCAATACCAGAACCACAACAACCATCACTAGCGGCCCAAACGATTCTCGCCACAAATGCCAAACGCAAAGCGGCGAATATCAATCAGCTACAAGCAGATCCGGCACTCAACAGAATCGCTAAAGCCAAAGCAGAAGATATGGCGAAGAACGGAGAACTATCACATACTTCTCCGACATACGGTACCCCTGAAGAATTACTGAAAGCGTTCGACTATAAATACAAAGAATATGGCGAGAACATCGGAGCAGGATTTGAAGATGCGCTAGAAATTACAGATGCTTGGTTAGCGCAATCTGGAGAGTATAAAAATATTCTTTCTCCTGTCTTCACGCATATAGGAGCTGGGACTGCTACCGACAAAGACGGTGTTATCTACTGGGTCAACCTTTATTCTCAGAAATAAATGGAATTGAGCCGCTTATTCATAAAAGTTTAGGGTATAGTGCAAGTGTACATATAAAATTAGCACTGGCGATATTCAAGGGGTATATACTAGACATCCTAAGCCGACACTAAATGTAAATGAAGGGGTTAGAACATAAAGCTCCGTGAAACGTCACCAACTGCTAAAGGAGGAAGCGCTATGAAACAAACTGTACTTGCAGCAGCGACCGTTATCATCTGGCTCTGCCTAGCACCTACATCCCTAGCCGCTACATTGGATGAAATAAAAGATATTGTCGAAATGTATTATTACGGTGACCAGCCGTCAAACATACGACAAGCCAAAACGCTGAATGAAATTATCAATCAGCTCGATGAATATTCCGTTTACCTAACGCCAGCGGAATACAAAGACTATTTAAACCAATATGCAAGTGCTAGTCCGACGATACAAGTGGCGTCGCTAACAGCACCTATCAATGTAAACAATGTTCAATCCCAGATGTTGTATGGCGACATCGGGTATATGAAAATCAAAACCTTTTCAGCGCATCTCCTAGAAGACGTCAACACGCACTGGGCGCGCTTGAAAAGCCAAGGGGCGAAGAAGCTCATGCTAGACTTGCGCTTTAACGGTGGCGGCTACGTTGAAAGTGCCGAACAACTACTAGGCTTCTTCCCGAAAGCGAAGGATGCGTATAACTTAAAAACACGCATGGGGACGGAATCTGCTAAATCCATCCCAGCAAAAAACACATTCCCGGCAGACACCTACGTACTCGTCAATCGCTACTCAGCATCTGCGTCAGAAATTGTCGCAGTCAGCCTGAAAGATCAGAATGCAGCCGTTGTAGTAGGGGAGACTACGAAAGGAAAGGGGAGTGTTCAATCGCTATTTGAACTAGAAAATGGCGGGGCATTGAAACTGACAACGGGTCACTACACTGGGCCAAAAGGGACGCCTGTTCAGCACGTAGGTGTTAAACCGACGATTTACATGAAACCAGGTACTGAACAAATAGGTATGCATAAACGTCTCGTCATGGCAGATTTAGTCGCGAAAAATTATAAATTTATTAAAGGACCGACGGATGTACCACGTCAAAAAATATTCAACGTCGAATTCACACAAGCAATGAATTTCGGTCCGGCTGATAAATTTAATAAAATGGAACTTGTGAAGTTCGGTAGCGTCTCTATACGTACAAACAAAAAACAAGCGAATGACCAAACGATGACGATCCAACCTGCGAGTCCTATGCAACTAGGCGGGGAATATATGCTCATCGTGCATCCAGGCATTCTAGGCGCGAACGGTCGTCACGTTATTCAAGGGACGTACACACCGTACACTGTTCAGAAAACAACCAATTAAATTGGAAGCCCGCCCGATAACTTGTTATACTATATAGATGTCAACGACAAGACGAAATGAGAAAGCGAAGGTAATACACCCATGAAAAAGAAATTATGCGTAGTAGGCCTAGGTTACATCGGTCTCCCAACTGCCGTCATGTTTGCAAACAGCGGTTTACAAGTCCACGGCGTCGATAAAAATGAGCGTGCCGTACAACTCATCAACAACAAGCAATTACATATAGAAGAAAACGGTCTGCAGCAACGCCTGGAGCAAGCGGTAGACGATGGAAATTTCACTGCATCGACTACACCGATAGAAGCGGACACGTACATCATTGCGGTGCCGTCACCGATCAATCCGGACAACACAGCGAACTTGGAATTCATCCGACAAGCTACAGCGTCGATTGTTCCGTACGTAAAAAAAGGTGCACTCGTTATTCTTGAATCTACCGTGCCGCCGAAGACAGTAGAAAACGTCATGTTGCCAGAATTGCGTAAAACAGGTCTAGCCATCGGTGAAGAACTATTCGTCTCGCACTCACCGGAACGCGTGATTCCAGGTAAGATTTTCGAAGAACTCGTCAACAACGACCGTATCGTAGGGGGCATTAACCCGAAATCAGCGGAAATGACGAAAGAGCTCTATCAAGTATTTGTTCAAGGAACTATTCATGTAACAGATGCGACAACAGCAGAACTTGTTAAAGTAATGGAAAATACGTACCGTGACGTCAACATCGCATTTGCCAATGAACTAGCGAAAATCGCAGAAACTATCGACGTGGATATTTGGGAAGCTATCAAATTTGCGAACTTCCATCCGCGCGTCAATATTCATACACCAGGTCCTGGCGTAGGTGGTCACTGTATCGCAGTCGATCCGTGGTTCTTAGTCGAACTTGCACCAGACAAAGCGGACATCATTAAAAAAGCTCGCCTGACAAACGATGGCATGCCGATGTATACCGCGCAGAGAGCGCAAAAATTACTTCAACAATACGGTGTGGAAAACGGTAAAGTGGCGGTTCTTGGATTAGCGTTCAAAGGTAACGTTGACGATATGCGCGAAAGCCCAGCAACAAAAGTCATCGAGTCATTGCAACAACTAGGATTGGCAGTGACATCATTCGATCCGCATATTAAAGAATTACAGCATCCGACACAAACTGCGACACTTGATGAAGCAATCGAAAATGCGGATCTCCTTCTATTAACTACTGACCATGATGAATTTAAACAACTCGATCCAGAGAGCTTGCAAACGAAACAGCCAAGACCGATCGTGCTCGATACGAAAAACGCCCTCAACGCAGATAAATGGGAGCGAGCGGAATATCGTTTCTTCAAACTAGGAGACGGCAAAAAAGAAGGACAGTTCATGCTATGAAAGAAGAAGTCCTAGGCGTTTCCGTCAACACGGAAAACTATGATGAATTGATTCCGAAAGTATTCGCCAATATCGATGAAGGAAAGAAATCACTCGTCGTAGCGATCAATCCTGAAAAGCTGATGAAAGCGAAAGAAGATCCTGAACTAAAAGCGTTGCTCAACCGGGCGGAATTCCAAATCCCGGATGGCATCGGCGTCATTCTTGCGTCTAAGCTGAAAAAAGGACAAATCCGCTCTCGCGTGACAGGAATCGACATGATGGATCGCATCGTACAAGAAGCGGCTGTAAGAGGTAAACGTATATTCCTCTACGGCGCAAAACCGGGTGTAGCCGAAGCGGCGGCTGCCAAACTTCAAACGATGTATCCAGAAATACAAATCGCAGGTGTGCAGCATGGCTACGAAAAAGATGTCCAAGTTGTACTTGATGCAATTAACCAAGCGCAACCGGACATCCTATTCGTCGCGATGGGCTCGCCGAAACAAGAGCAATGGATCGAACAACACCGCGAGCATCTTTACCCGACGTTATTCCAAGGGGTAGGAGGCTCATTCGATGTGTTAGCAGGAAACATCAAAAGAGCGCCAATTGCTTTCCAAAAGATGGGTGCTGAATGGCTCTATAGACTCTTACTAGAACCTAGTAGAATTAAGAGACAAATGAATCTACCAAAGTTTCTAGTAGAAGTGTATAAGAAGAAGTAGACATTCAAACACCGAAATTTCTATCCCGTAGATTGGAAGTTGAACCTGAATGAGTCGTGAGGTTTAATTGAATACTACAAATAAATCTACTTCTCTAATCTTGTAATCTACTAGAGTAGGTGGTAGAATACGGAAGTGTAAGGATGATTTCCTCTTAAAATATAGCACACATGTGCAAAGCGTTACGGTTGGTTGACCGCTAACAAAAAGGCTTGAACAGTTCCCATCTGTTCAAGCCTTTTTGTATGCAAACGTTCCACCTACTACTTAATTACTCTATTTTTAGGTTCGATATGTAAATACTTGTGTTATCTATTGCTTTCAGTAGAATAGAAGTTGCGTCAAAAAAACACTAGCGGACTAGTGTAGATTCCAAGATTCAATTGACTTATTATCAGTTCTTATCTATACTTTACTTGTAATGTCTACTACTTTCATACATAGGTAGTAAACCTGTAAGACGAAGAGATACCTAAGAGGAGGAAATTATTAAATGGCTAACCAACCAACGAAATATCGCAAGTTTGTAGTAGGGGCAGCATCAGTAGCTTTAGTAGCTTCTGCAGTAGCACCAGTAGCAAGCGCTGCAACAAAGGAATTTACAGACATCAAAGGCAACACACATGAAGAAGCGATTAATGCTCTAGTAGCAGCGGGCGCAATCTCAGGTTATGAAGATGGTACATTCAAACCTAACAAAACATTGACTCGTTCAGACGTAGTGAAAATGTTGGGTAAATGGCTTGTAAACAATCAGGGCTACGAAATCCCTGCTGACTACAAAACAAACCCACGTTTTGCAGATCAAACAGACAAAACGAACGACGAACTTTTGAAGTATTCTGCTGTCGTTAAAGACAACAAAATCTTCAACGGTTACGAAAACGGAACACTAGGCGCTACTGGCGAGATCACTCGTGAGAACATGGCTTTAGTTCTAGTTCGTGCGTATGACGCAATCTACAAAACAGATCTAGTGGAATACGTTAAAGGTCAAGACTTCAAAAGAGACGTAATTGACCTTAACAAAGCAAAAGCAGAAGCTCGTCCTTACATTGACGTATTAGACTTCTTCGATATCACAAACCCAGCTGCACCAGCTTTCAACCCAAAAAACATCACAACTCGTGGACACTTCGCTTCATTCTTGTACAAAACTGCACAAGTTAAAGTAAGCAATCTTCCAGCTGTATCTGCAAAAGCAATTTCAAACACTGTAGTTGAAGTAACATTCAACACAGCAGTAGACGCTGCAACTGCAGAAAACTTCTCTATCGAAGGTGGAAAAGTAAACGCAGCTACATTATCTGAAGATAAGAAGAAAGTTACTCTATCCGTATCAGGACTTGCATTCGGTAAAGAGTACACACTAGCAACGAAAAACGTGAAGATCAACGGAGAAGTAGTTGAATTCGCTAACTCTACGTTCAAGACTCCAGCAATCGCTGAGCAGTGGACACTAGAAGTAACACCAAAACACGCGCAAGTAGTAGCTGACGGTGCAGATAACACAGTTATCGAATTCCGTTTACTAGGTGCTGACGGTAAAGTTGACACAGGCGCTAAAGATGTTGTTTTAGACATTAAAGCAACTTTCGGTAACTTGGCAAACAGCCGTGTAACAATCGAAAATGGTATTGGTTCAGTCGTATTAGCTTCTGAATTCTCTACTAAAGCAGTTACTTCAAGAATTACTGCAAAAGTAATCGAAGCTTCTGAAGACTACAAGCAATTGATCGGTGAAATCACTGGTGAAGGTTCAGTAACATTCGTACCAACATCAGCTACAACTGATCCAAATGCTGTAACATTCCTAGACGCTGAGTCTAACCAAGCAGACCGTGTAGTTCTTTACTTCGATAAAGACGTATCACCTGCTACATTCTTGAAAACTACTAAAGATGGCAAGTTTGTAACAGAAAGAGTTTTTAATGGTGCTAATGTTGCTTACACGAAGCAAGTATTGAAAGATACGGTTGGCATCGCTATTCACCAAACGGATAAAAATGGAGACAAAAAAGATATCATTGGCTTACGTTCTGTTGAAGGTAACGCAAAAGCAATCGAAGTAATCCTTGCGAAAACAAAAGCTAACGGTGTTGCAAACCACTTAATCGATAACAGCCGTGTTTATGTAGCTGCTAAAATCGGTAAAACTGATAATGAAAAAACGTTCACATTAACTGACGCTCGTCAACCAGAAGTTACATCTGTAACACCTGAAGGCATGAAAAAGTTAAAAGTGAAATTCTCTGAGTCTATTGCAAAAGGTCAATTCACTATTGATGGATTGCTTACTAACAAAGACAACGACTTCACAGTAGAATTTGGTGATTTCGATGCAGCGACAGGTATCGACAACCGTGATATCGCGACAATTACACTAGGTAACTACCTACAAGATCGTCCAGGTCAAACTGCGAAAAACTTGAACACTCAACGTTACTTCACAGCGGGCAACCACACATTAGTAACTACTGAGCTATACGATTTCGCTGCTCTAACTGATCCACAACAAAACGTTTCAACTAGCCAGGCTCTAGGATTTAATGTTGCTGACGATAAATCAGCTCCAGTAGCAGCTACAACTGTTGAATCACCGGAACAATTCCGTCTATCATTCGACAAAACAATCAACACTGTTTTGACAAACGATCAAGTAGCGAAAGCATTCCAAATCTATGATGAAACATCTGCTAAATATCTTGATGTATTCACAAGTACTGGTGCTCTAACTGCAATTGGTGAGTCGGTATTCGTTGCTGGAACAACAGCTACTGATTTCTTCAAAGCTGTGAAACACGATAACGACTATGTGATCGAATTGACTAAAGACTGGACGAAATTGTTGAAGAAAGAGAACGACGCGTACTACAACTACAACTTCCAGTTCAAGTTTGCTAAAGATGCATTCGTTAACGACAACAACGGTATCGGTTCAGCAGAAATGGAATTGAAATTGAACTATACTGGTTCTGCATTGAACGCAGCAGACAACGTTTCACCAGTAATCTCTGCAATCGATCAATTGTCTGACCAAGTAACGTTCAAAGTATCAATGAACGAGCCGGTTAAATTGTATGATGCAGGCGCAACTGGATCTAAAGACAATGCAGGCCCGACATTAGCTGTAGGTCAAGCGAAATTGGCTGAAACTCTTGTTGAATTCCAAGGAAAAAACAAAGACGGTAAGCATGTCGTGATCCCAGGTCGCGTAATTGGTTACTCTGATAAGCAAAAAGGTGCTGACAAGGCATTCGACGTAACAACAGCAATTGGTCAAAAAGGTCTACAAGAGCTAGTGAACAAAGACGGTTACAGTGCAGACTGGACAGTAGTTGTTAAATCAATCTCTGATGATGTAGGTAACACAGCTGCAACACTAGTTAAAGACTTCACACTAGTGAAAGAAGTTCAAGCGAACGTATTTGAAATCATTGCTAAAGAAAATGCGAACGAAAACAAAGCGAACGGCGCATTTGGTGGCGGCGTAGTGAAAGCATTAAACTTTGCTGCTGGTCAAGGACAAAACGACAGAATCGAAATTACGTTCACTAAAGCTGTTAACCACACGGATGGTACAAGCAACGTAACGAACCCATCACTATGGACGTTGAATGGTCAGAAATTGTCTAACGTAGCTACTATTACAGTTACAGACGCTGACGGTAACAAAGACAACGGTAACGAAAAAGTAATCATCACGTTCAACAACGCGGATGTATTAAAAGCTGACAGCAACACAGTTTCTATTAACAAAGATATCATTTCTAAAGATGGTACGAAGTTAACTGGATTCAACGAAATCGTTGCAATCACTTTAGATGGCATGTTAGCAGATGCTACAGCTGCTGTAGTGAATGCTGAAAATCTTAAAACTCAAGCTGCTGTAGATGCTGCTCGCGTGAAGGTAAATGCACTTAAAGACGGCGCAGAGAAAACAGCACTAGTAAATCGTTTGAATGCAATCGTAGTACCAGGACTTCCTGGCGACACAGTTGCAAAATTAAACGGTACAGCAGTATTTGACGGAGTAACACAACGTTATATCGTTCGTATTCCACTAGCATCAGCTCCTGCTAATACTGAAAAAGTAACAATTACAGTAAAAGGCGTTAACTATGACGCACTACCTGTTGCTGGAAGAGACTTCTTTGAAGTACGTGGTATCGCAGCAGATAGCGTTGCTGAAGTAGAAGGATCTACAGCAAAAGTAGTAGCTGCTACACCAAAAACAGTTGCATCTGCAAACGGTAGAGCAGTTTTTGATGGCGTTACTCAACGCTACATTGTACGCATACCAAAAGCTGGCGTAGATGCTAACGCTACAAAGCTAGTAATCACTGTTGACGGTGTTAACTATGATGCAATCGCTGAAGCTGGAAAAGATTATTTCCAAGCAAAAGGCATTAATGCGGCTAGCGTTGCTGCTGTTGAAGCTTCAACATTTGTTGTTATCAAGTAAGTAGGAGATGGTAGTAGTTGAACACTATAGCTGGAAAGACAGTTAGTGAATTAGACGGCGCCGTTCGTTTCGATCCAATTTTCAAAACGTATATCGTACGAATTCCAGCTCACCACTTCCAAAACTCAGGAAATTCAAAGTTCTACCTAGATTTTGGTACAGCGATGAAAAAGCTTGAGCATGACGCTACAAGAAATATCTATTTCAATAACTCTTTAAAAGCAGATGCTTTAGAAGTTATAGAAAACGGTAAAATTGTAGTACGTTAAATTTTGTATGTGTGTCCTTTCAGGGAGTATTTCTTGAAAGGACTTCACTACAAAAGAAAGGAGAGATTAACATATGAAAAAACATACACGTTTAATTGCGTCTGTTTTAACAGTAGGCGTTCTTATTCCAGCTGTTGTTTCTCCGTCATTTGTAAGTGCTGCTGCACCGGATTCGTTAGTGTATTCTTTGAATGGTAAGCAAGTGAAAGTAGATTACTCTGATTACGAAGATGTGTTATTTGGAGAAAATCCAGATCTCACAAGATTATTAACTGGACAAAGCCCGATTGCATTGGGTGTTGGAAATTCCTTTATTCATTATTCGGATTATGAGGACTTACTATTCACTGAAATGGATAAGGATGCGTACGAAATTATCGATGTTGCTTTACAAGCAAATGATAAGTTGGTAGATGAAGAAACGAAATCTAAGTATCAAACAATCATCGGTTTTGAAAACGGACAACCGATATATTCTGATGGAACTACCGTTGACGGTGAGTTCAAGGTAATTGGAATAGACTGAAGACTAAGTAAAAACAACTAAAGCAAAACTTGAGGAGGAAAAAATTTATGAATAAGCCATATAAGGTATTAACATCTGCGGCACTTGCAGCAACACTTGTAATACCATCGGTCGTAGCACCAATCGGAGCATTTGCGGCAACTGCAACAGTAGAAGCAGATCAGTTGGTATATGTTAACGATAAAGGTCAGTCATTCCTAGTAAGCTATGAAGACTATGTAGATTCATTGTTTGGAGAAGGTAATTTCGTAACACTTCTTGAAGGTAAAGCACCAACAGCAATTGGTGTAAACGGTCAGTATATTGACTACGGAAAATTCGTAGATCTTCTTTTCGATAACCCAACACTAGACACTTCTGCATTGCTTGAGCTAGCTCTTGAAGACGAAGGAAACCTAGTTTCTGGCGATGACTATGTAGGAGTAGAATTTGATGAAAACGGTAACCCGATATACGGAGAGCCGGTTGATGAAGCACAGGTAGCTTTAGATGCGGCTACTCAAGCAGTGAATGCACTTCCGACAGTTGCAGAAGTGAAAGTTACTGATGAAGAAAACGTAACAGCAGCAGCGGCTCTTGTAGCAGCGGCTAAGGCACTTGGTGCAGATGTAACGGCTTTGGAAGCGAAGGTTGCAGCACTTCAGGCGAAGATTGCTGAGTTGAAGACGGATGTTGCTGTTGAATCGGTAAAGGCGATTAACCTTACAACAATCCAAGTACAGTTCAACGGTGACTTAACGGAAGATCAAGCGAAAAAGGGTAACTTCTCAGTATCAAAAGGTGAAATTGAGAATGTTAGCGTGTCAGGTGACATCGCTACACTTACAGTTACAGGTTTAAAATATGGTGAAGAAACAACAGTTACAGTAGCGAATCCAGCACACGAAGCAACAGTAAAAATTCCACAAGTAAGTGAGTTATTCATATTAGAAGTAGAAGCTGAAAAAGATGTTATTACATCTGACGGTGCAACAAACACAATGATTACTGTTACATTACGTGATCGCTTAACAGGTAAAGTTGTAGAAGAGGATGGAGTTGTTCAGTTCCAAGCAACACGTGGTGGACTAGGACAGACAACATCAGCACTTCAAGATGGTAAAGCAACTGTACAATTAACATCAGAAGCATCGGCTACATCTGTAGAGTCATTTATTACAGCAACAATTGCTGACGTACCAGGTGCAAAAGAATATGTAGGCTTAACAAATCAGAAAACAATCGTATTCACCCCGAAGCCACAAGAAGATGACGAAGGAAAAATCACGTTTGTACAGCCAGTATTTGCAGAGTCCTCACAAGGTGATCGCTTCCACGTGAAATTCTCTGACGATATTTCGGCAGCAGACTATAAAAAAGCGCTTGGTGCTGCTAAAATAGCTGCAGGGGATTTCATGGTTTCAGTAGATGGTAAAGGTGTATTAGTGAAAGATGTTATAAACTTAACGCCAAATACATTAGAGTTTATTTTAGATGTTGACCGAGCAGGTGCTTTCAACCGTATTGAACAAACAAATATTTGGAGAGATGCACCAGCTGGTAACAACTACTTACGTGATAATGTTATCCATAACGTATCATTTCCAGCTACAGTAGGTAATGTCGTATTAGCAAACAATGATGGTGTTGATTTCATGTTAACAGATACATCACGTCCAGCAGTTCTTGGTGTATCGGCGAAAGACCAATTAGAATTTGCCGTTCGTTTCACAGAGACAGTTGATCGTAAGACTGTTAAACAAGATAACTTCTTACTAGATGGTCGTGAAATAATTGTTAAAGCTGATCCAACACCACAAGAGATTACTTCAGCAAAAAATAACAATAAAATTTATGTTACGAGCTTAACAGCAGGTAAGTACGGTCCTGACGAAGATGGTAATGTAATTGATAAGCGTAACATCGTAACATTTAATGTACACAAAGACTTTGCACTTGCAGAAGGCGAACACCAGATTCAAATTGCAAACGTTGGTGACTACGCACAAGACGTTGACCCGACACAAAACAAAGTTGTCACAGATACATTTGACTTTAACGTGGTAGCGGATAAGACAGTACCTGTACCAGAGATTGAAGTACAGTCTGCAGAACAGTGGAAAGTATCGTTCGACAAAGAAGTATACGGTGTAACAGGTAAAAAGATTAAAGATGTATTCTCACTTAAATCAGCTGATGCAAATGATACATTTGTAATGACGAATGCTACTATAGCTAATGGAGATTACATTGTTTCATGGATTGATAAGGATGGAAAGAATGGTGGAGTCTTAGATCCAAATCATGATGCGAGTAAATTAGATGGCAAACAACACTTCTTAATCGAGTTTACACAAGACTGGACTGAGAAATACCAAACGAAAACTAATCCGACTAAAACATACTTTGCATCAACGAAAAACCCTTATACGGTAACACTGGATAACGTTGAATCACTTAACGGAAACAAAATGGCGAAACAAGAGTTAGATGTTAAATTGATCTATGACGGTGAGTCGCCAGAAATCGCACATGCAGAGCAAGTTACAGATAATAACGTATTAACTCCTGCTGTTCGCGTGACGATGACAGAGCCAGTGAAAAACGTTGATACTGACTCTAATCCTATTACTAATGCTAATAACGAAGGTTTAACGCCATCACAAGATCAAGGAAATGTTAATACTGGTGTACCAGTACCAACTTACGAATTTGTAAAAGGTGACAAAGTAGTTAAAGCAACTGCAACAGATGTTTCTTATGACAACTATGCATTCACTTTAAAACCTGAAACTGGCGCTACATTAGAAGCAGGCGAGTGGACACTTTACATCCGTTCAATCTCTGATGATATCGGTAACGTTTCTGCAACAGTGAGCGAAAAAGTAACAATTGTAGCTACTGAAGTAGATGAGCAAGAGACAAAAACACAAGTCGCATGGGCTGCGTTTGATGATTCAGCAAGTGGTAACAGCAAATTACTAGCTCCTGGAACGCAACATGCTGACAAAGACGTTATTTATGTGAAGTTCACGAAAGAAATGAAGTCAGGCGGAACTGATGGTGTATCACGTACACAAAACTACGTGTTCATGGGTCAACCTTTACCAACAGGATCACAAGTACTAAAAGGTATCCACGGCGTTACAAGAGAGTGGGACGGTGTTACAATCGTTATGCCTGCAGGAACGTGGAATGGAGCAGACGGAGAGAATAAGGACTTCGGAACAGCTCTAAACGTTGCATCAAACATCAAGTCAGCAGAAGGAGAAGCATTAACTGGTGGCAACGAGTTTGAATTAACGGACACTCAAACTGGTTCTAATTCTCTAGATGATGATTTAGAAGCTTACTATCTAAACAAAGACATTAGTTTAGCTAGATCAGCAGTTAAAGGTGCAATTGCAAAATCTACTGAGGATGATCTAGCAGTAACTGGAGAAGATACAGAAAGCAAGCCAAACGGTACAGCAGGCTATCCTAATGCTAGAGACAAGGGTTACGGTAAAATCAACATCTTTGAATTAGATGTACCTAAAAACACACGTAATTTCAATGAAAAGGTTTATGTAAATGGTAAAGAAACTACTATTGACTATAATGGTTACGACTCTACTAATCCTGCAAATAGCACGGGCAAAGCTAAAATAAATCTTGCAGCAGCAGGCTTTGCTGGAACTGCAGCAGATGGGTTTATTATTACAGCAAAAGACGGTTCAATCATTGTTAACACTCGTTCAGTAGAAGATAAAGCAAAACCTGTCGTTACAGAGGCTAGAGTAAGTGATGATAAAGATAAAGTAACTATTACATTCTCAGAAGCAGTGACGTCAACTAATATTGATGGCTTTAATAACGCAGACTTTGCATTCTTCGGTCCTGCATACGGTCATTTACACGAAGATACTGGTATCAATGTAACTGCAGTAGCTTTTGATGTGAACACACCAAATAAAGTAGTTCTAACAATTGATGGTGGAGAAAGAATTTCAGATAGTCACGCATTATCAGTGATTAATGTGAAAGACTTAGCAAATAATCGCTTGTTCTCTGCAAAAGACGGTTCTGATGATGTACATGCAAATAGCGTTCATGCTTATTTATATAGTGGACATTACTTCAAGAAATTTACTAACGGTGGTGCAGGTGTTGATGATATTGTCAACGAGAATGTTAAAGACTTCCAAATCTTATTAACTCAAGCAGATAATAAGGCAAATACCGATGGATATAGTGATACTGATGCAATTAATTTAATTAATCAAGCACGTACTGCATATAACAATTTAGGAGCAGACCAAGTGGACGTTCCAGCCACTGATCTAAATACATTAAATGTTTTAGAAGCAGCAGTAGCTTTAAGTCCTACAATTGATGTGGCTGATAACACTAAACTTGAATTACCATCAACTGTTAATGATAATACAATCGTTACTTGGGAATCAGATAATACTCAATATTTAAATAATGATGGAACGGTAAATGAGACGCCAGATTCTCAAATGAATGTAATATTAGTTGCAAAAATTAAATCTGATTCTAATTCTGACATAACAAGAACTGTTAAATTTACTGTTGTGATTGAAGATGATGGCACTATAAGTAGTGTAGAAAAACAATAAACTAGTGTAGGGTACCAGGTACACACACAATTTGAACACAATTCAAGTAAATGAACGTGGATACAAGAAGGAAGCCTTTTGATCGTGGAAACGATTCAGAGGGCTTCTTTCTGTTTGATTGTGAGGTAATGGAAGTGGGTACCAGGTCCCCACACAATTTGAACACAATTCAAGTAAATGAATGAGGATACAAGAAGGAAGCCTTTTGATCGTGGAAACGATTGGATGACTTCTTTCTGTTTGTCAACATGCGTTAACACTTAAAAAGACGGTACCAGGTCGAGCGACTGAGCCTATAGGTTGCAACGTATAGCGGGTGGAAAGATAGGGTACCAAGTATACACACACAATTCAAACACAATTCAAACACAATTCAAACACAATTTAGGCAAATGAATGAAGATATAAGAAGTGAGCCTTCTGATTGTAAAACGACTTGGATAGCTTCTTGTTAGTAGCGCCTTAGCAAGACCTCAACCAGTCATGCGGAATAGAACCGACAATACGTGCTAGACATAGTCGATTGGAGGGCATATTGTCTGGGTGTTAAAATAGAAAGGGGGTAACCGGGAGAAAAGAGCGTTGTCAGTGGCTTTGTAGATCGGTAACTACTGTAGAAAGAGTGGTTACTGAGTAATAGACATAGTAATCAGTGTTTCTATCGTAGTTACTAGATTAGTACCCAAAAAATTATTGCTTAGAAGTGTAAGAGATGTGCGCAGGCCATTAATACAAGTGTATTATATTTCTAAAATGACCGTCACTTGATAAGTAGGTTATAAGTTGACAAGATCTGCTTCACTATATTAGGTTTGGTAAAATGACAGGGGGTATTTGATATGAAACAGTCGATTAGGCAGAAGAAGTCAACAGATCAAAAAGTAGTCTATCTAAGATTTTGTATGGCGTGTCATAAACGTATGGCGAGGGAAGAAATCTTTATAATATGGGATGATAAAAGACTATGTGATCCGTGTTCAATAATAGAAGAAGAGCGTATTTTTGGGGAGTAGTTATTTATCTGTAGAAAACGACCGTCACTGTCGTCACCCCTGTCACGTTATCTTGAAAAAGGAAGCCTATTGTGTTGGCTTCCTAGTTTGATCAGTAGGTGACGGGTGCGTTTAGTATCGAGTCGAAACTATGGTAATCGAGTGTTTTTGAAAGCGCGGTTAATTTATACGTTAGGTTTACGTCTAGTTTGTACGTTTTAAATGAGTCAAGAATGAGTGGCTTGTATTTTGGGTAGAAGATGGTGGTCTTGTAGTCTTTGAATATGACATTTTTATTGTGAATTGTGAATTGTTTTTGTTTGTATCCTTTTAGTTGTCGATCATAGAAGTGTATACGCTTTCTATAAATCGAGCTTTCGTATTCTTGTGCTACGTCACAAAGTAATAAACGGTATTCGTTTGTTTCGTCTGTGACAATGACAATGAGTGGTTCATCGTTCGATTCTTTTTGCAGAAAGTGCGCTCGTTGGTTTGGTTCGATATAGTATTTCATATGATCCTTGATTTTGCTTTTATAGAATTCGCGTTCTCTTTCAAATAAAATTGTTTCGGCTGCTTGGTCGATGGTTGTTAAGATTAAATTCAGGCGATGGCTGTAATCGCTCAGGACGCTGTAGAAGGCGGACAGGATATTATGCCAGCGTCTTTGTATACCTTGTTCCCTACGACGTGATTCAACGATAAATAGGATGCCTGCGGGTATTTCGTTATTAGAGTCATTGGCCATAGTTTCGAAATATTGCTTGTATGTTTGAAACTTTTGTTTGAGTTGTTCATGTGATTCTGTCGCCCGGTCGATTTCTACCGTAAAGACGCTATTGTTGATGATGATTTCAGCATCCGGTCGGTATTGAATTGTGCCTTCTCTTGTTTTATGCTTTCGGGCGGCGTATAAGTTATGACGGTGTGCAATCGTTTCGCCTAATTCATCACTGTTTATGTGCAATTCTGAAAAAAAGTCAATCAGCAATAGATGATGTGCTGTTTGTTTTAACGGCGGCAGATATACATCATATGAGAGATCCGCCACATCGTATTCATCATAGTCAGCCGGCAACCAGCCCGTTGCGATTTGGCCGTTTTGAATGTTCAGCAAGTCTTTGGTGCAATCATATCCGGCTTGGCTTAAGTAATAAAGTGAACCACTTGAGACGTTTTGTTGCAAGCGAAGTGATTTAACTAAACCCTGCTTTTTTAATTTAGCAAGATCGTTGTAAATGGATTTTTCTTGTGATAATGTGATTTGTTTTGTTTGAAAGAAGATGAAGGCTAGCTGCTTTGCAGTCATGCCACGATAGCAAAGTAATAATTTTAAGATTCTTTCTGTTTTTGGTGCAAGTGAATAACCGAGTGCGTATGCCATATGCGATACAGCTCCTTTTGCTGTTTTAAATAGTGGATGAAGAAAGGTTTGTTAAACACTTAATTGTTCTGACGGACCTTTTTGCATTGAGTAGAGATTAGATAAATGATATTTCCGGCCATACTTTTAACACAATCCCGAATATCTGCACGCTTTCTTTAGATAATATAGTTGTGGGGTAATTAGGATTGGTAGACTTGACGATATAGTGATTATCTTCTTCTTGTACGTATCTGATGATAGCAGGCTGGTCATCGAATGTTAAAACGACGATATCAGTTGGTTTGAAGTCGTTCTGTATGGAGATTAGTAGTTTGTCGTATTCTTTTATGCCGGATAAACTCATGCCGTCATCTGATGCTTGCAAGAAAAATAAGTCTGTGGTTTTATACAATTGTGATAATTGTTGGTTCATTCGTAAACTTTCTTTTCCGATGAGATTCTCAGGTGTTGTATAATAATGTCCGACCAGCTTTGTGAAGTAGGGAATGATAATTCTGTTTTTCATAATATAGTGTGTCCTCCTAAATTGGTGGGGAGAGGATATTTTGATAAGCAAAAAAGCTTTGGCGAATAGATCGCAAAGCTTTTTAAACACTCACATATATTGTTGAATTGCAGACACACTGGTAGCGAGGTGGTATTTATCCTCCAACAAGAGGCCCGAGCTACGGAATTATTGATAATTGCATACACTTACAACAAAGGAAGTCCTCCCCAAAACAGACACCTTGTCGCAAAATTGGTAGTTGGACACGCGGATAGCCGAACCTTGTAAAGGAACATTCGCTATCAAATTATTAAATATACTAACGAAACTCTTAATGTTTAGGTCACTTATATTTCTTTGTTAGTTTCTATTGTAGCAAAAGATAGCCGTTTAGCAAGTTAGAAAGATGAACAGAAAAATTTAGACATTAATCGAAGTTGATTTCCTTGTGTACAGAAATAACTTTTCCTAAAATACTGACGCGGTCTTTGTGATAAATCATTGCAGGGTAAAGCGGGTTAGCAGTGCGTATTAAGTAAGAATCTTCTTCGCTCTGTAATCTTCTTGCGATTGCTTGCTGGTCATCGATGGTGAGAAGAACAACATCTGTACTAGTGAAATCCTTTTGCTTCGCTATTAAAAGCTTTTCTCTAGCACCAATACCCTCCATATCCATGCCATCATCAAAAGCTTCTAAAAAAAATAAGTCTCCATTTTCATATAACTCCTGATAGTCTTCTTTTAAATCTATTACTTCATCTCTAATAAAATCAATCGGATCAACATAATAATCTCTGTACATTTTTGTGTAGAAAGGAACTGTCTGTTTGTTCTGTTCGGAATATATTTTTTCAAGTTCTGTTAAACTAACCGAGAGTTTTTCAGATACAGAGTCGGTTTCTTCGTATTTAATTTCAAATTTCTGTATAGCTGATTGATACAGTGTCCACTTATCTAGTGAACTCATTTTTTCTTTTATCTCAGTCAAAAACAAGTCGGGTTCGTGAATGGTGAAGCCGTCAGCTACGAGACTTTTTATATCTTCCTGGGAAAGCAACTTTTCAACAGAAAAAGTGGTGAAAAGCTGCTTTATAGAATCGGTGAGTAACCGTCCTAATTGATTGTATTCAGAAATAATATTTTTAAACGCTTGTGGTGATTTGGCAAGGTGTGCCGATAAAATTAACTCGTTTTCATCAATGTCTAGTATACGAGCTAATGCGGTATTTAAATCATCACGAGCAGGTGGTATTTTACCGTTTTGTAATTTACTAAGATAATCTTTTTTTGTAGAGAAACCCATATCAATCAGCTGATCTGAAATATCAGCGAGTGATAATCTACTTCTCGAAATGCTATCTCTTAAGAGATCATGATAAATTTTCATCTTTTTCTCCTTTTCATTTGACAAATCTATTGGGGGATTTTATGATGAAAGTGCAAGTAGTTGTTTTTTAAAAGTCAACTTAATTTCAGTTGTTTTTTAATATCAACTAATACTGGTTTTATAAGTTAAGGAGGTGACATTATGACAAAAGCAAACACCGATGTCAGATCACACTTGAAACAATCAGACATCTTTATTTGGGAAGTAGCAAAAGAGCTGGGGATACATGAAAGTAGCCTATACCGTTTGCTTCGCACAGAGATGACAAATGAACAAAAACAGCAAATCATTGACGTTGTAACTAAAATACAGAAAGAAAGGAGCGTGTGACCATGGATAAGACGATCTTATCGGCCTTACAGCTGTATGATTATGGATTCACACCGATACCGTTGTCAGGAAAAAGACCAATTGTAAAACAGTGGTCCACTCGCTTTCTACACTCCCCACTAACAAAAGAGCATATTATTCACGGCATACCTGATACATCTGGAAGGATGACGAGTTATGCAGGCATGAACCTTGGCATAATCACAGGTAGTATATCGAATGTTATTGTTTTAGACATTGATGATATGTCATCGCTGACAAGGCTGAAGCAATTAGGTGAAATACCGGCTACTTGGTCAGTTCAATCTAATCGTGGGATGCATTTGTACTTCAATTATGACGGACGAATCCCATCCATGAAATTATGGAATACAATTGATGTTTTATCGGACGGCAAGCAAGTAGTAGTACCGCCATCGCGGCATCCAAGTGGAAAAGTCTATGGCTGGATCATTTCACCTCGAATGACTGCGAAAGCGGATTTACCGAAATGGTTAGTAGATTTACTTTTCGCTACAAAAAATAATTCTACTTCTAAAGTATATCCAAAAAACAAGCAAATTAACAGAGCAATCGATTGGGAAAGAATTGATTGGACTAGTTTTTACTCAACGTTCGTAAAGAATATACGGGGAAACGGAGAATGGCGCAGCAGTACGTGTCCTTTTCATGATGACAATAAAAATTCATTTGGGTTCAATATCGAAAATGGTAGTTTTTCTTGTTTTGCAGGTTGCGGTAAGGGAAGTGGGATGCAAGCAGTGCAAAGATTGCACGGTATCTCGCGTCATCAAGCAATCAGATTGTTGAAAGGTGAAAATGTCTATGTCTGATCATGAAGAGAAGCGAGAGAAGATGCAGTTAGGGGAAGTGAAGCATCTTGATACGCTCCCGATAAAAGAGCAAATCAAAGTGCGTGTCGAGCAGAAGGAAATTACTCGAGGACAAGCCTTGATTGAACTTGTCTATACTGTAGAAGAATTATTTGTGACCGAATCTTCAGATGTTTACGCTACCATCAAAGTTAGGAATGTACTAGAACACGTATTACTTGAAAGTGGAAAATTTCGCAAGTGGCTTCTGAAAGAATACTATGATCTGTTTGGGAAATCACCTTCTTCAAGCGCCTTAAAGGATTCGATTGACACAGTAATCGCAAGTGAAGAACTTTCATCGGAAAATATAAAAAATATTGCTATACGATCAGCAGAGAAAAATGGAGAAATCTATATCGACCTGGCAAATAAGTCAGGTGAGGCCGTAGTGATTTCTAAAGAAGGATGGAGAGTAATTGAAAACAATGAAGTGCCGATTAATTTTATCCGGCCGATTAAGCTGCTGGAGATGCCAAAGCCTAAGAAAAATGGAGATATAAATAAGCTAAGAGAATTTCTGAATATCCAAGGCCAGCAAGAATGGATTCTGCTTGTATCGTTCATATTAGCAGTTTTACGGGGAAGAGGGCCATTTCCAGTTTTAATCTATCAAGGACTCTCGGGTTCTGGAAAGTCTACTCATTCGAGGATTATTAAAAAGCTAGTTGATCCTTCATCATTAGAAATAGCAACGTTGCCAAATAGTGAAGAAGATCTCCTTATCGCAGCTAGAGAGTCCTCCCTGCTTGTCTTCGATAATGTCTCTGCAATTAAAAATGAAGCGTCTGATAACCTGTGTCGATTGACTACGGGAGCAGGCATATCCACTCGGACATTATTTTCAAACGGAGGAGAGTTTATACACTCAGCGATGCGACCAGTGATTGTAAACGGCATAGATTATGTGGCCCACAGATCGGATTTAGCAAGCCGGGCGATTATTATCAATCTGCCCAGCCTATCGGGGAAAAGACTTGACGAACGGACATATTGGACAAGGTTTGATGAGGTGAAAGCTGAAATTCTAGGTGCTTTTTTCGATGTTCTTAGCAGGGCAATTTGTGATTTGCCTAGCACTAGTCTGCCCTATTATCCTAGATTGGCAGATTTTGCGCTACTATCTTGCTCAGCTGAGAAGCACTTTGGCTTTGAAAAAGGGGCTTTTTTAGCGGCACTCGAAGAAAACCAGTCATCGGCAGCAATTGATGCATTGGAAGAAAGTTTGCTAGGCATAGCAATCAAAAATTGCTTAAAAACAACAGATGCGATAGAGGGTACGGCATATGAAATACTATCTACCTTGAAAACATTTGTTTCCCAGGAAGATATGCGGTATCAACATTGGGTTCCGTCAAATCAATTAAAGAACTCCCTTGAACGCTTGCAGCCTACGCTAGTGAAAAATGGAATGCAATATGAATATATACGGAAAAAGAATGGACGTATCCACAGGATTTCGAAGGTGGAATAAATTTTACTTATTATCAATACTAGCTTTTTTATTGCTTGTATCGGTAAGAAAGGAGCAAGGTACAGTGCTATTTGATGATGCGATGGCTTTATTTTTGCGATCTATACGGCTCAAAGAATTTAGTGGCGAGACACAACGTGCCTATGCAAGGGATTTAAAACTCTTTAACACATTTTTAAGCGAAGAATACAACGCAGCTGTCTATATCGATGAAATTACTGTTCATGACATTGAGCAGTATCTTCATTACTTGGCTGTCGATAAAGTTTTGAAGGCGCGCAGTAGGAACAGATATGTATCAACGGTCTCTTCCATGTTTAACTACGCGTTGAAAAAAGAATGGATAGAGAAGAATCCAGCAACGTTTATCGATACAGCTAGGGTGACCGAGCAAAAAAAAGTGTCTTTAACAGAAGGTGAGATTGCTCAGTTAGTAGAAGTTATTGAAAAACCTATCCTACGACTAGCTGTCCTGTTTATGGCGAAGACCGGCTTGCGCGTCAATGAAGTCGTAATGTTGAAGCTATCGGAGGTCGATTTGGAGACGAATATCGTTCATGTAATCGAAGGGAAAGGGGGTAAGTACAGAGAAGTGCCGATTGCAGAATCTTTGCGTACGGAATTAATTGAGTACTTGCAGCAGACGAGAGAAGCCGATTCGGAATACTTTTTTGCGACGAAGAAAACGGGACGGCTTTCTGCACAATATATTAATCGTGAATTAAAAATGGCAGCTGAAGCGCTTGGATGGGACAAGAATATTACGAATCATACATTGCGTCGCAGTTTCGCGACGATTTTGCTGAATAAAAACGTCAATATTGTGACAATTCAGCACTTGCTTGGGCATGCAAGCTTGCGTACAACGAGCATCTATTTAAACATACTGGATTTAGATTTACGTAATGCGGTTGACTTATTAGATTAGGAGGAGGAAAAGGTATGGTTTCTGAATTACAAAATGATGCTCGCGTTGAGCTTATTATTGATTCGTTGCAAGAAGGTAAAACGCGTGAGGATTTGGCTGTACAGTTTGGCCACAGGGACTATCGCTCGCTTGACATGTATATGCGCAGGCGTGGCTACACATGGGACTCGGAAATGCAATGCTATATCAAACGTGAAACGAATACTGATACGTACATCACGCAGGAAATTCATGGTGGAAAAGTGGCACAGATTATTGACTTGTTTGCAAAAGGCTTGGATGCAAAAGCAGTTGCTGAGCAGTTATTCTTCCAGAGTCACCGAGCACTTGCAGAATATATGAGGAACAAAGGATATCAGTGGGTTGCAGCGGAAAACAACTATGAAAGAGTATATGGTGTTTCGGTAGAAGACGGCGAAATAGAAGATGCGAAATTGAATACTGCAAGTTCTCTTAGCACTATAGAACAGATACCGCGCTACATGATCCCGGGAATCCAGCAAGGAAAGAATATTCACATCAGTCACCTTTTAAATCAAATGGTAATTGAGTTCGCACGGGAAAAGAATATTAGACAGCGAGAAATCTTCGAAACTGCTGTTATTGATTTCTTTCAAAGATACGGATACGCGCATGAAGTGAAAGCGTTGTTCAGAAAATAATAAAATTGTTGCAGTGCGTAGAATAGCCCTTCTCGGAACAAACTACTTTTATTCGATATGGTTTTGTTCCGAGTAAGGGAAATACGTTACAGCGCGTAGTTCCGAGAATAGTTGTTAAGGGACGTGACAAAATGGATATCGTAAATTCTTTCGCCTTATATTTAAGCGAAGAAGCAAAAGATTCAAAGACGGTGAATTCTTATCGGCAAATCATACAAAATTTTCTCGACTGGATCGGCAGTGAACAGGAAGTGTTGAATGCCAAGCCAATCATGATTAAAGAATATATCACGTATTTACGGCATGAAAAAGGTTTAAGTGCAGTTACGGTCAATAAGTATATTGCTGCACTCAAATCTTTTTACAGTTATATAGAAGGGACAGGCACACTCAAGCTGAATCCGACGACACGTTTGAAAGGCATTCCTGTTTCTGATGCGTTTTTAGACAAAGCGAAATGGTTGTCTGCTGCGGAGCAAGAACGGTTCATGGCGTATGCGGAATTGGAGCAGAACGAATGGCTACGCACAAGAAACTTGGCCATCATTGATTTAATGCTTTATACAGGTCTTCGTGTTCAAGAGGTAGCCGACTTAGTGGTCTCCGACGTTAGCTCTGAAGGAAAACACATAAGTGTCGTTGTGCGCGATGGAAAGCGTGGGAAGTATGCGGTTGTGAAGCTGATTCATAAGTACTCGCGCAATCTGAAGAAGTGGCTGCAACTGCGAAAGCAAGTGTCGAAGACGGTTCATCTAGATTCGAAAAAACTATTCGTATCCGAGCGTTCAGGACAGCTGAATGTTCGCAGTATCCATAAGTTCGTAAAAAAATACAGTGTATTAGCTGGGCTGCCCGCTGTCTCCCCGCATTGTTTACGTCATAGCTTCTGCAAGAACCTTGCCCGGCAAGGAACGCCAATTGAAATGATCCGCAGGCTGGCGAGGCACGAGAAGATTGAGACAACCGCCATCTATATTGAGCCAGGTAGCGAAGAACTGATTGATGCGCTGAATAAAATGTAAAGGGAAGGTGAGAAGCCTTGAATATAAGCATGAGTTCTGCTCTTGTTGGTGATACGATTATGACACTTCAGCAATTGGACGAAAGACCGGATTTAAAGGACTCTCTGCAATGCGTAGGATGCGGTAATAGGATTTCATATGTAAAGTCTCACCGTTTAAGAGATGGTACATTGAAACGCTCTTGCTTACGTGCAACCTGGCAGCATTCGGATGACTGTGAATTTAATATCCTGGGGAACTTACGGCAGTTAGTAGAAGATACCGGTGATGGATTTACTGAAAATGATGTTGGAGAGTTTCTTTTGCAAATCGACTTGAACCAGCCTATGGAACATAAGGTGAACGTAACGATTGCGCAGCCGAAGAAAGCAAGGCTAATATTTAGTAATCCGCAACAGGATAAACAGCTTGATCGCTATATTACAACTATTAAACGTATTATTGAAATCAATAATAAAATTGAGAAAGGTGACGTTGGTGACGGAGATGACGACACTTTTCGCAGGAAAATTAGAGTGCAGATTGCTGACAGGATTGTCAGGTGGGATCAGTTCCACTACAGAGAAGGGCTTGATGAGCTGAAAAAGTGTTTCCGATATGGGAAGCAGCATAAGGACTCTATTGTTTGTATTGAAGGGAATTTTCACCTTAGAGAAGATAAAGAGTTTTATCGCTTGGAGCTCGAAAAGCCTTTAGTGCGAGATCGTAATGCGAAAGGTATTCGGGAAATTCCGAGTGTTAGCTTTTTGATTCGTAATGAAGTGATGATAGAGAAGCTTTTAAAGAATTTTAAGGGAGAGTATCAGAAAAGGGGTGCCGTATTAGCGACTATTCGATGCGCTAAGTTTCATTTGAAAGGAAAGGATTATTGCTTTTTGGATATGAGAGGGGAAATATTTAGTAGAAATCAGGTTTTGTTCATGTAGATGCAAAAAGGTTTGTCAGCAGCAATACGAAGTTTTATTAGTCATTTTAGTGATGGAGATGATATATTTAATATACCGCCGGAAGGCAAGGGTTAAGCCTGAATCCAAATATTCCATTAGCGGGAGGAGTGGGACTATATGTCCTGCTCTTTTTTGTGTACAGCTAATAACCACTTGGCAACCAAGCGGGATGGTTATATAAACATAAAAGGTGAAATCAAAATGCATTTCACCTTTTACTGATTTAAAATTGTTATAAAAGTAATTTAAAATTGTTAAGCTATCAAGAGAAATTGCTAAGCTGACAGCAGGAAAAGCTAAGTTGAAATAAATATACGTAACAAACGTTGTATTCCATTGGTTTTTATCACTTGAAAGATGTCAAGCTTGCTTGAAAGGTTGTTAAGCTCCTGTAGAAAATGCTAAGCAAACCTTAAAATACTCTCAATTAGGCTGTATCTCTTTAAGTATCCCGGCAAAACTTGATACAGCTCAATAAGAAAATTGTTAAGCTTGCATCAAATGTTGCTAAGCCTGCAACAAGTAAGAATTTATTTATCAAGATTCCTTAATGTGTAAAATTGATTTGGATCAGTAGGAGAAGTGCTGTTCAATGCAAATATTTCTTTATCCACTAATCCTTTTAATGTATTCTTACATGAAGTTCTGCTTCTGTTTATTATTTCTTTAAGCTGGGTTGTATTGATACTCCCTTTACTATAAACATACTCAATAGCTTTCTTCTCATGCTCATTTAGTTCATCCCATTCCGTAGAAATCAAGGTACTAATTCGTTCTTCCCGTCTAATTCTTCTCATAACTATATTGTTCTTCAAGGTTAAGACGACAGAGCTCTCTGTTTCCTTATATTCAGGAGCGTCTAAGAAAAAGTCTTCCATTTCCTTATACATCCGCTTCACGCCTTCACCAAGTTCCCTAACCCAGCGTAAGTCCGTTAAAGCTCTTGCTATACGTGAGTTTCTTGAATATCTGACTTGTTTAATGTTATCGCGATTGACAATATGGGGGAATCGTCCGGGACTGCTTATTTCCAAGCGATCATCAAACATTTTAATTTTAATATCATCACCTGTAATATTGTATGCTCGGTGTGTGACGGCGTTTACTACACCTTCTAACCAAGCGAATTCAGGATATTCAGGAACCGTTGCAAACTTGCCTGATAAAGGATCTAAGCTGGTGAAATCACGCAATTGAGACGAAATGAATTTTTTAGCGTGCTCAAGCATAGTGGGTAATGGTCCTTCAATTGTACTTTGCTTGATGATATTCATCGACGTACCTACTTCTTCACTGCTTCCCTCATATCTAATGAAGCGGACTCTCGAGTTGGGAAAGAATCGCATAGGATATTTAGCGAAAAGCAACGCTGCTGCAGCAGTAACCTGTATACCGCCATCTGTCATAGGATGTATGAAGCCGCGAGCATATAAAGGTTGTATTAAGTCGTCTCCTTCATAGCCTACTGCTTTGCTGTACTGGCGCAGTAGTTCTTCATCGAGATCGGCTAGATTGCAGTTCTCAACAATCTGATCCTCGAAAGAGCGCTCTCCTTTATCAAATTCAAGGTCAAGCCGCTGTTCGTGGTTAAGCTTTACGCTTTCATCGCCAATACGCAGATATACGTCATCACTTGCTGTTTTATGGACCGTATTAGGCGATGGTTCTACTTGTATGAGCAATACGCGATCTTCCACGCCATGCTCATTGACAACGTCTAAATAGCGTTCCTTCGCTTTTACATTTGGATGACAATGAGCCATCTTACACTGTATATAATCATTAACTTTAATATTCCCTTGCCTTGAAATCCCTTCAATATTACCGTCGCTAACACCAACCGCAATGACACCGCCATCAGCGTTTGCCATAGCTGTCAATGGGACATTCAGCTTAGCCGCTTTCAGTTCGGCTGATTTGCGTTCAAAATACTGACTCTCTGGGAGTGTTAACACATCGTCAATCGTCATTGTTTCAATATCCGGCGTTTTAAACACATTCATGCTCCCTTCTTGATCAATAACTTTAGTATATGTCTTAATAATTCGTTTAAACAAACGAGATTCCTCTATATAACTATATAGTCTTCTTATTGTACAACAGAGACTCAGAAAAGGTATGTATTTTAACAAATAGGTGACGATGGTGACGGTGATGACGGCATATTTTGATGGAAAATATGAGCGCATGTAGATCCATCGTGGAACAAGGGGAAATCTAATATTATACGTATGCGAGTGGAAGTGCTTGCTATATGATTGATAGGAAATTCAATGATAGGCGGATTGTATAGGGGAGGTAGATAGAATTCACCCAATTTTATGGCTTTAACTTAGTAAATGTTAAAGGCGATTAACACTACTACAATCCAAGTAACATTCAACAAAGATCCAAAACCAGCTGATCTTGCTGTAGCTAACTTCAGCCTAAGCAAAGGTACTGTTGAATCAGTAACTGCATCTGGTAAAGTAGCAACAATCACCGTTGCTGGCTTATCATATGGTGATTCAACAACTGTAACTGTTGGTAGTCCAGCACACACAGAACTTGTGAAAGTACCAGCAATTAATGAGCTTTTTGATCTAGTAATTACTTCCGATGCTAAAGATAACAACAACACAATCAAATCAGACGGTGCTTCTGCAACAATGCTTACAGCTCAAATCATTGAGAAAGCAACTGGAGAAGCAGTTGTAAAAGATGCTCAAGTCCAATTCACAACTACTCTAGGTTCGTTATCACAACCACAAGTAGCTCTTGTAAATGGTTCAGCATCAACACAACTTCGTTCAATTTCATCACCAACTAGCCAAACTGCTATAGTTAACGCAACAGTTGCAAGTGCACCAGGTGCAAAAGAGTATGTTGGCTTAACGGGCGCATTAGTTGTAAACTTTACTCCAGATGGTAAAGGTACAGGAACGACAACAATGGTTTCTGCTGTATCGGCAGGCGCTGACCAAGGGGATCGCTTCTTCGTGAAATTCTCTGGTAAAGTATCAGCAGAAGACTATAAGAAAGTCGTAACTGCAAAAGGTGCAAATGCTTGGGCAGGCGCTACTTATGGTATTCAATATAAAGGCGCAGGCGGGAATTACCACAACCTTAAAATCGTTGATGCTTACAATGTGACAGAAGATACACTCATGTTTGTACTTGACACAGACTTTAAGGGTTCGATTGCACCAGGAGTAGGAACGGGTCCAGAGAATTTTGAAATGATCGATGCTAATTTTACTGGTGATGTAGACTCAGAAGGTAACTTCTTACGCGATAACGTCAATCACACAATTAGAATCAATAATAATATCACGGACCTAGTAGTCAACAGTTCTGATCTTACATTCATGGCTTCTGACGTTACAAAACCATTCATCTATGGTGTAGACGCTAAAGATGCTAAAGGCGAAGATAGCAATATTACAATTACTGTTCGTGCTTCAGAAGCGTTGGCACAAGGCTTAACTGAAACTTCAGCATTAAATGAAACAAACGAAAACATCACAATTGACGGTAAAAAGCTGCGCTTGATTAACCCTGCGACAGTAACAACAGCAGATGTCACTACTGCGAAAGATAATAATGAAATCCTAGTGACATCACTCTATGTAGGTGAGTACGATGCAACTAAATCACCAGCAGTAGATAACCGTAGTAATATCTATATTACACTTCACAAAGACTTTAAACTAACAGCAGGTTCACATGGTATCCAGATTTCTAAAATCGGTGACCTTGCGGGTCATACGGATAGCCCAGCGAACACAGTAACAACACAAACATTCCCGTTAACTGTTAAAGCTGATACAGCAGTACCAGCAGCAACAGTAGTGGCACAATCTCCAGAACAATGGTTAATCACTTTTGACCGTCCTGTAGATACAGTAACAGGGAAAAATATTTCAGATGCATTAAAAATCTATACAAAAGAAGGCTATGCAGCATCAACTAAAGTTCCACTTAAGATGAACGCAACTACTGATGCTAATGACTACATTGTGACAGTAATTGATGAAAATGGTGTGGCAACTTCTGCAGGTCAATTAGCTACTACTGCAACATTGTCAGGCGTTAAACACTTATTAGTTGAATTTAACCGCGACTGGTCTGTAGCATTAAAAGGAAGCGCAAATGATAAAGATAACTACTGGAAGTCTGGGTTGAATCCATTCAAAGTAGTGTTAGATAATGTTGAATCTGCAACAGGCGTGAAAATGGCGGAATCAGTAAAAGACGTATCGATTTCTTATGATGGTCAATCCCCAGAAATTAAAAACGCTGTTGACTTATTTGAAAAAGCACCAAAAGCTGAGTTCCGTGGAATTACAGCGTTGGAAAATAACGCAAGCGGTAAATACGTATATGTTGAAATGGATGAACCTGTTCAGTTAGTAAATGCAGATGGAACAGCGATTTCAAAACCAGTAACACCAAATCTTGAGCAAAACTCAGCTGGAGCAGCTTATGGTAATACAGCTGGTGTACCACGCTCAACATTCCGTTTCGTAAAAGGCGATAAAGTAGTACTTGGTGATCCGATTGAATTGGCTGCAGACGATCAAAGCTTCGTAGTAAAACCGCGGACCGATTTAGAAGCAGGTACATGGACACTTTATATCGAGCAAATTTCAGACGATCATGGTAACACATCTGCAACAATCAGCAAGAAAGTAACAGTTGCAGAATCTGCAGCAGCAGTTACAGATACAAAAGTTGCTTGGGCAGCATTTGATAATAATGCATCAAATGGAACTCATGATTATCTATATGTGAAATTCACAAAAGAAATGAAAGCATACACAGCAAACGGTGTAGATGCGACAACTAACTATAAATTCCGTGGTTATGACCTTCCAGAAGGTTCTGATATTTCCGTTGGTATTGACGGCGTAACAGATGCTTGGGACGGCGTAACGATCAAGATGCCTAAAGGTGCTTGGGATGGAATAGGTGGAGCAACAGCATTTACTACAAACATGTCAATTGCATCTAACTTTGAAGCAGCAGATGGTACAAAACTAAGCTCAAATCAGCCTGTACAGTTTGAGTTAACTCATTCTACTGGAATATCAGCAGCTGACAATGATGGATTAACTGGTTCAGGAAAATTCGAAGCACTATACGTGAACGCAGATAAAGCAACACTGGTTGGTGGTGCGGCAGTTATTAATACTACAGCTTTAGATTCAGATTCTGATGGTGACATTGATGAGATTGAAGTAATGACAGCATCTCCTGCAACTGTAAAAGCAACTGATTACATCTTAGTAAATGGTAAGAAGTTTGTTGCTGGAACAGATCAGACTGGAACAACACTTACTTTTAAAGCTGATAATCCTACTGCAACAGGTAGCGTAGGCACTAATGAAATCGCTGGTACATCAATAAAAGGATTAAAAGTAACAACAGCAAATGGTTCACTTTTAATTAACCCTGATAAAGTTATTGATAAAGCAGCCCCAGTTATTACAAGTGCTGAATTAAACGCTGGTAAAGATAAAATTACACTGACGTTCTCTGAAGCAGTGACAGCTAAAAACGACGGTACATTTGGTTCGTTAGTTAATGGAGACTTCACATTTGCTGGTGGTACAACTGCAGCAGTAACAGGTGTTGAACACAATGCAGCTTCACCGAACAAAGTAGTCTTAACAATTAGTGGTGGTAACAGCTTAGTAACAACTAACACAATCACAGCTGACGGAGCATTTGACTTTGCAAAAAATGCATCGACAGAACCATTCTCACCGATTAAAGGTTCGTTAACAGTAGAAGATTTCTTTGCTACACAAAAAGTAGCGAATGTTGCAGCAACAGACGTCCCAGGTGACGGACTATCAAACGGTCAAAATAATGATGGAAAAATCAAAGTAACGTGGAATCCATTAACATATGCTACTGGATATACAGTGAAGGTATATGATTCAAGCAATGATCTAGTTCAAACTATACCTAACGCTACAAGTGGTCTAGTTGTAGATGGACTTAACGGTGGAGACACGTATACTGTAACAGTGACAGGTCATTACAATACTACAGCATCACTAGAGTCGGATGCAGGTACAGTTAACGTAGTAAATCAAGTACTTATTGGAGCATCGAATCATAATTTCGCTACTAGTAATACTTATCTCGGTGGTTTAGCGGATCAGATCAAGATTGTATACTCTGATGCGTTAGAAACTACTCCGCTAACATTAACGATTAATACATCTGCGGCAACTAACCGTTCAGACCTACCAGCTATAATCAATGCTGCAATTACAGGATCTGTCCTTGAAGGCTTAATCCAGCCTGTAACTTACACAGCAATGAGAGCAGATGGTAAAGAGCATGTTATTAGCTTTAGTACAGTAAAGGGTGGTACTGACGTGACATTTGCTCGCTATGATAAAGATGATGAATTATTATACGAGAGTACTGGTAGTGCAACGAACTAAGTAAAAGAAAGAAGTAGTAAACGGTGTCTGTAGTAAAGGGTGCCTGTGCACCACACAATTCGGACACTATTCTGAATACGTGAAAAGCAGTTAAATAAACCAGCCAACTATCCTTCGGGATGGTTGGCTGGTTTATAATACTAGTAATAGGGAATGATACTAAAGGAGTTCTCCTGAATAATGAAGAGCTTAAGAGGTAACTAATATGTATTATTGTGAGTTTTGTAAACAGCCAATCGAAAAGCTTAGAGATGGATTGGTTCTAAAGATAAGATCTGGAAATGGCGATTTTGAAAAAGGTTTGGTACTTCACAAAGGTGATTGTGATGATAACGTAGCAGCTTTTTACAGTAATCAAGGTAAGAACACAAATGGTACAATGACACTTGATATGTTGGAAAGTTTAGAGTGGGTCGAAAAATATCGCGTAACAGGAGAACTACCTCAGTAATTTATCAAACAGTGCCTGTGCACGACACGATTAAACGGTGTCTGTGCACCACACAATTCGGACACTATTCTGACAATCAGTTAGAATCATCGATGAATGAAGTGAGTCCTCTAATCGAGCAATCGGTTAGGGGGCTTTTCTTATTCGGTTCTATAATATTTGTTGGGGTATCCGTACAATTTGCATAAAAAAATGCACGTGATCACCAATTTCTTTTATACTTGAATTGTCGAAATACAAGTAAAAGCGAAAGGTGATACGTGCATATGAATTTTAACATGAATATTCCAGGATTTGAAGAGGTACTGATTGAAAAGATAGAAGAAATTGGGGATCGTACCGTGCTGTATGTATCGATGCCTAAAAAAGCCCATCATTGCCCTAGCTGCGGTGCACTCACGTCAAAGATCCATGACTATCGCATGCAGAAAATTAAGCCTCTTAAATGGTTCGAACGGCTAACCTGCCTGTTTTACAAAAGACGTCGGTATGTTTGTGCGTGTGGGAAACGTTTTTCTGAACATGCGCCTTTCGTCGACAAATACCAACGTTTCTCCAAAGAATGGAATCAAGTCGCGCAAGTACGATCAGTTAAGGCGAAAACATTTAAAGAAGCTGGCGAAGTGTTAGGAAGCTCTAGTTCCACCATCATTCGGCGCTTTCAACGGATTGCGAAAAACGAAATGGTCGAAGGGGTTCGTCTACCCAAAGCCATTGCGATCGACGAATATAAAGGGGACACGGATGCAGGGAAATTCCAGCTCATTATCGCAAATGCCGAAACGCGTGAACCGTTGGAGATCCTTCCAAACCGCCGGAAAGAAACGATTCAAAATTACCTTCGTCAGTATGGCGAGGATGTAGAATTGGTCGTGATAGACATGAATCCTAGCTTTAAAGCCGCGGTAAAGAAAGCATTGGGACGTCCTGTCATTGTCGCAGACCGCTTCCATTATTGTCGTTATATCTATTGGGCATTGGACGAGGTTCGCCGGAAAGTGCAGAAAGAATGGCATGCCTATGATCGAAAAAAGTGTAAACGGATGCGGCATGTATTGTATAAGCGAAAAGAGAAATTAACGGATAAAGAACGTTGGTATCTGGAACGCTATTTGGGGATGTCAGAGGAGCTTCGACAAGCGTATGAATTAAAAGAAGCTTATTGCGCGTGGTTCGATTGGGCAAAGACAGCAGAAGATGTAGCAGAAGTGAAAGAGCAGCTAGAAGCATTTTATCAGAAGGTGGAAGAGGCTCAACTGCCCGCCTTATTAAAGGCCATTAAGACCTTTAAGAACTGGCAAGTGGAGATCTTAAACAGTTTTATCTTCCCTTATTCAAATGGCTTTTTAGAGGGGATTAACAATAAAACAAAAGTGATGAAACGCAATGCCTATGGCTATCGACGTTTCGATCACTTTAGAGCGAAAATCTTATTAACTATAAAGTATAAAGAAATCGGGGTTCATTTAGGGTGACGTGGATTATGAGTCACCCCAACATTTGACGTTGAACCCTTTTTGTTACAATAGGAGCAGTTCATCATGATAGTATGAACGCTATGAAAATGAAATTATTAGCAGCGTCACTTGCTTCTGTCATGCTTATTGCAGGTTGTTCCGGTGATAAGGAAGAGTCTGACGCAACGAAAGAAAAAGCACCTGTAGAGCAAGTGAATGAAAACAAAGACGATGCGACGTCTAACATCAAACAGAATGAGGCATTGACGAAAAAAGTGCAAGAAGAGAAAGGCGTTATAGATGGCCAAGTGTACGAGCAAGACGATACAGCTGTAGGTACACTACTCCTCGATAAAGAAGTCAGTGATAAGGATGCGAAAGAATTAGCGGAACGATTTGCTAATAAAATAATTAGATAGGGTACCAGGTCCCCACACAATTATAATCCACTTAACCATTTGAGTAGATCACAAGAAAGGACTGGCCTTCGGGTTGGTTCTTTCTTTTTTGATTTGGTAGAATGGTTGGGAAGGGTGGTGAGTGATATGTCAGATTTGGAAACAGTAGTTGCTGCTATACCTATTGGAATTACGCCAGAGGGATGGAAAGTTCTAAAAAATGATAAAAGTGCTGCGCTTAAGTTGATTGATGAATGTCTGGACGGTTGCGATAATTCGATTTCAGAAGTGAATTTGAGAGAAACAGATAGAGCTGTCTACCTGCCTTATTTAAATTCTTGTAAAAAAGAACTTAATCGGATCAAAGATATTTTGCTGAACGATTAATTTAATAGAAGCAAAAAAGGACTGAGCCGTGTTTAAGCTTAGTCCTCATAGAATGGAAAGTCGGTTGTAACTTCTCCTGTATCCAGATCCACATGCATAGCTGATACTTTTAGGTTAAGGTGCACGGTAGGATAGAGTACCAGGTTCCCACACAATTAATCCTTTATCACGGTTCACACGAATCAATTAGTAGAGAAAGAGAGTGAGGTGAAAACTTATGAGCAAAAAATGGGCGGACTATCTAATTTCGAAGGTCAGATATGACGAAAATCATAATTATATCACCGATTTGTTTATCCATGAAGATAGCGGTGATAATGTTGAGGTAGGTAAGGCTTATCCGAGGCAATCGGTTGTAGACGCTATCCTAAAGGGAACTTCTTTTAACACTATTTATCAAGAAGATAGTAAATGGAAAAATGGAGCTAAAGTTGAAGTTGTAGTGATTGATAATAAAAATTACTTAAGAACGGATTCTAATAAGATTAAGAAAGATAATTTGGGAGAGTTACCTGAGTTTTGAACATACATGCTACTGTGGACTTCAAAGAGCCCATCCGGACAGAAATTACTAAGATTACTCTGGATGGCTTTTTCTATTCAGCTAGGTTTCATGATTTTTACAAGGCTAAAGATAGGGTACCAGGTACACACAATTCGAACACAATTCAAGTATATAAATGAGGATACAAGAAGGAAGCCTTTTGATCGTGGAAACGATTGGATGGCTTCTTTCTGTTTGTCAACATACGTTAACACTTAAAAAGACGGTACCAGGTCGAGCGACCGAGCCTAGGTTGCAACGTATAGCGGGTGGAAAGATTAAAAGAAGGTACCAGGTACACACACAATTCATACACTATTCCGACAATGGTAGTTGATGCTAAAGAAATTGTCCTACGATTGAGAAATCAGTCGAGGGGCTTTTTCTCGTTTGGTAAGCCCGTAATCAAATAATGCATATATTATGAGAGCACCTTCCTGTATGATCGAGTTATCATTTAGATAAGGTAAAGAAACACCGATTATCGAATTGAAGAACGTTAAAAGAAATGAGAGTACTTCTTTCGGTGGAAAAAGCGGCACGGAAGTTACTATTTCTGAAGAAACCGCATTAAACCTAAATCGTGATGAGTTTTTAAAAATACTTAATTCAGTGAACATCGGACTTGCCTCTAAAGAACTCTTAACGCTTCTTAGCATGTATGAGGTATTGATTTATCATGAGCAGAAGGCCGATAAATCGTCTGATCGCTTTCTTGAATCCACTATAATGAAAGTAGATATTGAAAATGCTATTAGAAACGAAATTATTATAGGGTACTTATATTATCATAAGAAGCTAAAACTTGATACGATTACGACTAACAAATTCTATAAAATTACTGGTGATAAAATTGAATTCAAATATGAAGTGGACGAGTCACTTAAAGAGAAACTAAGAGAAGACATGGCTAAGAATCCAAATGAGTATTGAGCATCTGCTAAAAGGTGAATGCTTTTTTATATGTAGTGAAATGATTAAAAAGGCTGTTGATTTTTAAGTATAACAGCCTTTTATATGGAGTATTGTAAAGAAAAGTCTTTAGATTTTTCAATACTGTAGTCAAGTCCTGCGAAGTTCAAATTGAGTTGTGTGAAGCTGCTCGATAAAAGTACGGATTATCGTCAAACTTCGTGGAATTGGCCTTTAAAGTTGTGCGAAGCTTAGGTGATAATTTGCGAAGCTGCCTTCAAGTCCTGCGAAGCTCAAATTGATTTATGCAAAGAAGCTTGATAAAAACGCGAGTTCCCATCAATTTTCATTGAATTTCCGCTAAAAACTATGCGAAGCTCAGATGCTAAATTGCGAAGCTGCTTCGAAGTCCTGCGAAGCTCAAAATAGCCTATGCGAAGCTACCTTGTAAAAACGCAGGTTCCCGTCACTTTGTACTGAATTTATGTCGAAACTGTGCGAAGCTTAGATGCAGATTTGCGAAGCTGAACATACATACGAAGCTTAAGCGTCGGTTTTTGATAAATATTTTATACCAAAAGGTGTTCAGAGTTCTATTTACTTCAAAGTATAATACTGGTTTGGATCAGTGGGCGATGTACTAATATGAGTCAAAATCTCTTTCTCACAAAGTTCTTTAAGTGTTTTTGTACAGAAGTTTTTGCTTCTACCCGAAAATTGGTGTAATTGGTTTGTTGTAATTCTTCCTCTGTTATATACAATCTCGATTGCCATCTTTTCATAATCATTCAAGTCATCCCAGGCAGGCGATATTAGAGAGCTGATTCGTTCTTCTTTTCTAATTCGTCTCATTACAACGTTGTTTTTCAACGTTAGGATAACGGAGCTTTCCGATTCCGTGTATTCGGGAGCATCTAAAAAGAAATCCTCCATCTCTTTATACATCCGTTTGACACCTTCACCGAGTTCCCTAACCCAACGAAAGTCAGTTAAAGCCCTAGCTATGCGTGAGTTTCTTGAGTATCGAACTTGCTTAATATTGTCCCGATTGACGATGTGGGGAAAACGACCTGGACTGCTAATTTCCAATCGATCATCAAACATTTTAATTTTGATATCATCGCCCATAATATTATAAGCACGGTGTGTAACAGCATTTACAACTCCTTCTAACCATGCAAACTCAGGGTACTCCGGAACGGTTGCAAACTTTCCAGATAACGGGTCTAAGCTAGTGAAATCACGTAGTTGCGACGAAATAAATTTTTTAGCTTGCTCAAGCATAACAGGAAGCGGTCCCTCGATAGTACTTTGCTTTATGATATTCATAGCAGTTCCGACTTCTTCTCTGCTTCCTTCGTACCTTATGAAGCGGATTCTTGAATTAGGGAAGAAACGCATCGGATATTTTGCAAAAAGCAATGCAGCAGCAGCAGTAACTTGTATGCTGTCATCCTCCATAGGGTTTATGAATCCGCGGGCGTATAGCGGTTGTGTCAAGTCATCACCTTCATATCCTACTGCTTTGCTGTACTGACGCAGAAGTTCCTCATCTAAATCATTTAATGTTTACAGCGGATGAGATCCGGATGAATAATGAGTACTTGAAAGCCACTCTGCAGAAATTGTCTCCGACTTTTGATGCTTGAACGTTTGTTAGAAAGAATTGCGGTATCGGAGCTTAAAGATAAATTCATTCTAAAGGGTGGTATGTTGGTGGCACTATCTATGATATTCTAAAAGGCAGGATATCCGGCACACTCTGCCGAAGAATTGGCATTCACACAGCAGGAAGTGAACTTTATTGCGGATTATATATTCACAAAGGAATTGCTAAAGCGGCTGAAAGAAATGTATAAAGTCGGCGATAAAGAAAAATACGTGGAAGACTGGCTCGCTCCGTACTTCATCGCAATTCTGAAAGCGCGGCCGGCCGTGAAGAGTATGGACTCTATGTTGCAGAACAAACATGAAGCGCTGAGGATTACTGAGGAAGCGCCTTGCTTGTAGGATACCAAAACACAGTTGCGGATCTAAAAGGCTAAGCCGCTAGTCTGACAGTAAAAGTTCTACAACTAGAGAGCGCATCATAATCGTGAAAACGGTCGGTAGGCTTTTTCTGCTTTGACGTAGGTTGATAAGCAAGTGTCAGATCGTAATGGTGTTTTAAAATGAATAGGAGGGGATTTTTTGCGACGATTCGTTAGGCAAAAGTCTATAGTCATCTTTATACTGTTAGTTTCTATTGTATGTATGAATAGCATGATCGGTGCTCATCACACTGTACAAGCTGAAACGGATTGGAAGACTTTGCCGGATCAGAATAATGTTCCAATAAACAAAGAGTGGATTATTACGTTCAGCGAGGATGTTGAAATTTCATCTATTACCAATACACATATATACGTAACAGATGAAGTGGGTCAAGTAGTTCAGACGACCGCTGTATTAATAGATAACGGAAATAAAGTAAGGATACAGCCACCTAAAGAAGGCTATCGTCCGAATGCTTCTTATACGTTATTTGTTGCGCATGAAGTATCTTCTGCAAAGCGTAGATTATTAAGCACTCCTGTCAAAATGAAGTTTCATACAAGTAAACAGCCCGATCAGTCGAATGTCTTTGTACCGCGTGAAGATCGTGAAGATACCATAACTTATCAAGAGCGAGTGACAAGTTTACCTAATAATATCGTGCAGTCATTAGGAGATTTGAATTATGAAAGGGATAGATTTGTTTTTAAGGGTCTACCTGACGTACTAAAGAAAGTAACGAATGGGGATATTGTTATTTTTCCTAAAACTGAACAATATCCTTTTGGCTGGTCAAAAGAAATTGTCAATGTCATATATGAAAGGAATAATACTGTTTTAATCACTAAGGAGCCCAAGTTAGAAGATGTCATAAAGGATATTGATATTTCGAGCGTGTTAACCATTACAGCAGATGATTTCAAACTAGATCCTGAAGTTTATTCCAATGTGTCAACTGTAGTAAATAAAGGAGAAAGACGTACTTTTGAAGTTGAAAATCCTGTGGATCATTCGATAGGTAAAATTGAAATCGGAAGTGAAAATGGAAATCCTTATGTGGAGTATAGTGACGTTCAATTAATTCCTGAAGGAAAGGAATTTGGGGCGATCACACTTGGTGGGAAGATCCAACTCATCAAACCCGTTGTAAATTTTGATTTTAAGGGATTCACGTTGAATTGGCTGGAAGTAGACAGCGGATTGAAAAATGAGATGAACGTAGAATTTGAATTGAAGAGTTCTAAAACAGTACCGTTGAAAATTCCGCTTGGCGTGTCGATTCCTATCAAGGCATACGGATTGGCAGGCGCCGAGATTCAATTTTTTATAAGTTATGGGGCAAGCGGAAAAATAGTAATTGAATTTGAAATTGTTGGTGATAGCTCTTATAACCTTGGTGTGAAGAAAGAGGGAGGGGACTATGCTCGTTTCAATCGCTCTACTAGTGATTTGTCCGTTGATTTTCTATCGATGAAAGGTGAAGCGGAAGCTCAACTTGGTATAGGTCTAAATGTAAACGCCGAAGCTCTGCAGTTTACACTTGGCGGTATAGACGTTACGGGCGGTTATAAAGTTAAAACAGCTGGTGAAATTGACAAAGATCGAGTATGTTTTAGTGAAAAAGGTGAAATATATTTTGAATCATCCGCACGCATAGGATCGAAGAAAAATACATTTTGGGATATAACATATCCATTTCTCACTATCCCATATCGACAGAGATCCACGTGCAGTTTTGAGGAATTGATAGCAGACCCCCTTGTGTTAGCGCCAGGCGAGACGGCCGAATTAGGAATTAGCGGAGTTGATTATAAGAAAGAAATACATCCTCTGATGCTGCCAGACAGTAATGTAAAGGTAAAGGTGGAACATTTGAATGTGGCTACGGTTAATTATCTTGGTAAAGTACACGCAAGAGCAAATGCAAAAACTGGTGACCAAACCTTCATTACCGTTACATATAATAATGATCGGGATGCCATAGTAAAAGTGATTGTTCCGGTTAGAATTGCAGACCCAGCTTTTCTAGATGAAAAGAAAAAGATGGTCGAATCGATAGGACCAGCTATAAGAAAGGTTTTTGAAACAGCAGAAATTGTCAATGATGCTTACAGAGATTTTTCTTATATTGAAAATGATTTGAAGGCGCTAGTCACGCCTACTTATTTAGAAGAACTAAGACGTTATTATGAAGAATGGATGCATCCGACTATAGACATCCTGTTGTTTGCAGAACCTGTATCCACAGCATTGAAATTTGAAATCATCGAGTCGAGCTCTACAAGACTAGTATTGAAAACAGTTATACCGAACCGCGGATTAAGTTCAGGCGCTAATGAAATATATACGTTTGTAAAGGTAGGTCAGAAGTGGTTATTAGATGCTGTCGATGGAGAATCATTTGTAGATTCACCGATCAATCCATCAGTAGATCAGATACATGAGTATTTACAGACTAGCTATTTCGAAGATGCCCGAACAGAATATATTTCAACAGGAATAGAAAGAATATATAATCAGCGAACAGGCTCATATGATGAATGGAAGTATTATCTGTTTACTGCGCAAACGTTATATGATCAATATGAAGTTAAATTTTATGCGCACGACGGTTCCATTGTGCTGAATAAAAAGTGATATAAAGGCGATACGAGGCTTCTGAAAATATATACACAACTCATTCAAGACATTGCTGAGGTCTTCTGATCATGAAGGTGATTAGACGGCCTCTATATGTTGGAAGTTCACTTTACCCTAAGGTGTAATATATAACGATTGAAGTTCTACAGATCGGGTACCAGATCCCCATACAATCGGTGCCAGGCACTATAAGAAAAGATAGTTGTTGATAAAAAGGAAAAAACTTTCAACGTAGTTAGAATAATAGTAAAATATAAATGTAGTAGAAAATAATGGATAGTTAGGAGATGGGGAAATGTCTGAAAATAAAGTAGTTGTCATTACGGGTTGTGCAACGGGTTTGGGACGTGAAACAGCACTCAAACTGGCAGAACAAGGTTATCGACTAGTACTTGTAGATTTTAATGAAGATGCAGGGAATGACACATTAGCAACAGTGATTGAAAAAGGTGCCGAAGCGATTTTTGTCACTGCGGATGTTTCAAAAGAAGAAGATGTACAAAACTATGTCAATGAAGCAGTTAAAAAGTTTGGAACCATTGATTTATTTGTGAATAACGCAGGGATAATGGTGCCGATGAGACTACTTCATGAATACAATATGGACGAATACAATCGGTTAATGGGCGTTAATTTACAAGGTGCATTCCTCGGTTTGAAATACGTCATTCCAGTGATGCTGGAAAATGGTGGCGGCCATATTGTTAATACCGTTTCGTCAAACAGTTTTAAACCCACTGCATTTAACGGACTTTATTCAGCATCAAAACATGCGTTAGCTGCCTTGACGAAATCAATTGGACAAGATTATCAAGAAATGAATATTCGCGCGGTTGGTGTCGCACCAAACACAATGAACACTACAATTGGTGTAAACCCTTCTAGTCATTTAACAGAAGAGCGTTTTGCGAAGTTAATCGCGTCAACAGGACCGAATATTGCAGCGGAACCTGAAGAGATTGCAGATGTCATTATTTTTGCGCTCACGACGGGTGCAACGATGCTAAATGGAACAACAGTAAATTGTGCGGGCGGGCAAATATTCCAGTAACATAAGGTACCAAGCACCCACAACGTTACCTATGCACCGAGGGTACCAGGTACACACGCAATTCTATGGCGCTGGCCCCGGCATTCGGAATGAAAAAAGGATTCGGTGTATGATCATGTTGTAAGCAACAAGACGTGTTTACATTGCAAACAGATGAGATTTCCTGTAGTCTTGTAAAGACTGAAATACGATTTAATAGATTCTCGTAACCCCATGTGCCTGAACAACTGGTTTTCTTGAATAGAAACTGGTTGTTTATTTCGTTTAGTGATAGATTTACCTAAATCTCCATTCTGTAGGGCACTTCTTCGTAGGGTAATACTTATAAATATGCGCTTACAGGAGTGGTGATTAACGTGGCAAAAAAATACTACGCAGTAAAACAGGGAAAGAAAACTGGAATCTTCACTACATGGGATGAGTGCAAACAAAATGTGCATGGCTATCCAGGTGCTGAATATAAAAGTTTTATAAATAAAGCAGAAGCTGAAAACTATCTGCATGGCGTCCAAGAAGATGAAGTCATAAAAGACCAAGTAGATGAAGTTGATTCTGATGTCGTAGCTTATGTGGATGGTAGTTTCAATAAGGAGAGCAATGAATTTTCTTATGGAGCAGTGATCTTCTACGAAGGAGAACAACTCCATTTTAACGAAAAATTTAATGATCCTGAGCTTGTTTCGATGAGAAATGTTGCTGGGGAAATCAAAGGGGCGGAAAAGGCGATGGCATTTTCGATTGAACAAGGTGCCAAGACCCTTTCGCTCCACTACGATTATGAAGGAATTGCAAAATGGTGTACAGGTGAATGGAAAGCGACTAAGCCGGGCACTATTAATTATAAGAACTATTATGATGGGATAAAAAAAGATCTGCAGATTCGATTTGTAAAAGTGAAAAGCCATTCGGGTAATGAATTCAATGACTTGGCAGATAAGCTTGCTAAAGAAGCCTATACAAAAAAATGAAATCGAGGAATTATCGCACAAGGATCCTGTTCCTGAAAAGCCTTGCACTTTGAATTTTTATAACAAAAATAATGGTACAACATCCATGAGTGCGACAATGAAGTTAAGTGATGAAATTGAAGATTATGCTTGCTATGCTTTCCCAGCATTACGTTCATTAGAAGGATATTTAATGCAATTGTTTAGCATGGAAGATATCGTGATTACCCATACATTTGGGTCACAAAGCGGTACGCATTTTAATTATAAGAAACAGACGGATTCCTTTGTTTTAAGAAAAAAAACTGCCGATGAACTAACAAACTCTAAAAGCAAGGAAGTTTTAGAAGAGGTTTATAATTATTTCAATAAAAATCGACATCAATTGTTCCATACCGATCAAATCCTTTACACCACTGTCATCTTAGAAAGTAAGCTCGAGGCAGACCGGATTGTATATGACGTGATTAACATGATTGAACGCACATATACATATCTTACCGCATAAAATAACTGAGGGAGAAGGTGGTTTATTGTGGCTGATTTCAATGTAATACAACTTAATAACGGCCCATACGACTACTTGTTAATTGCAACAAGTTTTCGCAGCTCCCTCAGTGATTTGGCGAAGCTAAATAACGTTGTGAGCTTAGAACAGGGAAAAGTCCTATTTGATTTCATGTTGATTCATGGAAATAAAAAGAATCGCTTTGTAGAATGCGATGTAATTGACGCTGCCTGTGAGCGACAAACAATTAAAGTTGCAGAACAAGTGGACGATGAGATTCGTAGAAGAAGCTCGTTGTATTTTAGGGGAAATGAACAACTTATCAAGAATAGTGTCTTGCCAAAGGCGCTTCAGTACCTAATTACAACTGGCGATGTAATATAGACCGCTGGAAGGCGTAGTTCATGCCTGAATCCAAATATTCCATTTGCGGGGGAGCAAGACTATACGTTTTGCTCTTTTTTCATGCCCAGATTTATAAATGATAACGCTTCTTGATTTGGGGTATTCTGCAAACTCTATAAGAATGGGGAATACAGTCATTGAATCTAATCATTCCGGGTATACTGGCGATGGATTCTTAGGGAAAAATAATAACATCAATTCTGGTTTTATTGTAGAAGCTACCAAAGACTTACAAGTATTGAAATTAGATATGCAGCAAAAGTTGGGGGACAGTATTATCTTAATGTTACGAATGACTATGCTTCTCTATATCAAGGTGGCAATTTAGAAGATTTTACTGCAACTGGAGGCTGGACTTCTTGGGATGTAAAAACGATCAATATCTCAGGTGAAAAAGGTCAATATATCCATTTTGCATTTGCTACTAATGGTGCTGGTGGAGTGAATGCTGATTATATTAGGTTTATTGAATAGAAAACTAAAGAGGGTACCAGATCCTCGCACAATTCAATTCCTTTAAATTTAAACGGCGATAGTTCAAGTTATTTGATTCGGAACCCTAATACGGTGATCTTCATTTTGGAGTAATAGGGAGAGAATCTGTGTCCGGCATAGAGCTCCCGCTAGAAAAAGGTTGAAAGAACGAAGATGGAAGTCTTCTAATCGTGAAAACGATTGGAAGGCTTTTTTCTGCGTTACTTTGCCAAGTTCCAATCATTTGATTTTCCACTAATCTAGGCCATATTCTACATCTACTCGATAGGGTAAAAAGAAACCGTCTATATCTTTCTACACAGTCTTATCGTATAATCAATTTGAATCAGTAAATCACTAATTATGAGGAGCAATCGGTGAATGGCGATTATAATTATTGGTGATGTTGAGAACGATGTCCTAAAAATTCAAAAGAACTTGCAACAGTTGGAACTGTATACCGTTCATGTATTCCAGAGTGCGTATACAGCTATTCAGTACAAGCATTTGGCGCCAGAAGAAGAAGTTAGGCTCATCATTTATGATGCAAATTTAAATTTGGATAATTGTGATGCGCATTGCCGTGAAATTGAAGCACTGAAGATTTGGCGGGATGTACCGATTTTGTTGTCGACGTCTTATGAGAAGCCGGTTATTTTTGAACGGTTGCTGGATGTGGGGATATTTGATTTTATCCTGAAGCCTTTTGATTTTATTCAACTAAAGACGCGTGTAGGGATTGCGCTGAAATTTTATGAGGAAACGAAGAAACGAAAAGAGCATGAGGTTCAGTTGAACACAGATTTGGCAATTGCAAAAAACGTGCAAAAAAGTGCATTGACGAAAAGGTTGATGCTACCACATATCGAAGTGGATGGTATGTATTTCACATCCCAATCACTAGGTGGGGATATGTACTGCTGGTTTCAGCTGGATGAAGATTTAACCGCCGTGATGCTTTTTGATGTGATGGGACACGGGGTTCCGGCGGCGCTCGTTACGATGTCCATTCGTTCGTTGCTAAAGGATATTATCGTACGGTTGATTGATCCTGTGCGTGTGATAAAAGAAGTGAACCGGAAAATTTATGAGCTGTTTTATACAGATGGTTTGGATTCGTTTTTAGTGACAGCTATCTATGTAATCATTGATAAAAAGAACGGTATGTTGCGGTATGTAAATGCTTCACATCCCGAGGGGGTCATGTTTGGGAAATACGGAGAAACAGTCATGATGCATGCGAATTCTCCTATTCTTGGGCTATTTCCGACAATTCAAGTGCAAGCGAAAAGTATCCGTTTGACGGGTTGGCATCGGATTATTTTATATACGGATGGGTTGTTGACGTTATATCCTGACCAGAAAATCGACTGGAGCTTTTTTCATTCGTATAGTTCACAAAACGGTGACCTAATGTTGCGGAAGTTAACGGAAGAGAACGGATTGTCCCATTTACCATTGGAAGATGATATTACAGTTGTTTCAATAACAACAGCATTATAAGTGAGGGAACTGCTTATGGAATTTACATTCACGATCAAACCGAACCGACAGTCAATAGAGTTAATCGATCAATTAATGGAGACGTATACTGAGTTGTATACGATCCCATGCGCCAGAGAAATTTGTTTTGTGACGCATGAGCTTGTCATTAATGCAGTAGAGGCGATGGAAAGGGATGGACGGAAGGAACCGATTGAAGTGTACGTGCGTGATGAAGATAAACAATTATATATTACGGTGACCGATTATGCAGAAGGAATACCTAAAGAGCAGTGGCCGACGGTGTTGGATGCAAGTGCGAACAATGATAGTTATTGTGAGCGAGGGCGCGGCTTTATGTTCATTCAGCATATGGTCGATCAGGTGTGGTTTGAACAATTATCTGACGTACAGTTTTTAGTCGGTGTGAAGAAAAAATTAGTAATTTCGGAGGAAAAGTAAATGAAATGGTCGATCGGGAAAAAGATAAACTTAGTCATCTTACTAGCGATTTTACTGCTTTCGGGTATTTTAAGCGGTCTGAATTATTTCGCCACAAAAGAGAATTTATTGAAAGCGGCAGAGGCTAAATTACTGTCCGATTTGCAGCTAAGCATAGAGTTGTTAGATAGTTCCGTGCCGGGCGACTGGTCTATTACAAATGGTTCCTTATATAAAGGTAAAATGGATATGAATGAAGCGTTCGATATCCCCGATCAGTTGGAAGAATTGACAGACGGCAATACGATGTCGATTTTTCAGGGGGATACACGGATTACCACAAATATTATCGAAAATGGGGAGCGGCGTTTAGGGACGAAAGTTGCAGATGATGTAGGAGCTGTTGTACTCGGAAAAAAAGAACGTTTTGTCGGTACTGCAGATGTTCTTGGTACGCCTTATCAATCCGCATATGATCCGATCGTTGATAAAAATGGAGAAGTGATTGGGATTTTCGCGGTGGCGGTTCCTACAGCCCCTTATATAAAAATTGCGGCTTCTTCTGCCACGCAGACTATTGTAATTTCGCTAGTCCTTGCGCTACTTTTCATTCTTATCACAAGCCTGATCATCCGGCGCATGATTATTCAGCCAATCAATCATTTGCGTGACAATGCGAATGAATTAGCCGATTTGAATTTGAACGTCGCACTTTATGAAGCGAAAGGAACGGACGAAATTGCGGAACTGTCAGCGGCATTCCGTAATATGAAAAAGCAGTTAACGGAAACAGTGCAAAATGTTGCCCGAAACGCCAATGAAATTGCTAATTCTTCTGTTACACTAGCGGAATCATCCCAGCAGACAAATGAAGCGGCAAGTCAAATTGCTTCAACGATGAATGAAATTGCGGCGGGTGTGACGATCCAATCTGAACAAGCAGAAAAAATCACAGGTATGATGCGTGATACGCTTGCTCAAGTGGAAAGTAATTTAGAAAATGTCGAGCACAGCTTACTGAATGCACAACAATCTACTGTCATTGCGCTTGAAGGAGAGCAGGCGATTAGTAAAGCGATAGAACATTTAAGCACGGTAACAGAAACGGTAAGCTATGCGACCGATTCAATTCAAAAATTAGGTATGCGATCAGAAGAAATCGGTGGGATTATTACTGTCATTACCGAAATTTCGGAACAGACCAATTTACTGGCGCTGAACGCTGCAATTGAAGCGGCACGAGCCGGTGAACACGGTAAAGGTTTTGCGGTCGTTGCGGCAGAAGTCCGTAAACTAGCTGAACAATCAACAGCTGCTGCCCAGCAAATCACAGATCTGATTACGGATATTCAAGCCGAGACATCGGTGACCGTACGGACGATGGAAAGCAATTTAACTGCAGTGGAAGAACAAGTGGTCATTATTAATCAAGGCGGAGAAGCGCTGAAGCATATAGTGGAGAAAGTAAGCGTGACGGAGTCGGGTGTCGTGCAAATAAAAGATGCGTTCTTTAATGTGAATTCCAATTCACATAATGTCCAAGATGCAATCTATACGATTTCTGCGGTTATTGAAGAGTCTGCAGCAGCGACAGAGCAAATTGCTGCTTCATCTGAAGAACAGTATGCGACAGTGGCGGAAATGACTGACAATACAACTAGTTTAGCGGAAGTAGCCGACCGCTTACGTGAAGAAGTAAATAAATTTAAAATGTAATGGGGGCAGTTACTATGGAACAGAAAACAGCAGCATTGCAAGTGCTGGAAAAAGATACGTATGTAGCACTTGAGTTTTCGGGCTATTTACAGTACACCTTAATTGAAGAGATGAAAAAACGACTGCATAGTACACCGTTTAAAGAAGGACGGAGCTTCATCTTGGATATGAGCAAAGTACAAAATATCGATAGTACAGGGTTCGGTATGATCGTCAATTTTGCAAAAAAAGTATCTTTAAAAAACGAGAAAATCGCCATCATTATCGTTGACGATTTTGTCCGCAAGTTATTCTCAATTTCCCAATGCGATAAAATTTTCCCGATCGTCAATAACGAAGAAGCTGCCTTACAAATTATCCAGCAACCTGTTGAGACGGAGTTGTCTATTAACGATTATTAATCAATGGTGCCGAGCAGACTGAATCCCTTGACTGAGTAAAATCAGTTAAGGGATTTTTTCTGTGTGTCATAACGTTTCTCTGATAGAATAGTAAGTAGCAAATTGTCGAAGGGTGAGACTATTGAATCGTGTCAAAATATATATTATTTCTGTCATCCTTTTAATGCTAGTCGTTCTTATCTATTATTATGCCCATGCGATAAAAGAAACTTTGACTATTACTAATGGAGAAGTAGATCTTACCCAAACAGATTTTGATGAAAAAGGTATGATAGCTCTTGATGGGGAGTGGGAACTTTATTGGAATCAATTGTTAAATCCGGATGATTTCCTTCATGAGCAACACGATGTACAGTACGCGCTTGTTCCGGGCAACTGGTTAAATGATCTTAATGGTAACACGTATGATGCAACAGGGTACGCGACCTACAGGATGGTCGTTAGAAATATACCGTTAGATACCAAATACTTTGGCATCCTTAAAGGAAATATTAGAAACGCAAGCCAAATATTTGTGAATGGTGAGATAGTGTTAAAAGACGGTGAAGTTTCGGAGACTTTAGATGGAAATGTATCAGGTAATAACTCAAAAGCCGCTTATTTTGAAGTGAAGAGTTCAACAGCGGAAATTATCATTCAAGCCGCTAATCATGATTACATCGTTGGAGGTATAGCCAAACCAATTACATTTGGAACACAGAAGGAAATTATCGAGCTGCATCAACAAAAGATCATGTTTGAGTTTTCTATGATTTTAATCGTAGTCATTATCGGGTTGTTCTATCTATTCTTATGTTTAGTCAATAAAGAGTATCGAAAGAAAGAGCCTGCTACTCTTCCGCTTGCATTAAGCTGTCTATTCTATGGTGTGATGAGTAGTATTTATAGTGAACGGATTATTACAGTGATCTTTCCGTCTATTAGTATGGATAGTACATTTCGTTTCGGTCATCTGATAAGTGCATTTACCGTCATTACGGTTTTGATCGTGGTCAATAAAGTGAGTTCTGTTTTTTTATCGAATCGAATAAGAAATGTTATGCTTGTGTTTTACAGTGTTTTTGTTTTAATTACCCTACTATTTCCTTTGGCTACCTATTCGAAAATACTAGTATTTTATATGATTTACACCGTGCTATTTTACTTTATTATATGGATCAAAGTTTTGTTTCTTTTTATTAAACGAAATGGTTCTAATATTACTGATATAGAACATATTGCGATGATTATTTCCATATGTAGTATCTATTTATTCTGGTTCGATATGATTTTATATAGTGTAGGGTTGAAAATAGATATGTTCATCTCTTTTCTCACCATCCCTATTTACAGTATTGCGTTTTCGGTTTTACTGATTTTTAGATATACGTATTCCTATAAAAAGAATGAAGAACTATCTAATCAATTAATCGAAACGTTCTCCACATTAGATCAAACAGTGAAGAAAGCGGAGAAAAATGAGTTGGCTTTTTTACAAGCGCAGATTAAGCCACATTTTTTATTTAACACGCTAAGCAGTATTATTAGTCTTTGTTATACGGATGGGAACCGTGCAGGTGAAGTACTTTCTAATCTGTCAAACTACTTGAAACGGTCTTTTCAAGTAGATATACAAGCTGATTACGTAACTATTGAGAATGAGTTGAAATTGATAGAGGCTTATATAGATATTGAGACAGTCAGGTTTGGAGACCGGATTAATATGATTTATGATGTCGATGAAGAGGTTCTTTCGTTTAAAATCATTCCTTTAGTAATTGAGCCGCTTATAGAAAATGCTATCCGACATGGGGTGTTGAAAAATAAAAGTGGCGGTGAAGTGAAGTTAACACTAAAAAGGAAAGAACATGGCGTATATATTGGTGTGGAAGATAACGGTAAAGGTATAGATGTCTATCAAATGAATGCTATTCGAAATGGTGATAGGAATGTGCAATCTTTGTCCGGGAACGGTATAAGCTTGGCGAATATCTATACAAGATTGCAAAACTTTTATCATGTAGAGTTGCAATTTGAAACAGGTCATACGGGAACAAAGGTCTATTTTACCATACCTTTGAATCATGATAAGGAGGAGGTGGCCGATGATTAAGGCTGTGTTAGTAGATGATGAACTCCTAGTATTAATTCATTTAGAAAAAATTATTGGAGAAACAAACGGCATGCAAGTAATCGGTGCATTTACAGACCCAGAACAGGCATTAAACGAAATCCCACGGCTGGAACCAGACGTTTTATTTCTAGATGTAGATATGCCAGAAATGAGTGGAATTGAGCTGGCAACGACACTCATGCAAGCCGGTAATGAAGAAATGGCAATCGTTTTTGTGACGTCATATGAACAGTATGCCATTCATGCCTTCGAACTAAACGCAATTCACTATATATTAAAGCCAGTGGATAGGCGATCGGTGGATGAGGTTTTGAAAAGAGTGTACAAGAAGAGAAGAATGGAAAGAAAGGATATTAGTAAAAATAGTGAAATTTGCTTGTTTGGGAATATGCACTTGCGTATAAACGATCACCAAACCGAGTTTATGACAGCGAAATTAGAAGAGCTCTTCGCCTTATTGATCATGCATCGAGAGAAGGGAATAAGCAAGTGGCAGATCATTGATATTCTGTGGGAAGATTCCTCTATGGAAAAATCACAACAAAATTTATATACGATGATTTTCAGGCTGAAGAAATTGTTACGAACTGCCGGTATTGTAGTCGATATGGTAAGGAAAAATGGTATATATAAAATAGTGCTAACAGATGTACACTGTGACTTAATCGAGTTTGATAAATTCATAAATAAAAAGTTGGAAATTGACAAACATACGCTAGAAGAATTTGAAAAAAACATTTCACTATATCAAGGTGATTTGTTTGAAGGCAAAGATTATATATGGTGCATCCATACTATAGAGGGGTATTATCAACAATATGTTCATCTTGTTAAAGAGGTTGCCAAGTATTATAGTAAAAATGAATGTCCTGATCAGTTAGATAAATTGTTTCATACCGTTAAACCTATCATAAGAGAAGAAGATTTAGAGAAAATAATATCTATAATATGAGAAGGCAAGTTTTATACATGTAATTGTATAAGACTTGCTTTTTTTGTGTTAAGAAAACGAGAGCTATGTAAGAAAAATGTAAGGTTTTTTTGATAGATTAATTAGTATATAGCTCGACTAGTGATTCCGAATGTAAATGGTAGGTAGCACAAGTTTATATAAGTAAAATTTAATAATGAGAGCGAATGGAGAGGATAAAATGAAAAAAATATTTATGATGATGTTGGCTACTTTTCTTGTATTGGCTAGTATGCCACCGATAGGGGCAGTTCATGCAGCCTCCATATTTGAGACTAACGAAAATCCAGACGGTACTTTAACAATTACCAAATACAATGGAACGGAAATAGAGGTTGAGATTCCGAGTGAAATAGGCGACAAGACTGTTTCGGAGATTGGGAACTTTGCATTTTTCTTAAAACAGTTAACAAGTATAACAATTCCCGAGAGTGTGAAAGTAATAGGAACCGGTGCTTTTGGTAATAACGAACTGACGAGCCTAACGATTCCAGAAGGTGTGGAAAGAATAGAAAATACCGCCTTTTCTAGTAATAATCTGACGAATATTTCAATACCGGAGAGCGTTACTTATATTGGAGAGATGTCTTTTTATAATAATAAACTCACAAATGCGACGATACTTGGAGAGCAAACAATTATAGGGCAATCTGCCTTTTCTTCAAATTTGTTAACGAGTGTGACAATCGCGGATGGTGTGACAGAAATCGGAAATGAAGCCTTTTATCCTATCAATCGTTTAACAAGTGTGACCATCCCAGGAAGTGTGAAATCAATAGGGAATTCTGCATTTCAAGGAGCACCTGCAGGCTCAGGAAATGCGCTCACAAGCGTGACGATTGAAGAGGGCGTGGAAATTATTGGGGATTCTACCTTTGCTATGAATCAATTATCAAGCGTGACCATCCCAAATACAGTGACTGGATTAGGGAACTCTGCATTTTATGGTAATAGGTTAATAAGTGTGACTATCCCAGAAAATGTAGAAACATTAGGAGAGAATGCCTTTGCTTATAATCAATTAGAGCAAGTGACGTTTGAAGGTTCTCCTGTGCTTGGAACGAACGCTTTTAATCAATCATGGGGACTATATAAAGAATTTAAAGAATGGTATACAGATCAGGACTTTACCTCGCAATGGGACGGAACTTCAGTACCAGATGGGAAGAAACTGTACGGTAAGAGATTACCCAATCCACCGAAAGATGTGTGTGCAGTTGCTGGAGATGGGAACGTCACAGTAACCTTCACTGGCCCTGAACATATCGGTGGGAATGTAGTAACGAAATATACAGTGAAAGCGTATGTAAATGGAACAGAACAAACCGACTTAGAAATGTCGGGCGATGCATCACCAATTATGGTAACAGGACTTACGCATGACACCGATTACACCTTTAAAGTAACTGCTACGAATAAAGCGGGCGATAGTGTGGAATCAGTTGCTTCGGAATCAGTCAAAGCAGTAGTGCTTTTTGAAACTACGGACAATGATGACGGCACGGTGACGATCAAAAAATACAATGGAACGGAAAAAGAGATTGAGATTCCGAGTAAGATAGGCGGCAAGACTGTTTCGGAGATTGGAAATTTTGTGTTTATCGCAAAACACTTAACAAGTGTAATAATCCCCGAGAGTGTGAAAGTAATAGGGGTGAGTGCTTTTGGTAGTAATCAACTGACGAGTGTTACGATTCCTGAAGGTGTGGAAGTAATAGGGGTGAGTGCTTTTGATAGTAATCAACTGACGAGTGTTACGATTCCCGAGAGTGTGAAAGTAATAGGGGTGGCTGCTTTTCGTAGTAATCAACTGACGAGTGTTACGATACTAGGAAATGATACGATCATAGATGCTTCTTCATTTTCTTGGAATTTTTTAACCAGTGTAGCAATAGCAGATGGAGTAACAAAAATCGAGTCTCAGGCATTTTATCCTCTCAATCGCTTAACGAGTGTGAGAATTCCGGGAAGCGTAAAATCAATAGGAAAGTCTGCGTTTCAAGGAGGAATTGCTGGAGCAGGAAATGAGCTTACTAGTGTGACGATTGAAGAAGGTGTGGAAAGCATAGAGGATTATGCATTTACTCAAAACCAGTTGTCAAGCATAACTATACCGGAAAGTATGAAAACCATAGGGGAAAATGCGTTTGCATATAATAAATTAGAGGAAATCATATTTGAAGGTAAACCAGTACTTGGAAAGGATGCATTTACTCAAGGGTCTCAGGAATTTAAAGGATGGTATACAGATCTTGAGTTTACAAATGCGTGGGACGGAACTTCAGTACCCGATGAAAAGAAACTGTACGGCAAGAGAGTACCTAGTCCACCGAAGGAAGTAAGCGCAGTTGCGGGGATAGAAGAAGCGACCGTTTCCTTCACAGGTCCAACGCATATAGGTGGAAATACGGTAACTGGTTATTCAGTGAAAGTATATGTAGGCGAAACAGAACAGACCGACTCATTAACAACAGGCGCCGTGTCACCGATTACAGTGACTGGCTTAACACCAGGCACGGCTTACACATTCAAAGTTGTGGCAACGAATGCAACAGGTGACAGTATAAATTCACAATCATCAGCTGCTGTTACGCCAGTTGCTGAATATGAAGCTACTGAAAATTCGGATGGTACAGTAACCCTTACTGGATATAACGGTACGGCGAAAGAGGTTGTAATACCTAATCAAATAAATGGCAGGTCTGTATCAGCTATTGGTAATAATGTGTTCAAGGATAAAGGACTAACGAGTGTACAACTTCCGAAAGATCTAACCACAATAGGGGAGAATGCCTTCTCAGGAAATCAATTAACAAATATAGTGATCAATGAAGCTAGCAACGCAATTTATATAGGTAACCATGCGTTTAGTAATAATATAATCAAAAATGTAACGTTACCAATAGGTGTTGTTGAAATAGGGAGCTATGCTTTTTTCTCCAATGAGTTAGTAAGCGTAGAGATTCCAAGTAGTTTAGGAACTATAGGAGAAAGTGCGTTTAGTCATAATGAGATTGCAAGTGTAACCATGCCTTTTAGTTTGAGTGCATTAGGTGAGAATGCCTTCAGTCATAATAGACTAACTAGTGTAATGATTCCTCCTGGGGTAGTAATGGGTAAAGGTGCTTTTAGTTATAATGAACTGATAAGTGTAACATTTCATATAGGCGTATCTGCTATAGCAGACAATGCTTTCAGTCATAATAAACTTACGACTGTAACAATTCCTGTGAATGTTCGAGAGATTGGATCGAATGCTTTTTCTTCCAATTACGTAGAACGTGTTACATTCGAAGGCTCACCAACTATTGGGGTAAATGCATTCAAACAGGATGAAGCTAGTATTTTTCCAGAATTCATTAGTTGGTATACAGATGCAGAATTACTGAATATATGGGACGGAACTTCTTTAGTAGTAGGAACAGAACTCTATGCCAAGAGAATGCCGAATCCACCAACAGACGTAACAGCAACCGCTGGAGTTGCCAAAGCGAGCGTGTCATTTACAGAACCAATGCATACAGGAGGGAATGCAGTCACTAAATATACAGTGAAAGTGTTTGAAGGTGAACAAGAAGTTACAGAACTAGAAACAACTGGTACTGCTTCGCCTATTACTGTGAACAGGCTAAAACCGAGAAAATCTTACACATTTAAAGTGATTGCGACGAATGAAGCGGGATCTAGCAAGGATTCGAAGTTTTCGGAAAGTGTCATACCTCATGCTCCGTTTATTCCAAGTGTGCCAGTCAGCCCAACACCACAACCGACAACGGAAATCATTACCTTACCTATTGAAACAGATAATCAAGGATCTGTCGTTACAACTGCAGCCATTAAACGTACAACCGATCCTACAGGAAAGAAAAAAGACGAAATTGAATTTTCGCCAATCCATGCTGCTGAAATCGTTCCGAAACTAATAGAATCAGGTATCGAACGGGCACGTATTGTCATTCCTGATGCCAAAGATGAAGTGTCTGAATTACATGTCTCTTTCCATAAAGGGGCTATCCAAGCGTTCCGACAAAACGCAATCGGATTAGAAGTTTTCACAGAAAATGCAAGAATCATCATACCAAAAGACTCGGTTACTAACGTGAATGACAACCTTTACTTCCGAGTGATTCCGATGAAGGACGAAAAGCAAAAGAATGAAGTCGAGGAACGTGCGAAGCAAGAAGAAGTCATTAGCGAAGTGACGGATAGCTTAAATATTCAAGTAGTTGGTCGTCCTATGACAATTGAAACGAATATGCCCAATCAACCAGTTGACATCATTCTTCCGTTAAAAGATCAAAAAATTCCTACTGACGCAAAAGAACGAGAAGAATTCTTAAATAAACTAGGTGTGTTTATCGAACATAGTGACGGAGAAAAGGTATTTATCAAAGGTGAGGTTGTTCCGTATAAAGAAGGAGAACTTGGTTTAAAATTCACCATTCATAAATTTAGTACCTTTTCTATCATCCAAATGGAAGACGGATGGAAAGTACCGAATGTTAACGATCAGTATACAGGCGACACTACTGTATTGGAACAACCTGTGATGATCGATAAAATATGGACGATTACTTTCAATCAAGCCGCGAATGCGGAAACCGTCAACGCAAATACTGTATATCTTTATGATGAAGATGGTAAGAAAGTCGAGATAGAAAGTAAACTGACGAACCTTAACCGTTCAATTAAAATCATTCCGAAAACGTATTATAAACCAAATACTGACTACTATCTTTATGTAAGCGATAGTATAGAATCGGCTAAAGGGAAACAACTAGGTACACCACAACGATATGTGTTTAAAACGACTTCGTATTCATTGGAACCGAGCAAAAAAAAAGAAGAAACGATAGGAGCCTTATGAAGAGTATGTACTAGTAATTGAAGAAGGTTTGCAGTCGAAAAATAAGAATACAATGGATGGAACGGTGAGAAAGTCCATTCCGACAGGTGATTCTTTCACGAAAGAACTACAATTTACGTAACGTCCAAATACGACGGATGTGTTGGTCCCTGAAGAAGCAGTAGTGATCTTGGCAGAAGAGAACGTGTTGACTGATCAGTATGATTCCCATGTCGTGTGGATTCTTCGCAAACATACACCGCAAGGAGACAAAGTAATTTTACCAGCTACTAATTTCTCCAACTACGGCAGAGCGCTCGACCTAGTCGCGCTGGGCGAGTTAATACTAAGTTTACTCGCTAATGGGGAAGTTATGTATGGCTCGGGTACATCCATGGCGACACCTTATGCAGCGGCTCCAGAGATGAACAAAGATCGCGTGCGCACCTTATTGTTAGAATATCATGTAGATTTAGGGCAAGAAAGTTATGATTTAGAATATGGCTGGGGGATGTTAGATACTGTGAAAGTCCTTCAATCTTTACACTAAGAATATAAAAAGCAGTTTCCGAATGAACCTCAATCGGAAACTGCTTTTGTTTTACTTAGATTTAATGATGAATGTTGCGTTCTTCACTTGGTCTACATTGTCTGCTTTAATAATCGAGTTTTGGTAAAGATCACGTTCTTTATCGTACTCCATTACATAATCTTCACCGTTTACAGTAAGTACTAATGTATCTTCAGGCTTTGCAGCGGGTACTTCTTCAGCGGTAATTCTAATAATATATGTTTGTAAAATAGGGTCTAAAACAGCTAATCCGTTTACGGAGCCAACTGTTTTTGCAGCTGGAACCTTATCTTGATCTACGTTCGTTTCAGAGACCTTTTTTTCATCTTTCACGACTGTCACTGTGATTGGCTTTTTCGGATGTTTGTCTTTCAACTGATTTACAGTAGCAGCAGTTAAGTCCTTTACTTCCTTATCCGTCGCATCTTTCTTTGCGTTAACTTCTGCAAAGACTGTTCCATTTTGTTCGAACACTTCAACTGCTTCTACATTTTTGTTCTTTTTGACCTCAGCAGCATTTTCTTTAAGTGCTACGCGGCCTTTTACTTCAATTGGATTTCCGTGTCTAGCGTAATTGTATCTGTCTGCCATTGGGTCAACATTCTTTGCATTTTCTTCTTTTTTATCATCTACAGTTTCATCGGTTTTATCTCCAATAGTTCCATCAATTTTAGCGTCCTTTTTCTCGTCTGTTGTTTGTTCGGTAGGCTTGTTTTTATCCTGATCCGCTTGGTTAGTCTCTTTGCTAGTGTCCGAATCTGAACTACCACCAAAGCACCCCGATAGCAACAAGGCTAAACTGGAGGCAACAATTGCAAATTTAATCTTCAAGTTAATCATCCTCTCTATTTTCTAGTATAACAAAACTTTCATTTGATTTCGAGTGATATTAAACTATTAAACCCATCTCGAAGCAACGAATAGAGAGAAAATATGTAATAAATCGAGCGAAGGTACCATGTCCCCACACAATTAGGTCATTCAATAAACGTTTTGCTGTTCATTCCAGCTCATCGGCCAAATCCTTCATCGCTATCTTCACTTGAAATCCTTCGAAAGCCTGCAACATACGGCCCACTTCATCCCACGTATATGGCTTTCCGTCGATGATTGCGAGCGGTGTTTCACTGTTTGCTGAATCGTAGGCAAGTACGCCTTTCAAGTGGTTTTGTTTTACATACGTATAGGGTTCAGCCGTTGAAAATTTCCCTGTTTCCAGATAAGTCTCCGACAGGCCTCGTGTTGTTTTTTCTCTCAGCTGTTTGAATAGTTTATGCTGATTGGTATCCGGTTCCCCATCCACTGCAAACTCGTATCCTTGTTCCCATCGTTCACGCGCAGTCAGCAAAATCGCCGTTCCCGTAATCTGCTGTTCCACTTCGAAAATACGTTTTACTCCATTCGCGTCATCCGCGACAAATGTTTTGGGCAGTTGCGGAAGCTCTATCCCGAGTTCCTCCGCCATCACTGTATTATAGCAATCCATACAGAGTGAATGATTGCTGTACCGTACGCGCACTGTGTCAGTACTACACATTTCGCACTTCATCGGATCTCCCTCCATTTTTATCTTTATCGTACCATAAATAGTATGGAAGAACTTAGAGGATTAGTGCAGGGTACTAGTTCTCCAAGCAATTAAACTCATTCGAATGGCTCGGATCATCGTAGACTTGGCAGGCAGTCAGGAAATTACTTCTACTGCATTAAAAAGAAGTAATTGAATGGAAGTGTTTGCCGACAGGATTGCAAAAGACGGAAGATGCCTAGACATATAAGAAACTGGCAACCGAGCACTTATTAGTATGTTGTCTAATAAAAATATTGCACTTGTCGAAAGGTATCGACTTTTCTGTTAATCGTATGGTACCATATACTATGGCTTTACAACGAGAGAGGAGTGGATGATATGCCACAAATGCTTGCATTTGCTATATTAGCAGGGATTTTATACATAGGAGATTTAATTGCAGTTCGTACAAAAGCATGGATTCCATCAATATTCATCTGTGCGGTATTAATTTTATTTGGGTATTGGACGTTTTTCCCTGAGGATATCGTTGCGATTGCCGGTGTACCGCCAGCAGTTGCTACCTTGTTAATATTTTTATTGATTACGAACATGGGTACAATGCTTTCTGTTCAGCAGCTAAAACAGCAATGGAAAACGATTTTGATTTCAATTTCCGGAATAATCGGTATAATTGTGTTCCTATTTACGATTGGTGTCTTACTGTTTGATATGAAAACCGTTTTAGTAGCGATCCCGCCTTTAGTCGGTGGAATTGTTTCTGCGTTGATCATGTCTGAAGGTGCAGCTGAAGCGGGTCTTGTCACGCTGTCTGTTTTTGCGGTTGTGATTTATGTAATGCAAGGCTTTGCTGGTTATCCATTGACGTCGATAGTTTTGAAAAAAGAAGGAAAGATGCTTCTTCAAAAGTATCGCGGTGGGGAATTGGAATTGAAGGATGCCCCAGTAGAAGCGGAGTTACTGGCGCCTAGCGAGCTGAAAATGTTTAGCAAGATGCCGGAGAAATATAATACGGAATATTTCAAGTTTTTCCGTTTGGCGTTTGTTGGTTTTCTTGCCTATGGTGTATCTACGCTACTCGCGCCATTTATTACGATCAGTCCGTACGTACTTTGTTTACTGTTCGGAATTATTGCGACAAGCGTCGGTTTTCTTGAGCGCAACGTACTTCAAAAAGCGAATGGTTTCGGCTTCGCTATGCTCGCGTTAATCTTGTTTATTCTCGATGGTCTGAAAAAAGCGACACCGGCCATGATGTCGGAGATTTTGTATCCGCTCGTCGGTTGTATTATATTAGGTATCATCGGTATGTACATATTCTCGTTTTTCATTGGAAAGGTTCTGAAGGTAAGCAAAGAGATGGCGTTTGCGGTGTCACTTACAGCCTTGTACGGTTTTCCAGCGGACTATATCATTACGAATGAAGTCGTTAACTCATTGACGGAAGACGAAAAGGAACGGGAAGCATTGCTTAGTCATATGCTGCCACCGATGCTTGTCGGAGGGTTTATTAGCGTGACGATTGTGTCGGTTGTTTTAGCAGGAATTTTCGTCGGCTTCTTATAATAGGAGGAATGTAAGATGACAGCGAATAAAGAGCGTATCGCGCAGCATATTGAATTACTAGGACAGTTCACAGCCACTCCTGGACAAGGTGTGACGAGACTGACGTATAGTAAGGAAGATTTGCACGCACGGAATTATATTAAAGAAAAAATGATAGAGTATGGTCTTCAAGTGTCAGAAGACGGTTTTGGAAATATATTTGGCAAGCTAGAAGGTACGTTGAAAGATGCACCTTCTGTAATTGTCGGATCGCATTTTGATTCGGTGCCGCACGGTGGGGCGTATGACGGGACAGCGGGTGTTGTCATCGGGTTAGAAGTGGCCGCGCTGTTTCAGGAGCTACAAGTGACACCTGATTATCCGTTAGAAGTACTGGCGATGGTGGAAGAGGAAGGTTCTCGTTTCGGTGGAGGATTGATGGGGTCACGAGGCATGATGGGCGTCATGACGGAAGAGGATTTTACTACAGTAGCGGATAAAGACGGCATTTTAGCTACAGACGCAATGGCGGCCATTGGACTGGATCCTTCCAAAGAAAAAATCCGAAGACCAGAGACGATGAAAGCCTTTCTTGAACTCCATATCGAGCAAGGGCCGATTTTGGAAGAGAAGGGCATTCGTATCGGTGTGGTAGAAGCGATTGTTGGTCTCGTGCAGTTGGAAGTGACTGTGCAAGGACGCGCGGGTCACGCAGGTACTACGCCAATGGACCGCCGCTCGGATGCGCTTGTTTCCGCAGCGCAACTGATTGCAGCGTTTCCGCAAATCGCGGAAGAGACAGGCCACGGTACAGTCATTACGACTGGACGACTACAAGTATTCCCGAACGGTGCGAACGTCATTCCAGACGAAGTTGTTTTTTCAGTAGATATCCGGGCTGGCAAGGATGAATATATACAACAGGCCTTAGGTCAGGTAAACGAGCTAGTGGCATCTCATAATGGAGTAGAAGGTATTCGAACCGATGTCGATCAACTCATGTCTATAGAGCCAAAGGAATTAGATCCGGACATTCGTGGACTGTTTAAGGACATAAGTGAAGAGTTAGCAATTCCTTATTGTACGATGAATAGTGGGGCAGGGCATGACGCGATGGTGCTGTCGGATTTCACCGCATGCGGCATGGTGTTCGTCCCTAGTAAGGACGGGCTTAGCCATTGTCCAGAAGAATGGTCCGATGCGGAACATTTGGCGGATGGTGCGACGATTTTGTTTGAAGCGGTTAAGCGGCTGGCGTTAGTATAAGATGAAAAAGTTCCTCGACTGTGTAATCAGCCGAGGAACTTTTTTTGTATGGAAAGGAGATGGATAGCTTAGTAAAGGTACGTGTAGACGATAAGTGTTTCATTCCAACATGGAGTGTGGGGATTTTGATTTTCTAGTTAATATAAAACATTCACCTAAAATAAATATACTTTTTCTAAACAGCTGTCCACTTTTCGACCCCTGCTCTCTATATAGAGGGAAAAAGGGGTTTTTTCTTATGACACATTATCTTTCTACTTATGCAAGATTTGCAACCAAGGAACAATTAGATGCAGCAGCACGTACGCATGCGGACATTCACTATAACGCGATGAACAAGACGGATCGTGCCGTTTTAGAGATGATTCGTTGCTATTCGGTGAAGTATTTAGCAGCACATTTGAAGCATGAGACGATGGAGAAGAAGCTAGGTTTATCGAATTCAACAATCAGACGTGCGTTGCGTAAATTAGCGAAGCTAGAAATTATTGAGCGAGTTCAGTTTGTACGACCTGTATTAAATGGATTGGGTGCGAACATTTATGTCATTTTGCCTGTCACTGACCAGGGGGAAATGGACAGCCCGGAGAAGGCGGACGAGCCTTGTCATGATGCGGTTTCTGACGTAGTATCTCAGAAGGAAGCTTCTTTTTTAAAATCTACAAACATTAAACAACAATCAAAGACGTCTCATCTTGCAGATGAACAGTTATCCACAACCCTGTTTTCTAAGATGAAAAATGTCCTTGCGTTGACCGGAGATACTTCAAAAGCAAGAGATCTATTTGCGATTTATCGTTCATTGTCCAATCGGATGTTACGTTTTGAAATTCATCAAGGGAAAGAAAAGTTGTTTGAGGAATTAGCGTATCGTGCAGCGAGAATTAGTGTGATGGCGACGAAGACGAAGAACATACGGAATGTGGCGGGGTATTTTAGTGGCGTGCTTAGACAGTTGATCACAGATGCGTTGTTTGCGGATATTCACGAGGAGTATTCGGTTTCAGTAGATGAGCTGTATTATCCTGGCTTGATATGAAATAGATTGCTACTAAAGAAGATTGGCAGTCGACTGCGTGTAGAAACGTGTACGGGAGAGAAAGTTAGGTTGAAATCTTTTCGCTATACATATGTTAATCTGCTTCAGGAAAGGACAGATTTGGGTAATGAATTGAAGCAATCACTCGATATTTTCACTAGTCTTGTTGTTTTCTACATTAAGTAATGCTATCTTATCAGTAGAATAAACCAAATAGTGGGAACATTATCGAAACATGTCGAACGTAGCTAGACTACGGTTACATGACGAAATAGAGCAGAAATTGCATTATGAAATGAGGGGTTTGATGAATAACGTAGATATTCCAAATGCTGATCGACCAAAAGGGTTGCAGGGACTTCTTGATAAAGAACTCATGAAGTTGGAAAAGATCTCATTGGATGACTCCGCAAGTGATGCTGTTGAACCATCCGAGGCAGTGGAACTTCAACAGAAGGAGTTAGTTGCTTATTCAAATTTCGAGACGCTTGGAGAACTTCTTGACTCAGATCTACTAGCCGCTTCCATAAAAGAAGAAATCGCAGGTTTGACATTTGATGGTGCTGTCGGGCAAGTGGATTTGGCGAGACGGGCGGTTGAGATGTTTAATTTGGTGGATCATTTACGTATGACGCTTGAAGAAAGTGATTCTGAAAATTATTTGCAAGTGAAGTCGGTCGTTTCTCATTCGCTTGCGTTGTTGCGTGAGATGGGGATTCATGAGGTGGATGTCTATGGTCAGTACGTAGATGAGGAGTATATGGAGTTATTAGGGACAATACCAGCTGAAGAAGCGCCGGAAGGTTTAGAGACGTATCAAGTGGCGGTCGTATACCGCAGAGCCTTTACGTTTGAAGGTACGGGGAAGATTATTCAAGAGGCTTTAGTGAAGACGGTTTCGTAAGGGGGAGTTTATGGTGATGCATATAGATAAAGAGGTGGTTGCATCATGAATTCAATTATTCAGATGGAGGAGCTCGCTAAGCAAATTCATCGTCAAATTGGACAGAAACAATACTTGAAAGCGCTCGCTTCCCTAAGTTCTCTTGAGGTGGTTGGTGGCAATCGGCAACAGATTCTTTGGCAGAAGGCGTTGCTGGAATGTAAGGTCGGTCGCCTACATATCGCGCGTCGGTATCTTGAAGATGTAGAAGGACCGCAAGCTGAATGGTTGCGAGAGGAGATCGATAGCAACTGGTCTACGTATGCGTTTCTAGTTGGTGAATATAATGCAGCGGTTGCTGAGATTCGTAAAGGTCATTCTGAAAATGCATTGTACATTTTGAATGATGCATTACATAGAGTCGGAGATTTGCCGATATCAATTGAAATGTATCGAATGAACACACTATTACTTGCGAGCCATCGTCCGGATTTATTGGATCGATTTATTTTGGATTTACCGATTTATGCGATGGATGATCGTGTAATTAAGCGCGTGCTCACGGCAAGAACAGCGCCAAGCCTTATTGAGCAACGAGAAATGCCAGTGAAACAGCGCAAGTCGTTTGGGCGAGTAGTCGCTTTATATGTAGCGATGATTAGTGCGCTTGGCTTGTCGGGATATATGTTGTTAAGTGACAAGGAGACGAAGGGTAACGTGCATGATCAGCAAGTAGATGTGTCTACTGAGGTGATTTCAGAACCGAAAAATACTGATTTGGCTGCTGAACAACTAAAGCCGCAAGAGTTGGCAGATGATGAAAAGCCGTTATTTATCTCTGCAGAAGTAGCGGAAGAGTATTATATAGATGGGTTTAAAGACTATCGCAATGGCAATTATTCCAGAGCTAGTAAGTCCTTTGAACAGGCCATCCGTTCTTTAGAAAGTGAGTATTTTTCGGATGATGCAGCTTATTTTCTGACTGCATCCTATATGAAGGAAGAGGCTTATGAGCAGGCTCTACAATCAGTGGAACAGTTTCAAAGGGAAGATAGTAAACATTACATGGAGTCTCCTTACCGTGAGGCGATCCGTCTTCAGGAGAGCGCTGCATTGGTAAAGTTAGATAGGCGTGAGGAAGCTATTGGTATTTTGGAGGAACTTTCTAACAAGGCGGAAGTAGACTGGGTGAATCATGAAGCGGCTACGATGCTTAAATTATTGGCTACTGATGAGTAATTGGAAAAGAGACATCGTAGGATTTTCTGCGATGTCTCTTTATTTACTCTTTTGATTTAATTAGGGCAACATTGTGTTTTTCCCATTCGGTCAATGAACCACCATAGGCGTCGTTCGGTACATACCATGTTTGTGAGTCAAAATACGCCTGAAGTTCTTTTGATTTGAAAATATAGCCGTAGCGCGCGTATATTTCATTGCGGGCTAAACGCAAATCACTTTTTGAAAGACCCTTTAGATCAGATGCTTTCAAATACGTATCTCCGCTAGTGGGAAGGATGAAATAATCATTGTAGATTTTACCAACGGGGGTATCGTTCTCGGTAGACGATTCAGCTTTATTTGTTATGCTTGCATCTTGCCCATTCGATTGTTTGGCGATTAGCGCTACTTCTTCAACAGAAGGAAAGAAGAGGCTAATTGCATGGTTTTCCCCAAATATATTCGCTTGAATTTCTTCTGAGATAGTTTCCCCGTCGATTATAGTTGTCATTTTAATTGGGTAGATACCAGCTAAAAACGGTCCGAATTCGGCAGTTTCCCCACGTTTTTTAATATAGCCAATTTCGGAGTTTTCTGTAGAAAGGATGGTCTCATCACCTATCGATTCCACTTCAACAATATAACCAGTCGGATTAATGGTATATAACGGGAATAATCCTAACCGTTTACCTGATGCTCTCATGGAAAACATGCCCTTATTTTGTTCCATCAAGTTATTTTCTATCGTCTGAACAGTGGATGGATTTTTCTCGATCAATGCTAACAGTGCTTGCAAGCTATCTTTGTCTACAGTGATGCGACTATCTTTCGGCACAATTAGTTCGTTCAATGTATTTGTATCTTGTGTGATCAGCGCAGTGATGAATTGTTCCGCCACAGCCTCTTTTCCATATTCAGTTTGCATTGCGTAATACCCGAAGAATCCACCAATTATAACAATGGCTAAGACCATTTGATAAAGTGGCGGCCGTTGAATGAATGATTTTTTAACAGATGCACGGCGGAACGATAAGAATGCTCCACAATTCATGCAAAACTCTTCTTTCTCAGGATTCATTTCCTGGCATGTAAGACATTTTCTCATAAGCTATCTCCAAATTCATAGTAGTTCTTTAGTAAGTAAGGTGATTGTAGCAAGTGTTCTAGAGAATTATACTATGTATTTTAGAATAATTCTATGTTCGATGTATCGAGAGGGGATTAGGTGATATTTCGCTTATGGAATGGTGATTATTGTTCGCTGGATGGGTCTAAGTACTTGTGTTTGTTGGTTGTGAGCTTGTGGATTTGAGGTGTGCGCTCATAGAATTGTGTTTCGCGCTCATAGAATTGTGTGGCGCGCTCATAGAATTGGGTTTCGAGCTCATAGAGTTGAGTTTCGCGCTCATAGAGTTGGGTTTCGCGCTCATAGAGTTGGGTTTCGCGCTCATAGAGTTGGGTTTCGCGCTCATAGAGTTGGGTTTCGCGCTCATAGAGTTGGGTTTCGCGCTCATAGAGTTGGGTTTCGCGCTCATAGAAGTGAGTTTCGCGCTCATAGAAGTGAGTTTCGCGCTCATAGAAGTGAGTTTCGCGCTCATAGAAGTGAGTTTCGCGCTCATAGAAGTGAGTTTCGCGCTCATAGAAGTGAGTTTCGCGCTCATAGAAGTGTGATTCGCGCTCATAGAGTTGGGTTTCGCGCTCATAGAGTTGGGTTTCGCGCTCATAGAGTTGGGTTTCGCGCTCATAGAGTTGGGTTTCGCGCTCATAGAAGTGAGTTTCGCGCTCATAGAAGTGAGTCTCGCGCTCATAGAAGCTGGTCTCGCGCTCATAGAAGTGAGTTTCGCGCTCATAGAAGTGCATAATTACCTTACAGTAGACAGTATAAGAAAGCGCTCCTAAAGGACAGACTACATCCTGAGGAGTGAGATCATGACTAGAAAAACGTATGAATATGAACTGAAAAAGAAAGTGGTGGAGCTTTATTTTGAAGGGCATGCCGCAAA
>NZ_JAPMIW010000001.1:335469-418867 GCF_033088395.1 Sporosarcina sp. GW1-11 | reverse complement strand
GTTTAATTCGGTAAGTGCCAAAGCCCACTAAAACTACACTGTACTCACCAGCGAAGGCACAACTGCGGGGTCGGCCGAAGCCATGAGACAGCTAGCGTTCTTTGCTAGTTGGCTCATGGCGGGAGGCAATCCCCCACGTGCCGAAGCGATGATAGGAAGCAGACCTTTACTAACTTCAGTAACATAAAAAAGTCGAGCGACGACACATTACTAACTAGTAGTAAGTCCCAGACACATCAATCCGCTTCTATATGTAGAAAAGTAATTCGTCATTGAACTCACTTCGGCGCTTGCGGATGGCTCCCGCGATGAGCCAGAAAGGAAGAGCGCCTCTCTGTCTCATCGCTCCGCCTACCGCTTGTAAGGCGCCTTCGTTTGGTGTGGAAAAGCAAGTAGCATAGTACGTTGAAGTCTAAAAGTGAATTTTACTATGTACCAAAGCTTACCAAAACTACACTGTACTCATTAGCGTAGGCACAACTGCGGGGTCGGCCGAAGCCATGAGACAGCTAGCGTTCTTTGCTAGTTGGCTCATGGCGGGAGGCAATCCCCCACGTGCCGAAGCGTTGATAGAAAGCTGACCATCACTAATTTCAGTATCCTAAGAAAGTCGAGCAACGACACATTACAAACTAGTAGTAAGTTCAAGACACATCAATACGCTTCTGTATGTAGAAATGTAATTCGTCACTGAACTCACTTCGGCGCTTGCGGATGGCTCCCGCAATGAGCCAGAAAGGAAGATCGCCTTTCTGTCTCATCGCTCCGCCTACCGCTTGTAAGGCGCCTTCGTTTTGTGAGGGGACGTAGTTAGCATAGTACGTTGAAGTCAAAAAGTGAATTTTACTAAGTACCAAAGCTTACCAAAACTACACTGTACTCATTAGCGAAGGCACAACTGCGGGGTCAGCCGAAGCCATGAGACAGCTAGCGTTCTTTGCTAGTTGGCTCATGGCGGGAGGCAATCCCCCACGTGCCGAAGCGATGATAGGAAGCAGACCTTCATGAACTTCAGTACCGTAAAAAAGTCGAGCAACGACACATTACAATCTAGTAGTAAGTCCAAGACACATCAATCCGCTTCTATATGTAGAAAAGTAATTCGTCATTGAACTCACTTCGGCGCTGGCGGATGGCTCCCGCAATGAGCCAGAAAGGAGGATCGCCTCTCTGTCTCATCGCTCCGCCTGCCGCTTGTAAGGCGCCTGCGTTTAGTGGTGAAAGGTAAGTAGCATAGTACGTTGAAGTCAAAAAGTGAATTTTACTAAGTACCAAAGTTTACCAAAACTACACTGTACTCATTAGCGAAGGCACAACTGCGGGGTCGGCCGAAGCCATGAGACAACTAGCGCGCCTTTCGCTTGTTGGCTCATGGCGGGAGGCAATCCCCCACGTGCCGCAGCGGTGATAGGAAGCGGATCTTCATGAACTTCAGTACCGTAAAAAAGTCGAACGACGACACAAATAAAAAACCTCCCAAGATCAAAACCTTGGGAGGGGGAGTGCATCACTGCTTGCTATAATATTGGTATAGCCCTTGATAAATCGCATCCGCATAAATATTAGCATACGTTTCACTAGTCAGCTTCTTAAAATCATCAGCATTCGACAAGAAACCTAACTCTACAAGAACTGCTGCTACATTATTATTGCGAATTACGTAGAAACGATTATTCTTCACACCGCGATCAACCATATTGGCCTTCTGTACAATATTACGCTGAATGAAAGCTGCTAAATCGCGACTTTCAGTAGCATTCGCATTACTAGAAGAATCATAAAACGTTTCCGCACCTTTTGCAGTAAAACCCGCTGCGTTCACATGAATCGATACAAATGCTTCTGCAAAATTATTTTTTGCGAAATTTGTACGTTCCTCCAATGAATAATACTTATCCGTGGAACGTGTCATCAAGACTTTCGCACCTGCACTTTTCAGTTTCGCTTCTAACTTCTTTGAAACGTTTAACGTAATAGCTTTTTCTGTATGTCTACTCTTGACTGTACCCGGATCGTGTCCGCCATGTCCAGCATCTACAACAATGATCCGATCACGTAATGGATTGCCTGTTTGATTTAGCAACTTAAGATACGTTTTATGGACATATCCCGTTGTGTTGCCAGTACGAATTTTTGCCCAGTACCCTGAAATTGAAAGGACTTCAACTTTCTGTCCGTTTTTAAGCTTTGTTACTAATGGCGCGCTTGGGTTACCCGATGAACGTACATTCAAATTATTAACAGTCACTTTACCCATCAACTTAGCAGAAGGAGTAGGGGTAGGAGTAGGAGTTGGCTGTTCAGGTTTAGGTGGTATTGGTGCTGGTTGATTTGAATTTAGATTCGTTGTTGTAAAGTATTCATGAATATATCCTTCAACACCGGCTATATTTACTTTCAACCACACGCCTGTACTACCAATTACTTCTACAAGTGTTCCGTTCGTTAATGCGTCGATAATTGTAGCAGATTCAGAAGGAGAACTGCGTACATTCAATGGATCTTTGTCGTCTCCTGTCTGAACTTTTACATAGTTGACACTTGATTGTTGATCTACTGCTTTTACTTTTAGTGCAAACTGCTTGTCCAATGCGCGGGCTATGAACAAAGCGAATTGCGAGCGAGTGAGGTATTCTTGAGGTAAGAACTTTTTATTGTCACCTTGTGTAATACCTGCATAGTACAGCCCGTTAATTCGTTCTGCGTACTTATGATTGGAAACATCCGTTAACATTAAAGGTTTTTGCGCTGTGATCTTTTCTGATAAATTAAATGCAATAGATAGAGCGTAGGCCATTTCCTCACGTTTAATCTCTTCGTTTGGATTGAAGCGACCATTGCTGTTTAAAGTAAAGAAACCTTTTTGAATGGCAATGTTAGCAAACTTATATTGTTCACTAGTCGGGTTTAGTCCTACGATTTTCATATCGAGTAAAGGAACGTTCTGATTACCAGTCGCAATAACAAGCATTTTTGCGACGTGTGAACGTCTTAACTTGTCTTGCGGATTGAAATTAATCGATTTATTAACAATACCTTTTTCTGCTATGTAGTGAACTTCCTTAAAAAATTCTCGCTCGGCAGGGACGTCGGAAAATTTGAAGCTTGCTAATGACTGGAGAGGTGAGAGTATTAAGATGGTTAGCAACAATAAAATAGTAGTTGCCCATTTAAAATGATTCATGAGTTCCTCCTTAAATATAGTTTATTACAAGACTCATAGGTTCATTTTACCAGTGTTGAAAAGTGATTACTAGTTGTTTTTTCTACAATTCATAAATTAATAACTTCAATGAATTTGATTCTTTATAACTAAAAAACGAATGTTCTATGAGAACATTCGTAAAGAAGGTTATTTAGTAATACGATTCATGAAAGCGTGTAGGTGTTTACTAGTCACTTTATCATCTAAACCGAATGTGCCATCACCATACCCACTTGTAATATTGTGATAATAGAGAATGTTGATATATTCAATGGCCCAGTGGTTAGCCGGAACATCTTTGAAATTTGCGATAGCTGATCCACGCAAGCCAAAAGCTTCTACTAATACTTTAGCCATTTGTGCACGAGTTAATTCTTTGTTTGGGTTGAAATTCCCTTGGTAACCTGTAAAAATATTTGCTTCTGCAACTGCTGAAATGGCATGATAATGTGGATTTGATTCATCGACATCTTTAAATGTTAGGTTAGCTGTCGTTTGATCTAACCCGAGTTTATCCGCTATTTCTTGTGCAACTTCTGCACGTGTAGCATAAATAATTTCTTTTACAGGAGTTGCTGCAGCAATTTTTTTCTCTTCTGTAGTAGTTTCGTTATCTTTAGAAGTATTCGTATTATTTTCGGTAGTAAAGTTAGTCACACGACGAGCGCCCATGTAGCGACTTTTCCAGTAGTAAGGATCATTAAGAGAAGATATCATTACACCTTTGCTTACGGAAGCGTGTATAAAGTTATTAGAACCTATATAAATACCAACGTGTGAAACACCACGACCTGATGTATTGAAGAAAACTAAATCTCCTACTTCTAGGTTACTTTTTGAAACTGGAGTACCGACAGAAATCTGCTGGCCTGTTGTTCGTGGCAATGAGATGCCTTCTTTGTTGAATACATATTGTGTATATCCTGAACAATCAAAAGCTCTTGGGGTTGTCCCACCTAATAGGTAAGGTGTTCCTAAATAGTTACGTGCAGTGCTAATTAACGATGTTGGTGAGTTTGCGGACGCAAAATCTGGTGCTATTGATAAGAATAAAAAACTTGCCAAGACCAGAGACAATAGACGTTTCATGCTGTTCTCAAATTCCCCTTTCGCACAAACTTCTATTGTGCTTTATAATCTAGGAATATATTAGCACTTATAAACATGATAAATGTTACATTTAGATTACAAGAGCATTACACGAGATAATATTTTTGAAATGTTAGTAAAAACACCTATATAATTTATGGTATAATCATTCAACGTATAAAAGAGCTGACACCGTTCAAGTGGAAAGCTATAAAGGATGAGTAATGAGTGACTAAAGTAGTGGTATTTAGCAATATGTATCCTTCTGCACAACACCCTACATACGGGATATTTGTGAAGAATCAAGTAGAATTACTAAAGAAGAATGGCTTTGATGTTAAAGTCATTGCTATTCATGAACCTGGAAAAGGGAAGCTTGAAAAAGTAATGAAATATCTTTCATGGGGAATATCTTCTTTAACATATTTATTGAAACAGAAAAAATCCATCAGTATCACACATGCACATTATGCGTTTCCGACGGGCATGATCTCGTTACTAGGGAAAAAGCTTTTTAATCTTCCGTATGTCGTGACTGTTCACGGCGGGGATCTCGATAAAATGGCGAAAAAGAGTGCGCGTATTGCGAAATTCACAAAAAATATTTTGCAAGAAGCCGCTCAAGTGATAACGGTAGGTGAAAAACTACGCAATGATGTAATAGAAGAGTATGCTGTATCTCCGCAAAATGTTGAGGTCATGAGTATGGGAGTTGATACGAAGATCTTTAAGCGGATGGGACAGGAAGAGGTTAGACTTCTATTGAATATACCGCTTAATGAACGTGTGGTTATTTTTGTAGGGAATGTCATTGAAGCAAAAGGTGTTATGGAATTACTCGATGCGTATTATCGCTTGAGAGAAACGCATGATGATCTTCTACTATATATAATAGGCTCACAGAAAGATCAACGTTTTGTTGAGTTGGTGAAAGAGAGGATTGAAAGCAAAGGCGTGTCAGGTGTAGTGTTTAAAGAGCCGGTAAGCCAATTGGAACTTGCGAAGTGGATGTCAGCAACAGATGTATTAGTATTGCCGTCATACCATGAAGGGTTTGGACTAGTGGCGCTTGAAGCACTTGCATCAGGCGCGAAGGTAGTTGCAACAAATGTCGGTGGTCTTCCTTACTTATTAAAAGATGGGGTAGGTGTGCTAGTTGAACCACGCGATCCAGAAATGCTTGCAGAAGGTTTAGAACAAGCGCTTGAAAATGAAGTATCATTTTCACAACATGAAACTATCCAGCAAGTGATCCAGCAACATTCTTCTGAAGTAATCGTCCAGAGATTGAGCGATATCTATCAGCAGAATGGAAAGGGAACTTTGAAATGAGTAAATTATTTAAAATAATTGGTGCAGTTGCGGTCATCAATATTGTGGCAAGACTCTTTGGTTTTGGACGAGAAGTGGTCATCGGGATTCAGTATGGTACTTCTACAGTGGCCGATGCGATTGCAACAGCGTATTCAATTCCAAACTTCATCTATTTAGTACTCGGTGGCGCATTAACGACGGCTTTTATATCGGTTTATCATTCTTCTAAGATGAATAAGGAATTATACGTTCGTAAAGCGTTTACGACAGTTGTTCTATCAGCGACGCTCGTGACTGTTTTGTTAGTAGTGTTCACTGATTCGATTTTAAATCTCTTTTTCAGTAGATTAAGTGGAGAAGACTACCAGTTAGTGAGAAATCTTTTCTTATGGATGATGCCATCATCTATTTTGTTAGTTGTATCCACGTGGATGAGTGGATTGTTAAACATTAATGACCGCTTTCAGTTATCTAGTTTAGCTATTTTATTGTATAATGTTGCGTTTGTAGCAGTCGGTTTCCTCCTAACAAAATGGCTAGGACCGGAGTCTTACGGTGTAGGTGCGTTAGTCAGTGCAGTTTTGATGGGTGGATTTTTATATTGGGGTATAAAGCGTGCAGGCTTACCGTCATTAAAACCGTCGTTTGGTATGCCGGATGACATCAGAAAAATGTGGTGGCTAGCATTACCTATTCTATTCGGTGGTGCATCATTGCAGTTCTACTATATTATTCACCGAATTGCGGCAGATGGATTAGGGGAAGGAGCGATTTCTTCTATTAACTATGCATCCAAGCTGACAGGCTTTCCACAAGCGATTCTCATGACCGCTGTGACGACTGTTATCTATCCAATGCTTGCGAAAAAAGAAGGTGAAGGTGATACGAAAACAATTAAGATGCTCTATAAAAAGGGTATGTTGTATATGGTCGTATTACTCGTGCCAGCTACTGTATTTTGTTACGTTTTAGCAGAACCTTTAATTCGCCTAGTTTTCGGCTATGGGAACTTTGGTGAGGAGTCTATCATGCTAACGGTGCCAGTGTTTAAAGTATTTGCGCTTTCGATGTTCTTCTTAGCGGCGAATACATATGTTACGCGTTTTTACTATGCAAAAGGAAATTCCATCATGCCAATTATATTCAGTCTAATTAGTGTCTTTGGCATCAACATTGCAATTATCTTCGCATTTGTGGATCAAATCGGCGCACAAGCAATTGCGTATGGTACGGTCATCAGTGCCGCAGTAAACTTCTTACTGCTAGCGGGTTATGCCCGTTTTAAATGGAAACTATAAAACACAAAGAGCTTCCTCTACATGATAGGGGAGGCTCTTTGTGTTTAAATGAAAATAAATCTTATTGCGTCACGCTCATAGAATAGGTTCCCGCGCTCATAGCCTCCGCGGCCACGCTCATAGAATAGGATCCCGCGCTCATAGCCTCCGTGGCCACGCTCATAGAATAGGATCCCGCGCTCATAGCCTCCGCGGCCACGTTCATAGAATAGGTTCCCGCGCTCATAGCTAACGCCGCAGCGCTCATAGAATAGGTTCCCACGCTCATAGCCTCCGCGGCCACGCTCATAGAATAGGATCCCGCGCTCATAGCCTCCGCGGCCACGCTCATAGAATAGGATCCCGCGCTCATAGCCTCCGCGGCCACGTTCATAGAATAGGTTCCCGCGCTCATAGCTAACGCCGCAGCGCTCATAGAATAGGATCCCGCGCTCATAGCCTCCGCGGCCACGTTCATAGAATAGGTTCCCGCGCTCATAGCTAACGCCGCAGCGCTCATAGAAAACACCCACGCCAACCTTTTACAACATAAAGAAGTTGTCTTTCCCAATTTTCTCGTACAGTCCACTCCTTTTGAATAAGCTCATCTTATCTGAAGGGACTTTCTTGAAAATCAGTCGCTTATTTTTTCGCTGTGCTTCGTCAAGTAATGCAGAAAGGGCAGCCTCGCCTGTAGCGTCAAGGGCGGTCAAATTCTTCAAATCTAAAATGATAGTAGATTGTTTGACGTTTAATAACTCATAATAGCGATTTTCGAAATTCTTAGCTGTTCCAAAAAATAAGGGACCAGACACTTTATATTTAATTAGTTCCTTCCCTGTACTATCCGCTAACTTGAAAATTTCGACTTCCGTTAGCTTGCTTTCTTTAATCTCAAGCGAACCACTCATCTTACGTAAGAATGACAAAGCTGCAAGTAAAATACCGACTTCTACTGCAATCGTTAAATTCAAGAAAATCGTTAAAAGAAATGTAGTCAATAGTACGAGTGAATCACTGGAACGTAAAGATAGGATCTGCACAAATGCTTTTCTAGAACTCATATTCCAAGCGACGTACATTAAAATAGGTGCCATCGCAGCTAATGGAATATAGGATGCATAAGGTGCGAAAAGGAGCAAAAAGGCTAAGACGAATAAACTTTGGATGACACCTGAAATCGGGCTCACCGCACCAGAGCCGATATTAGTGGCGGTACGTGCGATAGCTCCGGTTGCTGGAATTCCTCCGAACAGAGGAGTGATGATATTTGCAATACCTTGCCCCATTAGCTCCTTTTTCGAATCGTGCTTAGGGACATCGCTTTTCATGCCATCAGCAACGACAGCAGAAAGTAAAGACTCAATCGCTCCTAATGCCGCAATGATGAGAGCGGGTTGCCATAAAGTAACTAGTTTCGAAAGTGTGATATCAGGGAAATGGAAACTAGGCAGATGTTGTGGGATACCGCCGAACGCAGTCCCGATCGTCTCTACTTTACCCGGAAAAAATAAAATTGAACAAAGGGTAGGGATTAATAAAGCGACAAGAAGTAATGGGATTTTTGGAGCAATCTTCGGTAGTATGAAGATAACAGCCAAACCGATAACAGCTGTCATAATGCTAAATGTATTGACTGTATGGAAATTACGGACAATCTCAATCATACTTTCATGGAAAAACTCTTTCTTTTCTACACCAGTCAAACCAAAGAAATTTTGGAACTGTCCCGTGAAAATAATAATGGCGATACCTGCCGTAAATCCAATGGTTACTGAACGAGGAACAAAGTGGATTAAATTGCTGACACCAAGAAGTCCCATAATGACTAGGAATACACCCGCCAAAAATCCTGCAATTAATAAATCCTCATAACCATATTGCAGCACGATGGCGAGTAAGATCGGAATAAATGCGCCCGTGGGACCGGCAATTTGGAACCGTGATCCACCGAGTAGGGCGACTAGTAGCCCTGCGATGATCGTAGTGTATAACCCATATTCTGGTTTTACACCAGAAGCAATTGCAAAAGCCATCCCAAGTGGAATGGCTACAATTCCAACAGTAATCCCTGCGATCAAATCCCGCCGGAAACCTGCTGCATTATAATGAAGATAGCGTTGATCTTTGAACATAGCTGTTCACTTCTTCCATCTATAGTATATTTCTAACAATTATAATTATATCTTACATTCTGCAATTATACAAGGTGTGTATAATTATAGAACTCGGAAAATGGCGAGTAGGTGGTAGAGGAGATGGGTGAAGTTTCTGGAGTGATCTTACAAAGCGTAACTGAAAAAAGTGCATTACAGGCGATTGTGAAAATTGAATTCAAATTACTTTAGTGTTAAAGTATATAGTAGTTATGACAAAAGGAGAGATGAATCGTGAGCAGATTACAAGACAAAGTGGCATTCATTACAGGCGGAGCATCGGGTATGGGTGAAATGATGGTTAAGCAATTCGTAGCAGAAGGTGCTAAAGTCATCGCAGCAGATATTAACGAAGCAGCTCTAAAAGAAAAATGGGGCGGGCAAGAACAAATCTTAACAGTCAAACTGAATGTAACGGAAGATGATGAATGGGAAGTGGCGATGAAACAAGCGGTCGATCACTTTGGTAAGCTAGACATCTTGGTAAACAATGCTGGTATCTCTACTGAAAAAGGAATCGATCAAATCACAATTGAAGATTGGCGCAGACTATCTGACATTAATAGCTTCGGCACATTTTTAGGCATGAAGCATGCAGCACGTTATATGTCAGAAGTGAAAAAAGGAGCGATCGTTAATATCTCTTCCTATACAGCGCTTATCGGAATGGGCTTAAACCCGTACTCAGCTTCTAAAGGTGCAGTTCGTGCAATCTCTAAAGCAGCTGCAGCTGAATACGGTAAAGACGGCATTCGTGTGAATACAGTATTCCCAGGAGTTATCGAAACACCGATGACTCAGAACTTGGAAGAATCGAAAGAAATGCTTGGTATGCTTATTAAAATGACACCACTAGAGCGTCTAGGGCAGCCTGAGGATGTAGGGAATGCTGTATTGTTCCTAGCGTCCGACGAAGCTTCATATATTACAGGTGCAGAGCTTGTAATCGACGGTGGTTTTTCGGCTAGATAATGAATTGAATGTAAAAGGATGTCGCGTAAGTCATGATGACTTGCGCGACATCCTTTTTTAATTTATGTCTTTAAAACGTTTGTATCCCATAAAACGTAAATTCCAGTAAGATGAATCAAGGGAAGCAACAGCAATCCCCTTATCTCCAGCGTGAATGAACTTATTGTCACCTAAGTAAATCCCGATATGAGAAATACCAGGTCGGTATGTATTTTGGAAGAATAATAAATCGCCTACTACTGGATCAGTTACAAATACTGAACGATTAAAGAATCCAATTGTATCCAGTCGTGGAACTTTGACTCCTGCCTTATTGTAGACGTAGTAGATGAATCCGCTACAATCAAATCCTGCTGGAGTCACGCCTGCCCATACGTAGGGAATGCCTTGCAGTGGCATAGCTGTATCAATTACTTTATTCATCAACTCGCTATTATTTATAACGGTGTTTTGTATAGCTGGTCTAGCTGTTGGAAGATTTAAATCTAGCAATGAATTAATAGAAGAAACAGTTTTGGGTATAGTTACTTTATTTTCAACTATCAACTTTTGATTTGCTCTAATCGAATTAGAAGTAAGTGAATTTAAGCGCTTAAGTTCGTCTACTGTAATTTTATGTTGAGTTGCAATTCTATACAATGTATCACCAGTTTGTACAGTATAAGTTTTTGATGATGCGCTGACACTTCCAACTGAAATACTTGATGCAAGCATCAGGGAGGCGATTGCGGCGAGAGCGGTTTTCTTCATTCAAGTGATCTCCTTTTATTGAAGTGGCATTGGGTATTCTACCTAGAATATCATGTAAATCGATCGTTAAACCTAGTATACATTATGATTATTTAAATTAAAATGACCTAAAGAACTAAAGAGGGAAATGATAGTTGGCCTTATGACCTATTTCGAGATATTCCAGTAATGACTGCTAATATTGTCGAGTATTGATATAATGAACTATACACTATGTCATTCAGTTTGAATAGACTGAAATTTTAAATAATAAAAGGTGGTGTTTACTTGCAAGAATATATTCGTACAATTGAGACCCTTAGAAAAATCGATAGGATACGTGAGCAACAAGAGATCGTTTTCGAAAAGGCTAAATATTTGGCAGTGAATTCTGCTACGATTAAAAATTTGCTAGAGAATCTATGTTATGAAGTCTCAAATATTATGAAATGCGAGCGTGTCAGTATTTGGCTTTTTAATGAAGAGCGAACTATACTTCGTTCGCAAAATACGTATGACGATGAGACGAAAGAACATACAGTTGATAGTGATATAAGTGACAAGATGTATGCAACCTATTTTGAAGCAATTCAAAGTCAACGTACCTTAGCAGTTGTAGATATAGCAAGTGATCCAGCAACAAAAGAAATTGCTGAAAAGTTCTTTAGTAATTCGAAACGATACCATTCGCTTCTAGATGCGTGTATTATATTAAATTCAGGAATCGGCGGTGTGCTCTGTTGCGAATCAGTTGATCGACGTCAATGGAACTCATTTGATCGGATGATTGTTGCTGCCATTGCGGATATGCTATCGTTTTTATTTGACCGTTTGAGTCGGCTTACGTTCGAAGAAAATCTGTACCGTCTAGCTTTTATAGATGAACTTACAGGAATGAAAAACTATAATGCTTTTCTTACACAAGTAGAATCTGCCCTGTCCATAGTCGAAGAAGGGTATGAAGGGATATTCGTCTACATGAATATCGATCAGTTTATCGAAATTCATAGTGTATTAGGACCTGAAATAGCAGATGAAATCATTAAAGTTGTCTCTGAGAGATTTCAGTTAACGTTTGAGAAACCTTATTACGCTGCTAGAATTGCGTTCGATCATTTTGTTATTTTTTTACCTCATGACGAAGGTGGAAGAGGTTTTAAGAACAAAATGGATAAGTTATTTAAGAAACTAAATGAGCCAATATTTGTCGCCAATCAGGAAGTGTGTTTAACGTATAGTTACGGACTAGCATACTACCCTAAAGATGCACAAACTCCGCTTAAAGGTGTACAAGTTGCTCGCTTTGCGTTAGAAGCGAGTAAGAGTTTATCTTCTAGAAAGGGCATCGGTATTTATGATGAAGATGTGCATAACTCTATGAAGCAATCGATGAGGTCTGAGATGAACTTACGCAAAGCTTTGGATCGGAATGAGTTCAGATTATTTTATCAGCCACAAGTACACTGTGATACCGGCGAAGTAATTGGCTTTGAAGCATTGATTCGTTGGCAACATCCAGAACGAGGCTTGATCTATCCTAATGAGTTTATTGAACTGGCAGAGTCGACAGGCTTTATTATTTCAATTGGTGAATGGGTCATTGTTCAAGCACTTGAACAATTGAAGAGATTCAAAGAGCTAGGTAAAGATGAACTAACAATTTCTGTGAATTTATCACCTAGACATTTCTTGCAAAAAAACTTACCGCTATATTTACAAAAATGTCTTGAAAACATCCAAGTAGATCCTAAGAATTTACTGTTGGAAATTACCGAAAGTGTAGCGCTTGAAAGACATGAAGTGGTAAAAAAACGCATTGAAACACTTTCTGAAAAAGGATTCACTATTTCGATAGATGATTTCGGAACAGGGTATTCTGCATTTATCTATCTACAGTCATTTCCAATCACACAATTAAAAATCGATATGGCATTCATCAAACAGATTGAATATGACGATAAAAGTCGGGCGATTGTACTAGCGATTATTCAATTAGGTAAAATGTTAAATATCCGCACTGTCGCTGAAGGTGTTGAGACAAAAGAGCAATGGGATATTCTGAAGGGAACAGGATGCAATGAACTGCAAGGTTTTTATTTTTCTAAACCCCTTGCAGAAGACGAGCTAAATGAAATGCTGGATCATTTCAAAGGTCGTAGCTCTATGCTTTTACCTATCGAATGATTTATAAAAGAACCTTGAATTTCCAATGATGATTGGAATCAAGGTTCTTTCATTTATTAAGAACGTCCAATTGGCCAGTCGAACGGAATAGAGCCAGGAGGAGAGTGTTTGATAATATCAATCATTGGAATTGTATAGGCAAATAAGATTAATGCGATGGTAATACCAACCCATAGATACCAGTTTTCCAAGATTTTCGGAGTCTTCTCTGCATCCATCTCTTCTTCAGCAATTGGATATTCCTCATATCCACGGGGGGCAAAAAATACTAATTGAATGAAGATATAGAACATCAAGAGAATACCGATGAATAGAATCGTGCCGCCGATTGCTTGTGTAATTTGGTAGTTAATCCAAGTAGCTACTTGTTCTCCGCCGGCATATTCCGAGAAGTTGGAACGACGAGGTCCTCCAAGTAAGCCTTGAATATGCATAGACGTTGACATAATTGCCATACCAATTGTCCAGATGAATGTTTGGATAATGCCCAACTTATTCAATCTAGGAGTTAAGCGGCGACCCGTCAAATGCGGTAGCAACCAATAAGCGATACCGAAATACGTTAAAATAACCGTTGTAGCAATCGTTAAGTGGAAGTGCCCTGTAATCCAAATCGTATTGTGTACAAGGGAGTTCACTTGGTGAGAAGCGTTAATAATACCGCCAGCTCCACCTGGAATGAACGCCACCATACCGATGAACGGTGCTAAGAAACGAACATCTTTCCAAGGAAGGTTTTTAAACCATCCAAATAAGGATGTATATCCTTTATTTCGTCCTGTAATTTCAAATGTAGCGAATAGAGAGAATGCAGTCATTAATGAAGGAATGACGACCATGAAAGTCAAAACGACTTGAATAAACTTCCATGTAGGGTCAATCCCAGGTTCAGTCAATTGGTGGTGGAACCCAACTGGGATAGAAAACATCAATAACAAGATAAATGATAAACGTGCCAATGAATCACTGAAAAGCTTTCCGCCAATTATTTTTGGAATGATTACATACCAAGCCATATAAGCAGGTAGTAACCAGAAATAGACAAGTGGGTGACCGAAGTACCAGAAGAGTGTACGTGTTAACAATACATTGACTGTGGCGACGTAACCTAGTGACCAAGGTAATATTAATACTACAACTGAATATGCTACACCTAATGAAGCAACGACCCACATGATCATATTAATAACAACCATGAATGCGAGTAATGGTGACTTTTCTCCTTTATGTGCTTTCTTCCAGACGTATAATTGACGGAAATTGACGAAAGCTGCAATCCAGCTACCTATAATAACAAGTGCTAATCCGATGTAGAAAATAGGATGCGCGCGGAGAGGTGTATAGAATGTATATAATACAGAAGCTTCTCCGGTTAAGATCATCCAAGCAGCTAATACTGTACCAACGAGCATGACCCAGAAAGAAATCCATCCCCATAGCATTTGCTTATCAGAGATGCCGACGGTTTTCCCCATAAGTGTAAATTGGAAGCCGACGATGAAAAATGTAGTTAAAACAAGCCCGAGTAGTACACCGTGTGTTGTTAAAATCGTATAGTAATCAATATTAAACGGTAAAGTATACGTACCTGAACGAACGAGTGTCTGTAGAAGTCCCATTAACCCCCCGACTAGTAGCGAGATAAATGTGACATACATGAAGGACAGATACAGTCTAGATTCTTTTTTTGTAAAATTAAATAGTTCCATTAATTAATACACCTCCACTGTGCCGAACATTAAGTGATGACCGATACCGCAATATTCGTTACAGACTACCGTGAATTCACCCGTGTTCTTCATGACGGCTTCGAAGCGACTAATATGTCCCGGTTCTACCATCATATTGACGTTTGTTCCTGCCACTTGGAATCCATGGACTACGTCTTTACTCGTGATTTGGAAAAGAACTGTGGAACCTTTAGGGATACGGATCGTCTTAGTAGCGGTTCCGTCTTGTTCTTTACCAAAGTCATAATTAAATGCAGATGCGACCATATTGACAACGTATTTTCCGTCAGCTACTTCTGTAAGTCCAAGATTTTCAGGTTGGAATGATTCGTTTGCTTCCACGTTTTGTGGGTCAATCGTTTCGATATGACTTTGTGGATGTGTTCCTTTCCAGAATGCCGCAAAGCCGATAATTAATAAGAATAGGACTAAGGATCCTAATCCGAATGCAAGCCAAACTTTTTCATATTTATGCAAATGCATGATTTTTCCTCCTTAACTGCTGATGATTATCTAGATAAGAACAAACCGTAAACGCCAAACCAAAATACAAGAATGATGATACCTAAAATCATTACCATAATTAGCGTGCCTTTTAAATTCACATCTTCCTTCGTCTGTTTTGTAGAAGAGATCTCTTTTTTGCTCATTGTGGTCACCTCCTCGTTGCGGAATAAGCCTTACGTTTATCATATTGTTAGCCGTGAAAAAAATAAGTAGGGGAATTCCCTATGAATTTGTAAGAGAGTGAAAAGTTCACAATATGTTCAACCACTTAACATAGGATTGACATAAACAAAAACCCTTTTTATGTATAGGTTAAGTGGTAAAGGACTAGTTAGATGAAAAAAACACTAGGCCTTTAGTTCCTTATATAAAATTTATAAGTAAACTAACATTTATTAGATAATCTGAAAAAAATTACTCAAATCTTGACCAACTGTATATTTGAAATTACAATATATAAGGTAAAACTTAGGAAAGCCGGTGTGTAGTAGATGGAAAACGTAAAGTGGATCACAGTTACAAGTCCTGAAGAGGGCGCGAAAGAAGTGTTTAAGGTAATTGAGGATGAGTTGCAAAATGACAGACTGCATGTACTTGGACTGGCAACAGGCAGCACGATGATCCCAGTTTACCAAGAATGGATTCATTCAAATCTGGACTTTTCAGAAGTTACAGCGTTTAACTTAGATGAGTATGTTGGTTTAGACGCTAATAATCCAAATAGCTATGCATATTTCATGCGCCATCATTTATTCAGCAAGAAGCCATTCAAGGAGACATATATTCCGAATGGTATGGCGGAAGATTTGGATAAAGAGTGTATGGAATACGAACAACAGTTAAATTCTCACCCGCTCGATATTCAGCTATTAGGAGTAGGAGAGAATGGTCATATAGCATTCAACGAACCGGGTACTCCATTTGACTCTGTTACACATGTTGCGACGCTTACCGATTCGACACTAGGCGTAAATTGCCAGTACTTCGAAAATGATGATAAAATTCCTTCTATCGCGTTAACGATGGGGATCTCTTCTATTAATAAAGCTAAGAAATTAATCATGGTAGCGTTTGGTGAGAAAAAACGTGAGGCTATGGAAAAGCTTAAATCAGGTAAAGTCACTCCAGAATGGCCAATTACTAAATTATTGCTTCATAAAGATGTACTTGTTATTACAGATTTACAGATTGACTAATAGAACAGGTAAAACAAGTGATAATACTATTTATCGCTTGTTTTTTTTGCGTGGAGGAAAGAATAATTACGATGTGTAATAAAACGACATAATTCGACATATAGCTGTTACACAACTGTAATATAAGAACGTTTTAAACATGATAAAGTATTATCAATATTAAGACATAGAATATAACTAAAAAATACTTAGGGATAGTGGAGGGACATATGAATCTAGTAAAGAAAATAATTTCTGTAGTTGCAATGTCGATTTTATTACTCGTTGCTCCTTTCGCAGAGCAAGCAGAAGCCTCAACTAAAGCTACAAAAATTTCTAAAACAGCAACTAGTTTAACGGGTATCAAATATCGTTATGGTGGCACGACAAGAGCGGGTTTTGACTGCTCAGGCTATGTAGGTTATGTATTTAAACAAAATGGTTTAAAAGTGGCACGTACTTCACGTGCAATGTACGCTTCAGGTCGTGCTGTTAAGAAGTCTAACTTGCGCTCGGGCGATCTCGTATTCTTCAACACAACTGGTCGCGGCGTTTCACATGTTGGGATTTACATAGGCAACGGAAAGTTTGCACATGCTTCCACTACTAAAGGTGTGCGAGTGGATCGTATAAATGATCCTCATTACTGGGCAAAGCGCTACGTTGGAGCTAAGCGCGTTGCTGGTGTATAAAAGCCGAATAAAGTATACGATAAAAGACATCACTGGACGTTAGTAAGACTAACATTCTGTGATGTCTTTTTTTATATACAGGAATGAACAGTAGTTTCTTGCGTGGGGACGGTGGAAATAAAAGCGAAGCCGCGCTCATAGAAAGCGAAGCCGCGCTCATAGAAAGTGAAACCGCGCTCATAGAAAGCGAAGCCGCGCTCATAGAAAGCGAAGCCGCGCTCATAGAAAGTGAAACCGCGCTCATAGAAAGCGAAGCCGCGCTCATAGAAAGCGAAGCCGCGCTCATAGAAAGCGAAGCCGCGCTCATAGAAAGCGAAGTCGCGCTCATAGAAAGTGAAGTCGCGCTCATAGAAAGCGAAGTCGCGCTCATAGAAAGTGAAGTCGCGCTCATAGAAAGTGAAACCGCGCTCATAGAAAGCGAAGCCGCGCTCATAGAAAGCGAAGCCGCGCTCATAGAAAGTGAAACCGCGCTCATAGAAAGCGAAGCCGCGCTCATAGAAAGCGAAGTCGCGCTCATAGAAAGTGAAGCCGCGCTCATAGAAAGTGAAGCCGCGCTCATAGAAAGCGAAGCCGCGCTCATAGAAAGCGAAGTCGCGCTCATAGAAAGTAGTGTCGAGCTCATAGAACCTGCCCTCTCCGCGCTAAAAACCCGCCACGATCAAAGTCGTGGCGGGTTTGAATTAGTTTGTTGAATCCTGTGGAACGCGAATCGTCCAGCGTGAGAAATCTGGTTGTTCTTTTAGGATTAATTCCTTCGGATAAATGAATGTCCAAGGCATTGTGCTATTTGCTTTCACTGAAAGTGGGGGATTTAGATCAAAAGTGCCCTGTGCGACTTTTTCTCCAGTTGCATCAAGTAATTCAAGTGGTAACTTCTCGATATTGATTTGCTTTGAGTGACCGTTACGTACAAAAACGGAAGCTGAGATGTTTCCGTCTTCTTGTGTTTGTATTTGGAAACCAACGATATTTACTTCGCGTGGCTTTAATTTCGGTAGATCGCTTACTATTTTTGCTAAAGCTTCTTTTTGCTCAGCAGGTAGTTGCTCTTCCCATGAAGGTGCAAGTTCTAGCTGGTGTGGTCTCATGGAATGAACATTGAATGCTAGTTTCCAGTTCTCCGTAGGGATTTCTGCAGCTAGTTGATCCTTCGTTTCGAAGACGAATACCCATGGACGGGCGCTCCGAGCGGGAATTTCGCCTAGTTCATTTAAATCGAACTCCGCTGAAGCGGCAGTGTTACCTTCGTCATCAAGTAGTAATAACTCAATTGGACCTACTGTGATTGCTTGGTTAAGTGAAGAGCGGAAAAATGCTTTTACTAACCAGCTACCATTAGCGGGTTCCATATCAATATCGATACCTGATAAAGAGATTTGGTTTGGTTTTAATGGATCTATTTCATTTGCAAGGAAACGAAAAACGTATTCTTGCTCTTGTGTCAGATTCCATTCTGGGTGAAGGGATAGTGCTGTTTCGATATCTTCGTCACCAGTAAGATGTTGTGCATTTTCTAAAATTTCTTCGGATCCAACGGTACTGTCTAATCCTGTTTTTTCCGTCTTTTTGAATAGATTGAAGAGTTTCATTGGGAAACCCCCTCCTGTAGTTGTGAAGTTAGTTGTTTCATGAATACGATAATTTCAGATGCGATATCGCGGCGCAGACGTTGGAAATGCTGAGCGAATAACTGCAAGCCTTCCCGCTGATAAATACGCATCGGATCTTCTTGTCCGTAAGAACGCAGTCCGATTCCTTCTTTTAGACGAGTCATTACTTCTAAATGCTTGACCCACATCGTGTCTAAGTAGCTTAGCATGACTTGTGGGAGTAGTTGGCTCACTTGTTCATTATCAGTGAATGAGTCGATAAATGCAAACAACTCTTCCAAGCCATCATCGTATTGCATCATAATATCTGCAGTGCGATCCATAGATTTTGGTAGCTCGACAGGAGTCAACAATAAGGCGTTCATCGTACGTTCGATTCGGTCGAAATCCCAGTTATCCGGAATCTCATTATCTGGACAGCTATCTAGTACAACAAATTCTACTGTTTCTGAAAGCATCGTCTTTAACTTTCCGAAAATATCATTACCTTCTAGTACCCGATTACGCAATGAATAGATAACTTCTCGCTGATCATTGATGACGTCATCTAGTTTTAAATTATACTCGCGCATAGAGAAGTGTGCACCTTCAACAATTCGTTGCGTGCGTTCCGTCAGTTCATGTACTTCAGAATTCAATACTTTTCCATTTTCATCGGTACGAACTTTTGTGAGGAATTTTTCTAGTTCTTCAGGAGAAAAACGGATATACATCTCGTCTTCCAATGAAAGATAGAATTGACTTTCTCCGTGGTCGCCTTGTCGACCTGAACGACCGCGTAATTGATTGTCTATTCGACGGCTTTCGTGCTTTTCAGTACCTAATACGAACAGTCCGCCATTTTCTTCGACGCCTTCACCGAGTACGATATCGGTTCCGCGACCTGCCATGTTAGTTGCGACAGTAATATGTCCAGGTTGTCCTGCTTGTGAAATTAAGTCTACTTCTTGCTCCACGCTTTTGGCGTTTAGTAAGTGGAAGCGAAGTCCTTCTTCACGCAAGTGTTTAGCTACTGCTTCAGATTGTAAAATAGACGTTGTTCCTACTAAAACAGGTTGTCCATTTGCGTGGCGTGCTGCAACTTCTTTCGCTACTGCTTTGTATTTATCTTCGGTCGTTTTAAAGACGAAATCTGCCGCGTCAATACGTGCGCGCGGACGGTTCGTTGGGATTTGAATGACTTCCATATTATAAACTTCGCGGAATTCCTTTTCTTGCGTTTTGGCAGTACCCGTCATACCACAAAGTTTTGGGTACATACGGAAGTAGTTTTGAATTGTAATTTGCGCTTGAGCTTTATTTTCATCTGTAATCGGCACACCTTCTTTAGCTTCGATTGCTTGGTGCAAACCGTCCGATAACGTTCTACCTTCCATGATTCGTCCGGTGAACATATCGACAAGTTCGATCTTATCTTCTCGCACGATATAATCGACATCCCGTTTAAAGATAACGAATGCTCGAACGGCTTGGATTACATAATGGTAAAGAGTTTGGTGCTCTAAGTCATATAGATTATCGATACCGAATGCTTTCTCTACTTTTTCAATCCCTTGTTCTGTAAGAGAAGTAGCTTTCGTTGCATCGTCAAACTCGAAATCATCACCCTTTTTAAATCGTTTCGCAAGGCGAGCAGCTATAAGGTGCAAGTCAGCATCTGCTTGCATCTTACCAGCGACGATTAACGGAGTTTTCGCTTCATCAATTAAGACGCTGTCAACTTCATCTATAATCGCAAAATGATACGGTCGCTGAACTTTCTGAGAAGGATGCTGAACCATATTGTCACGTAAATAGTCAAAACCAAATTCTGTTCCAACACCGTATGTGATGTCTGATTGATAGGCCGCTTGTTTCTCAGGACCTTGCATCATCGGTACATTTAATCCGACAGTCAAACCGAGAAAACGATGAATTTGCCCAATTTGTTCATAGTCTCGCTTCGCTAAGTAATCATTAACGGTAATAACGTGTACGCCTTTACCTTCTAGTGCTCGTACATAAGAGGGGAGCGATGCAACAAGAGTTTTACCTTCACCCGTTGGCATCTCTGAAATATTACCTTCAGTTAATACTGCTCCACCGATTAACTGCACATCAAAATGGCGCATACCAAGAACGCGTTTAGAAGCTTCACGCACGACAGCGAAAGCATCTGGCAAGATATTCTCGATCGTTGCACCGTTTTGTAATTGTTCTTTGAATTGCTCGGTCATTCCCGACAAATCATCATCTGACATGGCGATATATGTAGGCTCCAGTGCATTAATCTGTTCTACGATTTTTCGATATTTACGTAGTTGGCGTTCACTAGTTCCATTTTTACGCTTAAAAAAATTCAACATAAATTAGACGCTCCTTTTCAAATCTCTAACTCAATGAGAGATTCCTATCTATTTTACCAAAAAGTCTTACAAAAGACTATCTATAGAATAAAGCATGTATTTACCATCGCGTTAAACTAAAAGTTGTAGAGTTTTTTATTAGTTAAAAGGTGGGAGTTATAGAAGTGTCAAAGTTTATACACAATCATTTGAAGGGATATAAAAAGGGAGTGTACTTAATGATGAAATCTAGTGTAATCTGTGCTATAATAGAAAGCACTATGAACTTACTGCTAATTGGGGAGGAAAGACATGTTATTCATCGCAATGTCTGTAGCTTTTATCGCTGCTATCATACTAACACCGCTTGTCATCAAGCTCGCTTATCGGATCGGTGCGGTTGACCGTCCCAATTATCGAAAAGTGCATGCGAGAATAATGCCTAGAATTGGCGGATTAGCCATTTTTGGTGCGTTTATTATTGGATATGCTATTTTATTGCCTAAAGACGAGCATGCAACTGGAATTTTAGTTGGTGCGGTAATTATCGTTCTAATTGGCTTTTTAGATGATATGTTAGAAATTACAGCGAAAGCAAAATTATCAGGTCAGCTTTTAGCTGCATTAGTCGTTGTTTTATGGGGCGGCTTACAAATTGAATTCATTAACTTACCGTTTATCGGCCAATTAGATTTCGGTTACTTAAGTATTCCAATTACGATCATTTGGATTATAGGGATTACAAATGCCATTAACTTGATCGATGGACTAGACGGTCTTGCAGCAGGTGTTTCTACAATTGCGCTGATTGCTATTACAGTAATGGCGGCATTAATGGGAGATTTCTTTGTTGCAGCTACAGCATCTATATTGGCAGCTAGTTCGCTCGGATTCTTAATCTTCAACTTCCATCCGGCGAAAATTTTTATGGGCGATACAGGTTCACTGTTCCTAGGGTTTATGATTTCCGTTCTGGCATTGCTTGGTTTTAAGAATGTCGCAGTTGTATCGTTAGTTATTCCAATTATTATGTTAGGTGTTCCGATTTCAGATACATTCTTTGCAATCGTAAGACGTGTGCGGATGAAGCAATCCATCACTGCCGCTGATAAATCACATTTACATCATTGTTTACTACGTGTAGGTTTTTCGCATAGACAAGCTGTCTTAACGATTTACGGAATCGCAATCTTGTTTGGTGCAGCAGCAGTTCTCTTCTCTCAAGCAACTGTTTGGGGAGCCTTGCTACTGATCTTCGTCATGCTCATCGTTATCGAGCTATTTGTCGAACTTATAGGTTTGGCAGGCGCGAATTATCGACCGTTATTGAATTTAGTGCGAATGATTGGAAAGTAACTATAAAAAGCTCTTATCTGCCATATGCGGATAAGAGCTTTTTCTTGTTAGATAAAAGAATTGGACAGTAGTACCGTTACGCTACGTTCCAGGCGGACGCGTTCGGGGAGGACCCGCGGTAAGCCAACCTTCGCTTCACTGGTGTATTATTCAAAGGTAGTGATGTGTTTAAGAGAGTATGGATCAGACGCTAATTCGCTTTAAAAATTATCAATATGTCTAGTATGATCTCTAATTTAAAAGAAAAAAGACTGCAGGTAAATACCAAGATTTCTGGTGTTTGTCTACAGTCTGTAAGTATTTATCTCATTCAATTGCCAAAAGCTTTTGTTTATTGTTGCGCTATTTCGGATACGGTTTGTGGTGTGTTTGATTCGGTTAAAGACGAAGAATCTGGGATCAGCCCCAGGTGTGACTTTAAGATTTGTTTCGTCTCTTCTAAGTTTCGTTCATCTAGTTTGTAGTAATAGATGCCTGTTGACATATCATCATATCCGCTAAGTGTTAGAGTATCAACTTCTGGCATGCCGCTCTTTACATATTCGATGAAAGAAAGCATTTGTTTAGAAGTCATGTCTGTCTTCATATTCTCACCTAGTGCATTGATCACATCACCGTATTTAGTAAGGGATTTAATCGAAGTGGCTTCTTTAATCATCGCTTGAAGAATCATTTGCTGACGTTTACCACGCTCGATATCGCTATCAAGTTTACGTGTTCTGGCTAAAGCGAGTGTATGGCGTCCATCTAATCGTTGAAGTCCTGGCATTAAGTGTATCGCATTATTATCATTTTCGTCTTTTTCAATACGTTCATAAGGAACTTCTACTTCTACCCCGCCTAGTGCGTCTACAACGTCGATAAATGCATTGAAATTCATCTTCAGATAATAATTGATCGGAATATCCAATAAACCTTCTACTGTTTCAATGGAAGCGGCAGTGCCGCCGAAAGCGTGCGCATGTGTAATTTTATCTTTATAATTTACTTTTGGAATATAAACATAAGAATCGCGGGGAATACTGACAAGTTTTATGCTTTTCATCCTCGGGTTCAATGTGGCTACAATCAACGCATCAGATCTACCATGTCCTTTTACTTCGTGACGTGCTTCACTTTCATCGACACCGATTAGCAGTATGGAAACCTTGTCTTTTGCTGGTTCCACATGCAACTCAGGTGGTTCACTTTGGGCCAGGGGTTCGTAGGAACGGTCTAATACTTCTACCGTTTGATTGTGCAGTTTAAATAGATAGGCAGTGACGCCTAGTGCTGCAATAAGAAAGGTGAATGTAGCTATTTTCAAGAAACGCTTAGTTTTTGACCAAGATGCCTTCTTTTTTTTATATTCTTCTCTTTTCATTTTATACCTCCAAAGTGTACGGCACGAGAAGCCGCCAATGGCGAATTAAGAAAAAATCAGCCGGGGTTTGCCGAAATAGGCAAGTATTTTTACTTCTTTCATTTCATTTTTAAAATGAAAGAAGTGCATATGAATAGTAAGTTGCACCTTTCTCCATTATAACCGTTTTTTGAACAAACGTATAGTTATATCAAATGGAAAACTCTAGAAACTCATGACATACTTCCGTAACAATAGCTTGCCCGTTCGTTAGTTCCATCATCCATTCAGTAAAAATCAATTCATCTTCTACAGGAACATATAAAAACAGCTCGACGTCCCCTTCATAGACAATCTCTTTTAATGGATAGGCAGATTGACGTACTTCATTTTCTACTTTGCCTAGCCATGTATAGTCTATGGTAACCTTTGTCAGTGCATGCAACTTTCTCTCTACAATTCCTGTTGCAGCAATTCCTTCCGAAGCGGCTTTCCCATAGGCGCGAATCAAGCCACCACCGCCCAGTTTAATGCCGCCGAAGTAACGTGTCACGACGATGACAGTGTCCTTTAGTTGTTGTTTTTTTAGAACCTCTAACATAGGAACGCCAGCTGTGCCAGACGGTTCTCCGTCATCATTGGCTTTCTGGATCTGATCGTGTTCACCGATTATATAGGCAGAGCAATTATGTGTCGCTGTATGATGTTCTTTTTTTATTTCTTGAATGAAGTCCATTGCATCTTGTTCTGTCTCAACTCGTTTGACAAATGAAAGGAAACGGGATTTTTGAATCACGAATTCACTTTCTCCATAAAGTTGTACTGTTTTATAATTCGCTCGCATTTGTCGTACCCCCTACATTTGTAATATACTTATAATACTTTTACATCATTGAGATGATATACTGTTATGTAGAAGTGTATAAGTAATTAGGCTAAACTGCAATGTTGCTCACTTCGCATAGTTTACATAGATAGGTGCGGGAGGGTGTAATTTGAACGAGAAGGCGATAGACATCCAACAGATGGAGAAGATCTTCGGTAATATGGTAAACGTGATGGATCGATCGAAAAATGACATATATTTAATTAGTGAACAAAGCCGCCAAAGTTTTGAAGAAATGCAAAAAGAATTAGTGGAAGTGAAAGAAAGCATTTCGCATGTCATAATAGAAGGCGACTATTTAGATGATATGTCACGCTACTCCAGAAAACGCTTGGCAAACGTGTCGAAGGATTTTATAAAATACAGCGAAGATGAAGTGAAGCAAGCCTATAGTGCTGCAAATGATTTGCTTGTACGCGTCTCTATCAATAAAATGGAGGAAAAGCAGTTGCGGGAGAGACGAGATGAGCTGGAACGTCGGCTTGCGATGCTTCTCACTACAATTGAAAGGGCGAATCAACTTGTAAATCAAGTAACTACTGTGATCACTTACTTAACATCTGATTTGAAAAATGTAAGTGTAGCCCTTGAAACTGCTCGTCATAAACAAGATTTTGCTATTCAAATTATTCAAGCTCAAGAAGAAGAACGAAAGCGACTGTCACGTGATATTCATGATGGACCCGCGCAAATGTTAGCCAATGTGTTGATGCGTTCTGGCTTGATCGAGAAGACATTTGTACAATATGGCCCGGACAAAGCCTTACTGGAACTGTCTAATCTAAAAGAGATGGTAAAGGGAGCGTTATCGGAAGTAAGACGTATTATTTATGATCTTCGTCCGATGGCTTTAGATGATTTAGGACTTGTTCCGACATTACGGAAGTTTTTATCAACCATTAGTGAATATGAGGCACCGCTAACCATTCATTTTCATAGCAATGGAGCTGAAAGAAGACTCAATTCCAATTTTGAAGTGGGGATCTTTCGACTTGTACAAGAGTCTGTGAATAACTGTATCAAACATGCGAAAACAGACGAAATTTGGGTCAAAATTGAATGGTTGCGTGATACCGTAAATATACTTGTAAAAGACAAAGGTTGCGGCTTTGATACAAAAGAAGTGAAGGATAAATCATTTGGTTTGATAGGCATGCGGGAACGTGTGGATTTACTTAAAGGTGAAATGAATGTGATTTCGAAAATTGGAGAAGGCACATCGATTCTTTTACGAATTCCGCTAGATGAAGAACTGTAAGTAATGTGAATATTGGGAGGAATAGAATATGGAAACAACAAAAATTTTAATTGTAGATGATCATCAGTTATTCCGAGAAGGAGTTAAACGAATTTTAGATTTTGAGGATTCGTTTAATGTAGTGGCGGAAGGTGACGATGGAAGTGAAGTACTTGAAGTGTATCGTCAGTGGGAGCCAGACGTCGTTCTAATGGATATTAATATGCCACGTATGAATGGTATCGATGCTACAGAGCAGTTGGTCAAAGAATATCCAGATGCTAAAGTTATTATGCTTTCAATTCATGATGATGAGTCATATGTGACACATGCGTTGAAGACAGGTGCACTCGGCTATATGTTGAAAGAGATGGATGCAGATGCAATTGTACAGGCTATTAAAGTAGTAGCTAATGGTGGGTCATATTTGCACCCGAAAGTGACGCATAATCTCGTGTCGGAATTCCGTCGTTTGAGTGATAGAGAACATAAAGGATCATTCCAACAAAATGATATCCGTCGACCGCTTCATTTATTGACGAAGCGTGAATGTGAAGTGTTACAGTTATTGACAGATGGCCAAAGTAACCGAACAATTGGTGAAACGCTATTCATCTCAGAAAAAACCGTGAAAAACCACGTGTCTAGTATTTTACAGAAGATGAATGTGAATGACCGTACACAAGCCGTCGTTACAGCGATCAAAAATGGTTGGGTAGAAGTTAATTAAAAAATGAAAAGGTCTTTTGAAATTGAAAGGCCTTTTTCTCTATGTGGGAGGAAATTATGAAAAAGAAAATAGCAGCCGCATCAATCGCCTTAGCTTTAGCTTTAGTTTTAGGCGCATGTAATAAATCAGAGGAAACAAATCCAAATGATGTCGATAACGGTGAAGCAACTCCTGGAAGCGGAGCGATCGATCATGGCGTGGATGACAATAAGGTAGGGTTTAGCATGTCGGGAGATCAAGTGGAAGAAGCGACAGATGTGCCGGATGACGAACGTAAGGCTATTCTGGAAGTATTTAATGAATATATCGAGACGTTTAATAATCAAGATATTGATGGCTATCTCGCGACGTTATCTAAAGAAGGCTATGACGCTGAAGAAGAACGGGCTGTTGCAGAAGAAATGTTTAAATCAACTACCATAAGACGCGAGACAGACAATGAAACTATTGTGAAATATAGTGAAAAAGAGGCGCAATTGTTCGCGACTATGAAAACAACCTTAACTGACGTGAAGAGCGGTGTAGAAAATGCTCCTGAAGGACGCCAAGTAACTGTTTTTAATAAAGAAGACGGTCAATGGAAAGTCTTTTCAATTTACTTTATCGGAGATGAAAATGTGAACGAACCTGTAAACTAATGAAAGTTCCAGCGATTATGCTGGAACTTTTTTCATGCAAGAAAATGAAAAAAGTTTACCGTACTAGTGATACTTGCTTTTTTGAACAAATAGAATTATAATCTATTTACGAACGTTTGTTCTTTTTCGAGGAGGTGACTCATATGCCTTTCCTTCCTGCGGAGGCATTACCTTATATGGAGAACTATATATACTTACCGATGCTACTAACTATTTTAGAACGGGACCGTAGTATTCTGCAAGAAGCTCCAATTAAACTGAAAAGTCCATACCTTCATTTATTGGATGAAACGATGAATGCTGTAACAATAGATCTACAAAAAACAGCGAACTATTTGCAGCGACGCAAGATGAAAGTGATTCGGCAATCGACAGATGAATTATTTACAGAGTATCTATTCCTATACAATGGCTATGAAGATACTCGTCGCTACTTGAATGTACGCTTACGAAATCGTACCGAAGAGCTGTTAAATCAATACCTTAGGAAATTGGAGAGTCAGAGTTTTTACGGTCCATAATCATATAATAGGAACTTCTTAACTCTTCTTGGGCATTGTCGAATCGTTGCGATAATATGTGGGACAGTGCCATTTGACGGTAAACAGTTGCCATCGAAGTATCCAGTGGCATATGCGTGTCATTTTTTAATACAACAGAGACACCGTCTGCACATTGATGTGTATCTTTCACTGCATGATAAGCAACCCACGAATTTTTATGTAACGTTGGTGACAGTAAAGGGAAGAATAACAGTGGTCGATTATTTAAGTGTGTTAGCATGATCGGTGGCTTCGGACGATTTTTCAAGTCATTTTTTGAACTGTTAATAATCGAATCGAAGTTTGTACGATAATGAGCACAAGAATCTTTCATAATTTCCAATGGCGTTTTTTCGACAATGAATGTCCGATTGTTTTCTACAACTTTTGTATAGAATGGATTTGAATGTTGTCCATGAAGTAATGCAAAAGTATTAAATGTAACAATATAAGAAGACAAATTTTGTTGATTTACCATATCGATCCCTCCCTAGTAATAGGACAATATACTTGTTCTATTAATTATAAAACAGAAAAAACGAAAATCAATATTAAAAATACAAAATGGTGAATATTCTATTAATTCGGCTTGTTTTCTGACGTATACATTTGAAAAGCCACCGACAGAAGTATACTTCTGTCGGTGGCACTATTTCACTTCTGGTATTCAATTGCGGCTGCACCAAGTGTTTTGGCTGCTGCAAGCATTGCTTCTTCATCAATGTCGAAACGTGGATGGTGATGTGGAAACGCATCCTTTGGTTTTGCGCCTGTAAAGAAGAATGTGCCAGGCACTTTTTCCAAGTAATACGCAAAATCTTCTCCGCCCATCTGCGGTTGCATTTCCTCTACGCCTTTTAGATTAGGAATAGATTTTGCTACAGTTTTTAGGAATTCTGTTTCTTTTTCATGATTAATGACAGCAGGGTAGCCGCGGAAATACCCTACTTCAATCTGACAATCATTTGTGATTGCTGTACCTTCTGCTACGCGCTTGATTTCACGCTCCATCAAATCACGGTTTTCTGGTGTGAATGTACGCACCGTGCCACCTAAAACTGCTTGGTCTGCGATAACGTTGAACGCATTATCTGCAACGAAAGAGCCCACTGATAATACAGCTGATTCGATTGGATCTACACGTCTAGAAACGATTTGTTGTAAGTTCATGACTAACTGTGAACCGATAACGACCGCATCTTTTGTTTGCTGAGGAGATGCACCATGTCCACCAGCACCTTGTATTTTAATTAAGAAGCGGTCAGCCGCAGCCATAACCGGACCCACTGCATAGTGAATAATCCCAGTCTCATAGAGTGACCATAGATGTGTACCAAAAATAACATCCACACCTTCAAGACAACCATCTTCAATCATGGCAATCGCACCACCCGGAGCCAGTTCTTCAGCGTGTTGATGGATGAAAACATATTCTCCGGCTAAGTCTTCGCGCATTTCATTTAGTGCTTTGGCTAGTTGCAGAAGAGTTGCTGTATGACCATCATGTCCGCAAGCATGCATGACACCAGGCACTGTAGAAGCGTAAGGTGTGTCTTTTTGATCTTGTATAGGTAGCGCATCAAAATCCGCACGCATTGCCACAGTTTTCCCAGGCTTACTTCCTTTAACGCGTGCGACCACGCCATTACCGCCGACACCTGTTCGAACGTCGATTGATAATTGTTTATAAAAATCCGCAATGTACGCAGCGGTTTTTTCTTCTTTAAATGAAACTTCTGGATTCATATGCAAATAGCGTCGAATCTCTACCATATCGTCATAAGATTGTTCTAACTTCTTGAATAATTGATCTTTCATTAAGAAAACCCCTTTCAGACTGAGAATGCTCATGTAAAACATAGTATTTATTATAACAAGTAGAGTGAAGCGTCGCAAATTTCGGAATCCGAAGTTTCAGATAAAAGTCCGAAGAAAAAGGTTTGACGGTTAAACGTCAAACCTCCTCGGTCGGTGTCTTGTAAGTCGCAGTATAAGGTGCACTTGTGAAGATATGTAGAGTCGTGCCACCTTGGTCCTTGAAATCATTTGGATTGGATAGTTTATATCCGGGTGAGTTACGCCATAGATCGTATAATCGTCTATCCGTCCATTCAGTCAGAACGATATATGTGTCAGAACCGATTGGACGCAGGAGACGGAAAGCGATGAAGCCCGGGATGTCTCTAAGTTTTTCGCCCATTTCTTTGTACCGATGTTCGAAAATCGGTTTACCTTCATCCGTTACCGCGACGTTGTCTAGCGCGAAGTATCCAGGTTCTGTCAGGTTACCAAATGCACCTACTACTTCATATTTACGGGGTGTTTGGAACACGGACTTGCCATTCGTTTCATGTAGCAAAAGCGTGTGACCGCCACCGTTCATTAACAACATAGATTCATCCGCATACTTATCTTTGACCTTTTCCATAAAGTCGATCGTTCCAGTCGTGATATAAATATTCATCTATATTTCCTCCTCTGGCAAGTAACAGTAATCTTACATTCTATAGTAATTAGTTCCCTAAAATTACTCAAATCAAACACTAAGTTAGCTAGTTCGAAATGAATCATTGTCTAAAACATGGCAAATCAGTAGGTAATCAAAGCACAAAATTATGACAAAGACGCAATTCGCTATACATTGACTAATCAACCGTTTATCATGAGTAACGTATATCTTCTGAACAACTGTAATGCATAAAATAATGGAAAGAGGAATCGGTGAAAATGACAACATTTAATGATACGTTATTGCGTGCAGCTAGAGGCGAGGAAATTGAGCACACACCAGTGTGGTTCATGCGTCAAGCGGGACGTTCACAACCAGAATATCGAAAAATTAAAGAGAAATACTCCTTGGAAGAAATCACACATCAACCTGAATTATGTGCGTATGTAACAAAGCTACCTGTTGATCAGTATGATGTAGATGCAGCTATTTTATATAAAGATATCATCACACCATTAGTTGGAATCGGAGTGGACGTAAAGATTAAAGCGGGCGTTGGTCCAGTAATTTCTAATCCGATTCGTTCGGTTCAAGATATTGAAAAGCTAGGCGAGTTTTCAGCGGAAGATCAAGTGCCTTACGTTTTGGAAACAATCAAGATCCTAACGAAAGAACAATTGAATGTTCCATTGATCGGTTTTGCTGGAGCGCCTTTCACACTTGCGAGTTATATGATTGAAGGTGGACCGTCAAGAAGTTATAACTTAACAAAGTCATTTATGGTTTCGGAACCACAGGCTTGGTTTGCGTTAATGGATAAATTAGCGGACATGACGATTGCTTATATTCAAGCACAAGTTGAAGCTGGTGCAAAAGCAGTGCAAATATTTGACTCATGGGTAGGAGCGTTACACGTATCAGACTACAGAATCTTCATCAAACCAACGATGACACGTATTTTCTCTGAACTTCGTAAGCTAAACGTTCCATTGATTACATTTGGAGTAGGGGCAAGCCACTTAGCAAATGAATGGCATGATCTTCCAGTAGATGTTGTCGGATTGGATTGGCGTTTATCGATTAAAGAAGCAGGAGAACGTGGTCTTACAAAGCCACTTCAAGGAAACTTGGATCCAACGCTGTTACTTGCAAATTGGTCAGTTATTGAAGAGCGTGCGAAGCGCATTGTCGAAGAAGGTGTTGAACACGGTAGCCATATCTTTAACTTAGGACATGGTGTCTTCCCTGAAGTGCAGCCTGCGACATTGAAACGTCTGACTGCTTTTGTGCATGAATACAGTGCACAACTACGCGCAAAATAAAAATCGAACCATGAGGTGAACGTGATGACGAAAAAGAAAATGGGTTTACTCGTAATGGCTTACGGAACACCATACACCTACGAGGATTTAGAGCCATATTACACGCATATTAGAAGAGGTCGTCCACCAGCGCCAGAACAGTTAGAAGATCTACGTAATCGCTACGAAGCAATCGGTGGCATTTCTCCGCTTGCACGCATTACAGAAGATCAAGCGTATGCATTAGGTAATCGATTAAACGAAGTACAAGACGACATCGAATTCAAGGTTTATATCGGTTTAAAACATATTGCGCCATTTGTTGAAGACGCTGTACAAGAAATGGAGAATGACGGTATTAAAGAAGCGGTATCTATCGTATTAGCACCGCACTTCTCTACTTTCTCAGTAAAATCCTATAACGGCCGTGCGAAAGAAGAAGCGGACAAGCATGGTATTATAATGACTTCCGTGGAAAGCTGGTACAAGCAACCTAAATTCATCGACTATTGGTCCAATCAATTACGTCAAACATATGATGCAATGGATGAAGCAGAACGTGAAAATACGTGTCTTATCGTTTCAGCGCATTCATTGCCTGAAAAGATTTTGGCAAACGGTGATCCGTACGCCGATCAACTGAAGGAAACAGCAGAGTTGATCACAGAAGCAGCGGGTGTAAAAACGTATGCTCTTGGTTGGCAAAGTGAAGGACAAACACCAGATCCTTGGCTTGGACCAGATGTACAAGACCTAACACGTGAATTACATGAAACAAAAGGCTACCAATCATTTGTCTATACGCCTGTAGGCTTCGTTTCCGATCACTTGGAAGTGTTATACGACAATGATTATGAGTGTAAAGTCGTTTGTGACGCTATCGGTGCGGCCTACCATAGACCGGCAATGCCGAATACGGATCCTTTATTTGTAGATGCAATGGCAGATGCTGTACTTGATCAGTTGAAGGAATCGAATTAAATTTAGCAGAATCGGAGTGACGGAGGACATGAGCGAACGAAAGCAAGTAGTAATTATCGGTGGAGGCATCACTGGGCTCTCGTCAGCGTATTATATGCAAAAAGAAGCCCGTGAGCATGGACTTCCACTAGATATCACTTTGATAGAAGCATCTACTGAACTAGGTGGGAAAATCCAAACAGTCCGTCGAGACGGCTATGTGATCGAACGCGGTCCCGACTCCTTTTTAATCCGTAAGAAAAGTGTGGATCAATTGGCTAGTGATTTAGGCATAGCGGATCAGCTCGTTAGAAATGCGACAGGCCAAGCCTATATTTTATTACATAATAAAATGCATCCTATTCCAGCAGGCGCTGTGATGGGGATCCCAACCGAAATCAAACCATTTATCACGTCGGGACTATTTAGCTTAAGCGGCAAGCTACGAGCAGCGGGAGATTTGGTTCTTCCGCGTTCTGAAGTAACAGGTGATCAGTCACTCGGCAAGTTTTTCAGACGACGCTTCGGTACGGAAGTGGTGGAAAATCTAATCGAGCCGTTGCTGTCGGGTGTTTATGCCGGTGATATTGACCATATGAGCCTAGAGTCAACATTTCCACAGTTTTATGAGGTGGAAAAAAAACATCGAAGCTTAATTTTGGGCATGAAAAAAACAACGCCTAAACAGTTGCCGCAAAAAAATAGCCATAGTTCAAAGAAAATGGGTGCGTTCCATACATTCAAGAACGGCTTGGAGTCAGTGGTAGAAGCACTCGAAGAACAGCTTGATGGGGTAACTGTGATGAAACGCACGCGGGTAGCCAAAGTCAATAAGCAAGGCGAACGTGCAATTCTAACATTAAGTGATCAGAAGAAAATCGAAGCGGATGCTGTTATTTTGGCGACAAGCCATACAGTTGCGCGACAATTATTTGAATCGCACGGACTGCTCAAGGAATTAGGGACAATACCGATGACATCTGTTGCTACGGTTGCAGTGGGCTTTCCAAAAGAGGCTATGAAACGTAACATCGACGGAACAGGATTTTTAGTTCCCCGCAGTAGCGGTCACTCGATTACTGCCTGCACATTAGTCGATCGCAAATGGCCAACAACGACTCCGGACGATAAAGTACTGATCAGAGCATTCGTTGGACGTGTTGGCGAAGAGGCAATTGTTGATTTACCTGACTGTGAGATCGAGAAAATTGTGCTCAAAGATTTGCGGGATATTTTGGATATTCAAAGTGAGCCAGAGTTCTGTATCATAACACGTTGGAAAGACGACCGGCCGCAGTATCGTGTCGGACATAAAGAAAAGATTGTTAGAGCGAGAGAAGAACTCCAACAACAATTTCCTATGATTCAACTAGCAGGCGCTTCCTATAACGGAGTCGGCCTGCCAGACTGTATCGATCAGGGAGTCGTCGCTATGGAGAACGTCTTGAAGCAGCTCTTCAAATAAAAAACTCAAGCAACCATGTAAAGTGGCTGCTTGAGCTTTTTGGTTTGTGGAATGAATAACTGAGAAGGGGGAAGGATGCCGTTTCGCTGCGTTCCAGGCGGACGCGTTCCGGAGGGCGGGCGGTGAACCACACCCCTCGCTACGCTCGCTGGGTGTTTCACCTGTCAAAGCAAAGATATGCTCCTTCTCGCTGCGCTTCACTCGCAAAAGCGAAGCGTTAGGAGCACAGCTGCCTTAATTTCTGCAAAGACCGCAGAAATACGGCAAAGCGAACCCTTCGCTGTTCGCTTGGCTCAAGCCACGCCCTCCGGAAAGCGTCCGCCTCTGTAGCTTCAATCCCGGACCACACACCATGTATTTATTTCTACGTACTATCTATTTCCTACAAATCAAACAGTTCAAGTAGCCATTCTAATAGGATACTTGAACTATTTTGTCTAGAGACTATCTATTTTTAAACATAAAAAAAAAGCGAATATATGCATATCCGCCGAATGAGAGGCTATTTATTTGATGTTGCAGTGATCACAGTGATTTGAGTAGCACTCATGCTGCTCTTCGATTTCGTTTCCGCATGACGCGCAAACCTTTGCCGGCAAGTTCTTGAAGAATTCTACGATGCTTTCTACCATAATAATCAATCCCCTTTGTTGTTGTTGTATAACTAAATGATCTATTCACAGTGTATTATAACAGGTTGTAAAAGTCAACACTCCCTTTGTATTTCTGTTAAAATGGATTCAAGCCTTTCATGACGCGCTTTACGAGGGTTTTTAACGTTCTAAATTGAAAGAATTAACTAAAAATAATGTGACAAAATTGTGAGGAGAGAGAAAAATATGCAGTTTATCGACAATAAAGGCATTACCGATCCACGAATTAACCTAGCGATTGAGGAGTATGCGTTAAAAACAATGGATATCGATAAAGATTCTTATTTGCTGTTCTATATCAATGAACCATCGATCATCATCGGTAAAAACCAAAACACGATTGAAGAAATTAATACAGAGTTCGTGGACCGCGAAGGTATTCATGTAGTTCGTCGCTTATCGGGTGGTGGCGCAGTCTATCACGATCAAGGGAACTTGAATTTCAGCTTTATTACAAAAGATGATGGGAATTCATTCCGCAACTTCAAAAAGTTCACGGAGCCTGTCACAGATGCTTTGGCGAAGATGGGTGTCAAAGCGGAACTACTAGGACGCAATGATATTTTAATCGAAGGACGTAAAGTTTCGGGTAATGCGCAATTCGCGACGGGCGATCGCATGTTCAGCCACGGTACATTACTGTTTGATACAGATATGGAAGGTGTCGTGAACTCGCTGAAAGTAAAGAAAGACAAGATTGAGTCTAAAGGGATTAAATCCATTCGTAGCAGAGTAGCGAATATTTCAGAGTTTCTAGAACAACCCATCTCAATCGAACAGTTTAGACAAGAAATCTTGAATTCGATATTCGATGGTGAAGAGAATATTCAATACAAGGAATTGACAGAAGAAGATTGGAAGAACATCCACAAGTTATCAGCTGAACGTTATGGTAATTGGGACTGGAATTACGGACGCTCACCGAAATTCAACGTACAACAATCCAAGCGTTTTCCGGTAGGGGGCATAGATGTCCGTTTGCAAGTTGAAAAAGGTAGTATCGAAGCTATTCATATTTATGGAGATTTCTTTGGTGTTGGGGAAGTAGAAGAAATAGAACAACGGTTGATTGGTGTGAAATATGAGCGCCAAGCGATTACAGATGCACTCGATTCAATGGACGTAGAGAGGATTTTAGGTGGCATTCAACTCGATGAATTTGTTGGATTAATCTACTAATTGTGAAGCGCGTGTCTTGCGAGGCATGCGCTTTTTTTCAAATGCGCTTATACTACATACAATAGGAAGTGAGGGATTGTAGTGAAACATCGAATATTCATTGTGGAAGATGATCAAAAAATTGCGCAATTGCTGGCGGGTACGCTGGAGAAGTATCAGTATGATGTAGCGGTAATCGAAGACTTTGATCGAGTAGTGGAAGAATGTGTAGCTTATAACCCACATTTAGTACTGCTCGATATTAACTTGCCGATTTATGACGGCTATTATTGGTGCAGGCAACTACGACAACATACGATGTGTCCAATCATTTTCATCTCCGCACGTTCAGGAGATATGGATCAAGTATTTGCGCTTGAAAACGGTGGCGATGATTTTATCACGAAACCGTTTCATTATGAAATTGTACTAGCGAAAATTAAAAGTCACTTGCGTCGATCCGTCGGTGAATATTCACCTAATCAATCAGAACGAGTAATTGTATCAGGTGATTTGACGCTCTATATAGAACGAATGACCTTGCAAAAAGGGAAAGAAGAGATTCCTCTTCAAAAAAAGGAATGTGTCATCTTAGAACTGCTAATGGGCGAGTCACCGAAAGTTGTTTCAAGAGAGCGACTTCTGGAAGAATTATGGGATGATCAATCATTTGTAGATGAAAATACGCTCAATGTAAACATGGCACGTGTACGTAAAAAACTAATGGATTATGATGTCAATTCGTGGATTGAAACCGTGCGTGGTGCTGGCTATAGATTCGTGCCGGAGTCGGAGGGATAATGAAGGGATTCATACTGTTTGCTAGAGAACATCTGCCTTTTATGCTGTTTCAGCTCGGACTTGTCTTATTCATCTTGCTGTTATATTGGCTTGACGGTGTCCGAAATCCAAACACAGCTATTTATTCTGTCGCGATGAGCATATTGCTGACAGCGGGTTATTTAACGGGCAAGTTCATTATGCGACGTTCATTTTATGCAAAAATTATTGAAAAGCCAAAGAAAATGGAAGACGCACTCATTCGTCATGTATTGACACCCGAACATCGGAAAACGACAGAATTCACTCGTGAGTTGTATCGTCTGTATCAGCATGAAGTTCAGACGCTGTATAATGTGCAACATCGCCATTTACAATTTATGAATCAATGGGTCCATCAAATGAAAACACCGATTTCCGTAATCAATTTATTATTGCAAGAAGAAGAAGTGGACAAGAAGAGTATTAGCCAGGAAGTCGAGCGCATCCAGACGGGCCTTGAAATCGTCCTAGTCAATGCACGACTCGAAACATTTGAAGATGATATGCAAATTGAGCGACTGCCGCTAAAAATGATTCTACAAGAAGTGTTTAATGAAAATAAGCGTCTCTTTATCGCAAAAGGCCTCTTTCCAGTCTTAACGGTCGATGAAGAATTGACCGTTGCAACAGACCGTAAATGGATTAAGTTCATGCTCAATCAATTTATTACGAATGCGGTCAAATATACGTTTGAAAAAGGGAAGAAAATAGTTGTCACTGCAGAACAAAAGCCAGAAGGACTACAGCTTGAAATTACAGATGAAGGCATCGGAATACCTGCATCTGACTTGCATCGTGTGACGAAAGCGTTCTTTACAGGAGAGAACGGCAGATTAACCGGCGAATCTACTGGAATGGGCTTATATATCGCGTCCGAAGTTTGTCAGCGTCTTGGCCACGAGCTAACGATTTCGTCAAAACAAGGCGAAGGTACAACAATCAAGCTATTATTTACAGATGGAGAGGCAGGTGAACAGCCAAATGAAGAAACCAATCGTTAAAATGGAAGATGTTACGAAAATCTACGAAGGCAAGGTGATGCATCGCGCATTGACTCAGTTGGATTTTGACGTCCAAGAAGGGGAGTTCGTAGCGATCATGGGACCTTCGGGGAGCGGCAAGACGACGTTGCTGAATTTATTGATGGCGACGGACATACCAACATACGGCAAGATCGTTATTGGTGGAGTGGAGCTGGAAACACTTAGTCAAAACGAAATTGCTTTGTTTCGCAGACATCAGATCGGCTTCGTCTTTCAAGAAATTAATCTTCTGCAAATGCTAACGGTGGAAGAAAATTTGGTGCTGCCACTCACTCTTGACGGACTTCCTGTTGAAGAAATGAGGGCTAGAGTACAAGATATGGCAAAGAAATTGCATCTGGAAGAAATTTTAGAACGTCGACCGGATGAATTATCAGGCGGACAAGCGCAACGTACAGCAATCGGCCGTGCGCTAATTCATCAGCCGAAGATTGTATTGGCAGATGAACCTACAGGCAACTTGGATTCGAAATCTGCAAAAGATGTGTTGGAATTACTAGAACATATCAATTTACATGAGCGAACAACGATTATTATGGTCACGCATGATCCGATTGCTGCAAGTTATTGTGATCGCGTGTTGTTTATTAAAGATGGTGAGTTTTTCAATGAAATTTATAAAGATGAACGTAGACAAACTTTCTTCCAGCGTATTTTGAATGTGCTGTCATTACTTGGAGGGAATGTGAATGACTTTTCGACAGTTCGCTTACCGTAATGTTTTACGAAATCGAAGGGTGTATGCAGCATTTTTCATGGCGAGTGTGTTTTCAGTCATGGTGTTCTTTTTGTACTCGATGTTACTGTTTCATCCGTCGATTGAAAATACATTCTTAAAAGAAATTTCATCTCTTGGCATGGGGATAGCGGAAGTTATTCTTTTTATCTTTACGTTATTTTTCCTGTTTTATTCGATGCGCTCTTTCTTGCAAGCACGCTCTAGAGAATTTGGCGTGTTGCTGTTACTCGGTATGGCAAGACGGCAATTGCATCGACTCATTTTCATCGAGACGATGTTGCTTGGGTTTGCTTCAATCGTAACAGGAATCTTCATCGGCTTTATGTTCTCGAAGTTTTTCTTTATGATCGTCAAAGCGATTGTCCAAATCCCGGTGTTGCCGCTTTACTTATCATGGAAACCGTTCGCCTTGACGATAGGTGCTTTCCTTAGTTTATTTGCAATCATCTCTTATATAGCACCTGTCTTTATTCAACAAGGGAAAATTTCAGACTTACTGCACGGAGATATGGCCGTCGAATCGGTCTATACGTATTCAAAAAGTCGCGGTATATTTGGTGTCATTTTATTACTTCTCGCATATAGTATGGCTGCTTTCGTTTCGCGCTCTAGTATTATTAGTCTGTTCTTTTTACTGCCGCCACTCATTACGGTTGGTACGTATTATTTTTTCACGGATACTTTGCCACTTATTTTACATGCGCTACGCAGACAAAAGCAGTTTTTTTGGCGGGATTACTGGATGATTTCGATTTCCGAAAGCATTGTACGATTGAAAGAAAATGCACGCATGTTTTTCATCGTAACGATCGTATCGACTCTCGCGTTTATGTCGGTTGGCATTCTCGCATCCCTGACGTCATTTGCTTCGCAATACCGTGAAGTGAATCCACTAGGGCTAGTCTATAAGAGTTTGCCACAGAATGAATACGAATACCGTCACATTGCACATCTGGCGACAGAATTAGAACAGCAAGGGATCGATTATTGGGCCGTCCGATTTCGCGTGCTTCAACAGCAGTCATCCTATACAAAAAACACAGTCAATATTGTGAAATTGGCAGATTTAAATGAACTAGCTCTATCATTTGGTGAAAAGCCGCTTCAGCTAGAACAAGGACATGCACTGTTTTTACCGGCTAGTGCCTCGGATGCAAGTAAATTAGCAAAAAAGCTTGTGCATACGGAGCTGGCGGAAAGTAATATGTCACTGGAAATCGAAGGAATTTATCCCTATCGGCTATTTCCGCCAAACGCGCTCGGTCTCAATACAATTGTCGTGAATCATTTAGATTTTGATAAGGTAGAAGAACAAACGCTTGGGAGTTCGTTAGCATTTACTTACTATGCATTCAATATTGAAAAATGGCAAGAGACGAAGAACGTTGGTTTATCAATCAATTCGCAAGTGCTCGCAAGTATTGTATTAGAGAATAAAGCGCCTGTTCGTTTTGAGTTTGAGAATCCGGGACTGAATTATTCGCATATCCGCATGACGTTTTCGTTGCTGCTGTTTATGGGATTGTTGTTGGCTGGGGTATTATTCCTTGCGTCAGGTAGTTTCATCTACTTTAGGCTGTATACGTCGCTTAGTCATGATCGTAAGCAGTATGCGGTGTTGCAGCGGATTGGGATGACGGATCGGGAATTTAAGAAGATCGTCAATCGTCAACTTATCCCGCAATTTTTCTTCCCGTGGGGTGTGTCGTTCATCCACAGTGTCTTTGCGTTTTTGTCGCTGCAGGTCATTTGGGACGCATTGGCCGAGATTTCGATTGTGAAGGAGCTAACGCTAGTGCTGCTCGGCTTCACAGTCATGCAAATCTTCTACTTCTACCTAATCCGCTGGCGCTATATTTCACATATTAAAGCACCTACTTCTTGAAGTGGGTGTTTTTAGTTTGTGAGTGGTCCAGGATTTGCGCTTCAGACGGGCGCTTTCCGTGGGGCGGGAGGGAGCCTCCTCGGTCGCCATGCGACACTGCGGGGTCTCGCCTATCCCGCTTAACCCCACAGGAGTCGCCCGTCTTCCGCTCCAATCCTAAAATTAGAATACAAGCACTTTTGAATATCATTGTAGTTATCAAGTAATAATTCTTTACTTATCAAGCTCAAACACAACAGCTATGTAATAAGCTGAACGTTCGGCTCGCTATCTTCAGGAAAAACACTAGTGAATCGGAGCGTAAGGCGGCGACTCGGGGAGGATCAGACCGACAGGTGAGACAACCAGGGGAGCTTGCGACCGGTTGGCTCACCGCGGTCCCTCCCGAACGCGTCCGCCTGAAGCGCAGAGTAACGATATACTTCCCGCACACCGAATTAGTTCACAAAACTTTCAGGAAACAGTTGCCAAATAAATGCTTTGTCAGTATAATGAGTGAAATACTGAATGGTTGTTCATTCATTGGAATAGGAGATGGAAGTATGAATCTAGTTTCTAGCGTTCACCAAACTGCTCAGACAAATCCGCACAAGATTGCTTATCGTTTTATGGGACAAGACACAACATATGCAGCGTTTGATCTGTCGGTGTCAATGTTTGCCTCCGCTTTAAAAGACTTAGGGGTTAATGAAGGAGATAAGGTTGCTTTTTTACTCGGCAACACACCACATTACTTGATTTCACTGTATGCTACGATGCGTATCGGAGCGACGGCTGTGCCGATCAATCCGTTATATACACCGGATGAAATTTCGTATATTTTGGAAAATAGTGACGCCAAAGTCGTCATTGCAGTTGATCAGTTATTGCCACTTGTAGAAGTCGCAAGTCAAACATTCCCGACAATTGAAAACTTTATCGTCTGTGAAGTGAACCCAGATGCAGGTGAGAAATTGGATGCGTTGGCGGAGCAGATTAAGCCGAAAGTCCATCCGTTTACTACTCTTATGAAGCAAGCGAAGCCGTTAACAGAAATGGTTACAGTTGACGAAAATGAAAGCGCTGTCATATTATATACATCTGGCACAACAGGCCGTCCAAAAGGTGCGATGTTAACACATAAGAATATTTATTCCAATGCACGCGACGTCGCTGATTATTTAGGCTTCTCAGAAAATGATCGAATTGTGGCGACACTACCACTTTTCCATGTCTTTGCGTTGACCGTTGTAGCGAATGCACCTTTGCTAAAAGGTGCGACTATCTTACTGGAGCCACGCTTTAGCCCAGGAGACATCTTTACGGTGATTCGCGAACAAAAGGCTACAGTCTTTGCAGGTGTCCCAACGATGTACAATTTCCTTTATCAGTATCCAGAAGGAAAAACGGAAGACTTCGAAACTATTCGCTTGTCTATTTCAGGAGGCTCGTCACTGCCGGTGTCGCTATTACATGACTTTGAAGAGAAATTCCAAGTCCGCGTGTCGGAAGGTTATGGACTATCGGAAGCGTCGCCAGTTACTTGCTTCAATCCACTAGACCGCGAACGTGTACCTGGCTCAATCGGCACGAATATTACGAACGTCGAAAATAAAGTCGTTAATGAACTGGGCGAAGAAGTACCAGTTAACGAAGTTGGTGAACTAATCGTTCGTGGACCGAATGTGATGAAAGGGTATTATAAGCAACCGGAAGAAACCGCAGCTACCATTCGTGACGGTTGGCTCTATACCGGTGACCTCGCGCGTCGCGATGAAAATGGTTACTTTTATATCGTAGATCGCAAAAAAGATATGATCATCGTTGGTGGTTTCAACGTCTATCCTCGAGAAGTAGAGGAAGTACTATTCAGTCACCGGGATATAATAGAAGCTGCAGTAGTTGGTATTCCAGACACCAACTTCGGCGAAGAAGTACATGCCTATGTCGTGCTGAAAGAAGGTTCAGAAGCAACGGCGCAAACAATACATGATTTCTGTGCCAAGCGCCTAGTGAAATACAAAGTGCCGAAACATATCGAATTCCTTGAAGAATTACCGAAAAATACAACAGGTAAAATTTTAAGACGTTCTTTAAAAGATCAGATTAGAAGCTGATCGAATTTCATAAGCATAGATGAAAAAGAATCACTTTCTTGTTTACTTGTTAGATGAATTTTTAAGCACTGACCTACTCAGTGCTTTTTTCTATGCAATCAAACAATCCAACGCATGAATAATTGCAAAACTCTGCGCATCCTTGGTATGGTTGAGGTAGATACCTAGCTGCGGATAAAAACACACTACGAAAGCGGGAGGAATTGGATGGGGAAACGATCAGTAACGATACAAGATCTATTTGAAACAAAATCAGTGACGAATCCTGTGCTCGCGCCAGACGACAAGGCCGCAGTTATAGTCGTAACGGAACTGAACAAAGAGGACAATGCCTATTATTCCGCAATCCATCACGTCGACTTACAAACGAAAGACGTGACGCAATGGACATTTGGCAAACAAAAAGTTAGCGCACCGAAATGGTCAGCGGATGGCAAGATGCTAGCCTTCTTATCCAATAAAACAGAAAAGAACCAACTATACGTACTGCAAGTAGGTGGTGGAGAAGCGCGCCAACTAACAGATACTAAACACGGAATTGATTCGTTTGAATGGTCCCCGTGTGGACAGAAAATCTGGTGTAGCGGCACGGTGAAAACAGGTGAAACATTCGCTTCAACAAAGGAAACGGAAGAAAAGTTCCCGCAACCGATCCGCGTGACAAAAATGAAATACAAAGCGGATCGAATCGGTGTAGTCCCGCAAGATGAATTTACACAAATTGGCTGTATCGATATCGCAACAGAAACAATCTCGGATTTCACTTCTGAGCCTTTCCATCATTCACTAGAAGCGATATCTTCTGACGGGAAGCAGCTCGTGATGAGCGTGAAGCGTTTGCCAGAAGATGATCATGATTTTAGCTCACCGCTACTTTTAGTCGATATTGAAACAAAGGAAGAAACAGTTTTAAACGATGCACAAGGTTATTTTGGCAAAGTACATTTTTCAAAAGACGACCGTTATATTGCTTATGTTGGCTTTGATTTGACGTTTAAAAACGCGACGCAAGCAGATGTTTTTGTCTATGATCAAACAGACGGTCTAACGATGAACATGACTGCTGGACTCGATGCACCTGTTGGAGATGAAAGCATTTCCGACCATTTACAACAAGCCTATGCACCTGGTGTAGTCTGGACGGAAGATGAACAACTGTATTTCCAACTGTCTGTCATGGGAGACGTACGCTTATATGGTGCAATGCTTGACGGGGCGATCTATCCTGCAACGGGTGAAGATGAACATATTTATGGATACGATGTCTCGTCCAATGGAGAATTCGCACTTTTAACTGTGAGTACAGCGACACATCCCGGAGAACTGTATTATCAAACAATTGCAACGGGCGAACGTATTGTACTAACTTCATTCAATAAAGACTGGTTGGAAAAAGTACAGCTCGTTCAGCCGCAAGCACTTTACTATTCGAATGACCGCGTTGATGTGCAAGGCTGGCTATTGAAACCAGCGGATTACAAAGAAGGCCAGAAGTATCCGTTAATTGTCCAAATCCATGGTGGCCCACATGCGATGTACGGCAACACCTATTTTCACGAGATGCAGGTGCTGGCGGCGGATGGCTATGGTGTATTGTATGTGAACCCGCGTGGCAGTCATGGCTATAGTCAACAACATGTTGACGGTGTGCGTGGGGAGTATGGTAACGGTGATTATGCAGATATTATGGTAGGTGTCGATGAAGTGCTAGCAACAGAACTGTGGATTGACGAGGATAGAATGGGTGTGACTGGAGGCAGTTATGGTGGCTTCATGACGAATTGGATCGTTGGGCATACGAATCGTTTTAAAGCAGCAGTGACGCAACGTTCTATCAGCAACTGGGTGAGCTTTTTCGGCGTCTCAGATGTCGGCTATTATTTGGCGGATTGGCAACTAAACTCAAGCATGCTAGACGTGGATACGTTATGGCAACATTCGCCACTTAAGTATGCCAATGAAATCGACACACCGTTGCTCATTCTTCATTCTGAATGTGATTTCCGCTGTCCAATTGAGCAGGCAGAGCAGTTATTTATTACATTAAAAGATCTAGGAAAAGTCACCGAATTCGTTCGTTTTCCAGAGTCTGATCATGATTTATCTAGAACAGGATTACCTAATTTACGCGTGGCCAGAATTAATGAAATTATCGGGTGGTTTGAACGCTATCTTTGAGGTAAGATAGGAGGCGTATACAAATTGTCCATACATGGCGCATCGTGTATGTAGGATAGTAGTAAATGAAAAAACATTTGAGAAGAGGGTTCTGTGTGATGGAAGAAGAGAATCTATATAGAATTGAGAAGGATTTTATTGGGGAAAAGAAGGTTCCGCACAATGCCTATTATGGTATTCAGACACTGCGGGCTGCTGAAAATTTCCCGATTACGGGCTATCGTGTCAATCGGGACTTGATTCGTGCAATTGCAATTGTTAAAAAATCTGCAGCACAGGCAAACCGTGACATTGGTCAATTAGATGAAAACCTAGCAGAAGCAATTATTCAAGCGTCTGATGAAGTAGTAAATGGCGCGTTACGTGACCAATTTTTAGTCGATCCAATCCAAGGTGGCGCTGGAACATCAGTTAATATGAATGCCAACGAAGTTATTGCGAATCGGGCACTTGAAATCCTCGGTCATAAAAAAGGAGAGTACGACATTATCAGTCCGAACTCCCACGTGAATATGGCGCAATCTACAAATGATGCGTTCCCAACAGCTATTCATATTGCGACACTGATGAAAGTAGATAAACTACTAGGTGTCATGGAATCGCTTCATAAAACATTCTTGAAAAAGTCTATTGAGTTCCAATCCGTTCTGAAAATGGGGCGTACACATTTACAGGATGCTGTTCCGATCCGTTTAGGGCAAGAATTCGAAGCATACGCGATGGTATTACGTCGTGATATCGAGCGTGTGCGTGTTTCTCGTGTCTACTTATATGAAATTAATATGGGCGCAACAGCTGTCGGAACGGGCTTAAACGCAGATCCATTATATATAGAAAAAGTAGCAGAATACTTATCAGAAAATAGTGGGTTTCAACTAAAATCTTCTACACATTTAGTAGATGCAACACAAAATACAGATTCGTATGTACAAGTATCGTCAGCCCTGCGCGGGACGATGTTGAATATGTCTAAAGTGTGTAACGACTTACGTCTCATGGCATCAGGTCCACGTACAGGCTTGAATGAAATTACATTGCCAGCAAGACAGCCTGGTTCTTCTATCATGCCTGGTAAAGTCAATCCTGTTATGGCAGAAGTGATGAACCAAGTAGCGTTCCAAGTAGTCGGTAATGATACGACAATTGCATTAGCTTCTGAAGCCGGTCAGTTCGAATTGAACGTCATGGAGCCCGTTTTAGTCTTCAACTTATTGCAGTCATTGAAGATCATGACGAATGTCTTCGGCGTATTCCGTGACTATTGCTTAGATGGCATTACAGCAAACGTTAAACACTTAGAAGAGAACGTAGAGAAGAGTATCGGTGTGATTACAGCGATTAACCCACACGTAGGCTATGAAGTGGCATCACAAATTGCTAAAGAGGCATTGTTGACAAACAAGTCTATTCGTGAGTTGTTGATTGCGAAAAAGATTTTGACAAAAGAAGAGTTAGATCAAATCCTGCACCCGTTTGAAATGACGAAGCCAGGAATTTCGGGTAAAGAGTTGCTTAAGAAGAAAATCATTTTATCGAAGTGATTTCTTTTGGGTGGTAAAGGAGTCGTTCAGTATGAAAGTGCATAACATGATGGAAATCGTTGCCTTGGACGTTCTAAAGAAGTATAAAGACCAACTGCGTATGCCATGCACATGCGAGCACTGTATGAATGATGTGCTCGCAATGACATTGAACAACTTACAACCGCAATATATTGTTAAAGAATCGAATAGTTTGTCTGTCCGCGCGGTGCACGAAATATCGCCAAGGATCTACTGCGATTCTATCAAAAGTTGCTTGGGCAGCTAGAATCGTGGCGGAGAATCCACGATGCGACAACATTCAAAACCCTTCCGAGTGGATTCTCGGAAGGGTTTTTATTTTGTTTATTTCAATAAAGAGATCGCTTCTTGCAAGTTACTGTTGACAGATTGGATCAGCATTTGATCGCCTTTTTGACGAATGTCTTGCTGGACGAAATTCATCATCTCTTTCGCCATATCCGTATCCGCCAGCATAGAAAGCGACTGAGTGATATTTCCCTCGAACACTAAAGCATTCGTCAGATGATGCTCGATGGCCTCCATCTCGGAACCTACTTTTGTCAAATGACCGCCAATCGTTTCAATCGCCTTATCCAGCGTAGCGATTAAATCCGAAGCGTCTTGCCGAGTTGCAATTGAAGCGCCGTCGAGACCTAACTTTGTCGTACTAACGTCAAGATTTCCGATGGTCATCTTTTGTCCTGGATTCGCCCCTACTTGTAAATTGATTGGCGTGTCATCTCCAAGAATTCTCATCGTATTAAACTCAAGTTTTCCAGCCGTGTCGTTGATCGCTTTCATAATCTGATCCAATTCCAAACTGCTAGATTTTCGATCGTCGTTTGTTAGGGTGTCATTTGCGGCAGCAACCGCCATTTCACGCCCGCGTTGTAGCAGACTATTGATATTGTTGAGACCTTCATTGGATAATTCTAGTACAGATAGTCCGTCTTGCATATTGCTCTGCGCTTGAGAAAGTCCCCGGATTTGAGCACGCATCGTTTCAGAAATGGCAAGACCGGAAGCGTTTTGGCTTGCAGTTGCCACTTTTGAACCGGTGCTTAGCTTCATTAGCGTCTTATCCATATCCGTCGCGTTCCTTTGCGCCCGATTCGATGAGAACGCAATATTTTCTGAGCTGTTTATTCGCATCCCTTCACCTACTTTAGCTATTCTTTTAGTTATCCTATTTTATATCGGCCACTTACATTCAAAATCAACCAATCTAGACGATAATAAAAGAAAAGCATTTGGGGTGAGCTACATGTATTTAAAACGCGCGATTGAGGTCTATCAGACGACGGCAAGCGCGACGACCCCGATGATGGATACAATCATCGAGTTGCTGAATGAGATGAGCCATTTGCTAGGAGAGACGCAAGCGACGATTGAACGCCAGAAGAGTTCGGATGTGTCAGAGTCGTTGAGAAAGTTGCAACAAGTATTGTTTGAATTGATTGGTGTGGTGGATCAGCAGACGGAAGAGGGGAAGCGGCTTGTGTTGTTGTACGTGATTCTTAACCAGAATCTTGTTACGGTGCAGTTATATAAACGGTATGAGCTACTACAGGATGTTCAGGTGCAGGTGGATCAGCTAGCTGAAGCGTGGACCGCGGCTCGTCAACAACAGCGACGTCATCGTTTTACGACGGATATAGTATAAAAGGGAAGCCTTCCCCAAACGAAGCCTTCCCTTTTTGTCGTTATCGTCCTTTAAATACCGGCTTGCGTTTCTCCGCAAAAGCATTCAACGCTTCAATTCGATCTTCCGTTGGCAATGTCATTTCGTAAGCCTTCCGCTCAATCGCTAATCCGGTTTGTAAATCTACATTCATCCCTTGTTTGATCGCGAACTTTGCTTGCTCAACTGCAACAGGTCCATTTGCAAGCAATGAATTCAAAAACGTCTCTAGGGTTTCTTGTAATTGTTCTGCAGAAGCCTTTTTCGTCAGCAGACCATAATCTAATGCCTCATCTGCAGTTAAACGTCTAGCGGTTAAAATTAGTTCCATAGCTTTCGCCTCGCCAATTAATCGAGGTAATCGCTGTGTGCCGCCTGCTCCTGGAATAATCGCAAGTCCTGTCTCAGTAAGTCCCATGACTGCGGAATCTACTGCAATTCGGAAATCACAAGCGAGTGCGAGTTCCATTCCGCCACCGAACGCAAAGCCGTTGATTACCGCAATTGTTGGCTGTGGTAGCTGGTCAATCCTATTGAACACGTCACCGATTTTATTCAGATTGCGTCGAACCAATGCATCCGTCAGCGTTTTACGTTCCTTCAAATCCGCCCCAACACTAAACGCCCGATCGCCACTCCCTGTAAACACGACCGCACGAATGGTAGGGTCGATTCGAATCCCTTCCACGACTTCTCCAAGCTCTAGCAATAATTGAAAGTTGAACGCATTCATCGCATCCGGCCGATCCAGCGTCACATACGCCACCGAACCCCTCTGCTCATAACGAATCTCCTGCATAACCAAAACCCCTTTCGTATTTGCCTAGTCTACTTACACGATAGCATGAATTGGTTGGAAACAGTAGAGAGTGACATTGATGAGTAGTCGGGGATTTTCGTTCCGGGTCGCGTTCCCGAGGGCGGTGAACCACACCTTAAAACCGATGCTCCTAACGCTTCGCTTTTACTCGCAAAAGCCGTTCTTCGTTACGGCTTTCGCTCCAATCCTACTTTAAGAATACAGGACATCGATTTCAGCTTACTAACTATGATTAGTACTCAGTTTGTGAAATATGAAACACTAACTAAACTTATTAAGTTCATGGAACGATACATTATTACTCCCGCATACTAAGTAGGATTGTAGTGCAGGGTGGCGACTCTGGGAGGATCAGCCCGACAGGTGAGACGACCAGGGGAGCAAAGCGACCGGTTGGCTCACCGCGGGCCCTCCAGAACGCGTCCACCCGGAACGGAAATCCCGGACACAACACTAAGTACAACTTACCAGTTCAAAATCCATTTCACAGATGCCAACACCATTGATTTCAGGTAGAATAGGGGGTAGGAGTTGATCATGTTGAAAACAGCAATTGTGACAGACAGTACGGCGTATGTGCCGGATGATATAAAGGCGGAGCTTGGGATCTACACGATACCTTTGCTCGTAACAATCGACGGCCGATCGTACGCAGAAGAAGTCGATCTAACAACGGACGCATTCTATGAAATGACCCGCGGAAAAGTCCCACTACCGAAAACATCGCAACCTGCGATTGGGGACTTCGAAGCCCTTTACGAAAAACTAGCAAAAGAATACGATGCCGTAATTTCTATCCATCTATCAAGCGGCATCAGTGGCACGTACATGGGTGCAAGACAAGCTATCGACATCGTACCTGACATCGAAATTTTACCGTTTGACTCAGAAATTTCAGCCTATCCCCAAGGCTTCTATGCCATCCGTGCAGCCCAACTAGCGAACGATGGTGTCGACCCGCACGCAATACTTGAAGAACTAGAAGAAATGAAGAAAACGATGAAAGCTTACTTCATGGTAGACGACTTATCTCATCTACAACGTGGCGGGCGTTTATCAGGCGCGCAAGCATTAGTCGGTGGTTTACTACAAGTGAAACCTATTCTGCACTTTGTAGACAAAGTCATCGTACCTTTTGAGAAAATCCGTACATCAAAAAAAGCGATGAAACGCATTGAAGATTTATTAGCAGAATATGCGAAAGATCAGTTATTGGACGCAGTCGTTATTCACGGCAATCGCTATGAAGAAGCGGTGGAGTGGAAAGAACTGCTTGAGAAAAAACATCCGAACGTCGATTTCACGGTTAGCTATTTCGGTCCGGTCATCGGCACACATCTTGGTGAAGGGGCGATGGGACTCGGCTGGGTGAAACGGCGCGGAACATAAAGGAGGAATCCTCGATAGCCGACTACACTGAACTACAACAATTTTTGGCGGGCCGAATTTGGCTACGTCGCGTCATGCCATTCCCAGCAGCATCTGTAAATGAATGCGTCAAACGAGGTTGGATTCAAGTAATTGAAGGGGTTACAGCGAAAGCAACGTGGCACGGTATGCACTATACGTGTAACCGCTGTTTTAATTCGAATCAATTAACATTTACTACATTCGAGTGCGCGCAATGCGAAACGACCTGTGCGTACTGCAGAAATTGTCTTAATATGGGGCGCGTTTCTCGCTGTTCGGAACTGCTAATTTGGACGGGACAAGCACCCGTTTATCCAACGAATCACCGCATGAACTGGCAAGGGAATTTAACACCATCCCAACAGAAAGCAACAAACGAATTACTCGCTAGCACAAAACAAAGCATCTCGCACTTACTCTATGCAGTGTGCGGCTCTGGCAAGACAGAAATGCTGTTTCAGCCAATCCATTACTTATTGAATGAAGGCAAACGAGTTTGTCTCGCAGCCCCACGAGTAGATGTCATTTTAGAATTACTGCCGCGACTGAAAACGGCTTTCCCGGATACCGTAGTCGAAGCATTGTACGGGGGAGCGGAAGTAGAGCATTATGATGCGCAATTAATATTAGCGACTACGCATCAACTGTATCGATTCCACGAAGCTTTTGACGCAATTTTCGTAGACGAAGCGGATGCCTTTCCGTATACGGCAGATGAAACGCTACAGCAAGCTGTAAAGAAAGCGGTTAAACCGAATGGACCAATCCATTTCGTCACAGCGACACCTTCAGCACAGTTACTGGCGATGAATAAAAAGCAAGGCAATATATCCATACTCGCAAGGCGTTACCATGGACAACCATTACCTGAACCTCGTAACGTCTCGCTATGGAATTATGAGAAACAGCTGAAAAAGAAGAAAATCCCGAGTAAATTGCTACGCTGGACGAAAGAACGTATAGACAATCAGCAACCGTTTCTCATATTCTTTCATCAGATTGAATTAATGGAACTAGCGGAAACACTTTTCCAGCAACTAGATAGTAGAATTTGTGCAGTGCATGCCGAACACGAAGATCGTAAAGAACGCGTGCAACTGCTTCGCGATAAAGAAATTCCTGGCCTGTTAACGACGACCATACTTGAGCGGGGCATTACGATACCGAACGTACAAGTGGCGGTCGTTGGAGCAGAGCAAACAATTTTCAACAAAGGGGCACTCATCCAAATCGGGGGTAGAGTCGGGCGGTCCGTACCGAACACTTCAGGTGATTTCGTGCTATTCCATCAAGGCATTACAAACGCAATGGACGAAGCGAAAAGCGAAATTCGCAAGCTGAATAAGCAAGAGGTACCGCGATGAATTGTTTATTGTGCAACAAACCCTTAGACGATCAGCCGACGTGGCAGCAGTTGCTAGGAATTGCGAAAACATCGTCAATCTGTCCGGCATGTTTTAATGGATTCGAACGTATCGACTGCGTAGAAGAAGATGAGATTCTCGATTCTGTTCATTCGCTATACGCCTACAATGAACAAGCGCGCGACTATTTACATCAATTCAAATTCATGCAAGACATTGCGCTCGCTACCGTGTTTGCTAGTGAGTTACGCAATGTGCTGAACGATCCGAAAAAAATTATCGTACCTATTCCGATGCACCCTGTAAATAAAAAGGATCGAACGTTCGCGCAAGTCGATGCCTTGCTAGAAGCTTCCAATATTCCGTTTACAAACTACTTACAAAAGACGACGGAATCCGTAATGGGTGAAAAAACACGTGCACAACGTCTACAGATGACTGAACTATTCGAAGTACTAGCCGATATACCAAATAGTGAGTTAGTTTTTATACTCGTCGATGATATTTATACGACGGGAACTACATTGCGTCATGCCGCACGCGCGCTTAAAAATAAAGGCGCCAAGCGAGTGGAAGCTGTGACGTTATTCAGACCTATAAGAGAGAAGTGATAGTAATGGCGGAAGTAAGAAATTGTCCGACATGTGGAGAACTTTTTAATTTTACAGGAATTAGGGATGTATGTGCTAAATGTGCAGCCATTGAAGAAAAAATGTTTGAAGAAGTCTACCGTTTTTTACGCAAGCGTGAAAATCGTGCAGCCAATATCGAGCGGATTGTTGAAGTAACAGGCGTCACGGAAACATTACTGTATCAATGGGTACGTAAAGGCAGACTCCAACCCGCGTTATTTCCTAACCTTGGCTATCCATGCGACAAATGCGGTGCGCTCACGACTACGGGAAAACTATGTGATAGATGTACGAGCGAAATCAAACGTGAAATCAGCATGCATGATGCTGCGCTAGAATTACGTGAAGCATTAAAAACTAAAGAACGTGGCACGTACTATGCACAAAAAGATAGGAAGTAAGAGAGAATTACTAGTATGTAGTCCAGAATTTAATGCAAGGATGTGCTCCTAACGCTTCACTTTTACTCGCAAAAGCCGTTCTTCGCAACGGCTTTTGTTCAGTCCAGGGTCTCAGACTCACGCTGATCCTCCAGGAGTCACCCCTTCTTACGCTTCAATCCTACAGTTAGACTCCAAGTAATTTGAGACTTCATTGTAGCTATCAAGTGACTTAATGTCTGTTCCCTATTTTTTAAAGTCCAAATGAAAGGTCTAAGTCAAAAGCTGATCATTCCACTCACTAACTTAAGAAGCAAACACCAGTGAAGCGAAGTGTAAGGCGGCGACTCGGGGATCAGCCCGACTGGTGAGACAACCAGAGGAGCTTGCGACCGGTTGGCTCACCGCGGGTCCATAAGACACGCGTCCGCCTGGAACGCAGCGAAACGGCATACTAGCCTATTCCAAGTCGAAAACCAAAACGAGCAGTTTGTCCTGCTCGTTTTTCCGTCCCAAAGACCCTAAATAATCCTTGCAATCTGCCGAAATAAAGAATAGGACATATAAATAAGTCTACTTAGAAAGGAGCGAGACGTATGAAAATTGATGGATTCAAGACACCGCCAGTGAACCCGTACCGCAATCAACAAATGAAAGTCGAGCAAGCGAAGCAGTCTTATCAAATGAAATCTGACAAGCTTGAAATTTCAACGGAAGCGAAAAAGCTATCAGCGGCATCTCCAATAGAGACCGAACGTCAACAACGCGTACAGCAGCTAAAAGCACAAGTACAGTCCGGCGAGTACCAAGTAGACGAGAAAACACTCGCTTCAAAACTGCTATCGTATTTCAATAAGTAATCATAGAAAGTAGGAATACCATTGTCTATTGAACCGATTTTAACAATGCTCAATCACTTAGAAAAACTGCATATGAGCTTGCTCCGTCTGTCCAACGACAAGACAGCACTGTTGAAAAGCGGTGATATCGATGGGATTGACCAACTGTTGAAAGAGGAGCAAGCCCACTTAGCGGCTATTGTGCAAATGGATCAAAAACGCGTACACGCAGTCAAGCAATATGTAACTGAACAAGGAAGTCCAGTACTTGCCGAACCAACGATGACGCATCTAATAGAAGTAGCAAACGAACCGGACAAAGAACCGTTAGCAGAGGCGAGGGACCGTCTCCTGCATGCGATTCATGAGTTGAAACGGCAGAACGAACTCAACCAACAACTGACCTATCAATCGCTTCAATTTGTGAATCTATCGCTGGACATGATCCGTCCGCGTCCGGAAAACGTCAACTATTCGAAAAATGAAGTACAAGGGCAGTCATCAGGAGCGCAAACTAAGTTCTCCTCATTCGACTCCCAAGCTTAAGGAGGCCACAGTATGCGCTCGACATTCATGGGATTAGAAACTAGCAAACGCGGATTGTACACACAGCAATCCGCTCTTTATACGACAGGACATAATATTGGGAACGCCAATACACCCGGCTACTCACGCCAGCGTGTCAATATGCAGGCGACGTCAGGATTTCCAGGAGTCGGATTGAATGCTGGAACGCAACCAGGATTCCTTGGAACTGGTGTAGAGGCAGGTTCAATTCAACGGATTCGCGATGCGTTCGTCGATCACCAATACCGCAGCGAAACAAATAAGCTTGGTTACTGGGAATCACGTACAAAAGCGATTGCACAAATGGAAGATGTACTTGCGGAGCCTTCTGAATATGGCTTACAGCAATCCATTAGTGACCTCTGGCAATCTTTGCAGACGCTCGCAACGAACCCGGAAAACGGTGGAGCGCGTGCGGTTGTAGTGGAACGGGGAGTGGCGTTATCTGACTCTTTCAACTACATCCACAAATCACTATCAGAAATTAGAAGCAATCATGCGGATGAAATTGACTTTACCGCGAACGATGTCAATTCTATTTTAAAGCAAATTAGTGAACTGAACCGTCAAATTGCGAACGTAGAGCCGAATGGTTATTTACCAAACGACCTTTACGATGCACGCGACGGACTACTAGATAAACTATCAACGTACTTACCTATCGAAGTAAGTTATGAAAAATCAGGTGGACGTGCGCTGGCAATTGCTGAAGGTACAGTGACCATTAATATTAAGACAAATGGCGCGCCGATCACAGTATTGAAGAAAATGGAATACTCTACCCTTACAGTAGACGGTATAGACGCGAATGGAAACCTTCCGAGTTACATCACGGGATTCACATTCAATGGTTTACCCGCTGGCGACGCACCACTACCTGTAGGCAATATGGTCAAAAGTGGAGAACTGAGATCCCTTGTTGAGTCGTATGGTTATGTAGATGGCGGTACCCCTGAAGGTCTGTATCCAGATATGTTAGCGAAGTTGGATAAAATGGCAGAAGAATTTGCGACAGAGTTTAACAAAATTCATATGGGCGGTCCAAGTGGTACACCTCCGTATGCTACGGATTTACAAGGCCAGCAAGGAGAAGCTTTCTTCATAGCTAAAGCTGGAGGAACAATTACTGCTAGCACAATTGGTATAAATGATAATCTGATTAAAAATCCAAATAAAGTAGCTGCTTCAACTTCTGAACCTGGAAGTGCACCAGAAGTTGGGAATGGCGAGAATGCTCAAAAACTGGCAGATGCTTTATTTACAAAATTACCTGGATTGGGCGGTTCAAGTATCCAGACTTACTTCTCACAAGCAATCGGGGAGCTCGGAGTCGCAGGACAGCAGGCAGTGAAAATGACGGAAAACACAGGCACACTTCTTTTGGCGGTATCCAACCGACGCGATTCTATCAGTTCCGTCTCACTAGATGAAGAAATGACCGATATGATTCGTTTCCAGCAAGCGTATAACGCATCAGCCCGTATGATCACGGTCATGGACGAAGCACTCGATAAAATCGTCAACGGTATGGGTCTAGTCGGTAGATAATTAAGGAGGAATTTCCATGCGCGTAACACAATCTATGCTTTCACAAAATATGCTGCGCAACTTATCAGGCAGCTATTCGAAAATGGGAAAACTACAAGAACAATTAAACACGGGGAAAAAGGTTAGCCGTCCATCTGATGATCCAGTGATTGTCATGAAGGGTCTTGGCTACCGCATGCAAGTAGACAAAGTCGAGCAATTTCAGAAAAACTTAGGCGAAGTCAATAACTGGCTCGATAGTTCGGATGATGCGCTTGATCATGTTGGACAAGTACTCCACCGTGCAAGAGAACTTGCGGCGAACGCAGCTAATACCGGGACGATGACAGCCAGCGACCGGGACAAGATTAAAATTGAATTAGAACAATTACAAGAGCAACTCCAAGACTTGGCGAATACGAAAGTCGGAGACAAGCATATATTCAGTGGGAAAATGACTGATCAGCCGTTATTCGACAAAGCGACAGGCACGTATCAATCAAGTGCACCATTTAAAGAAGATGTATCCATTGAAGTATTTGACGGAGTCGAACTACGCGTGAGTACGAATACATCTGACATGTTTAATAATATTAATCAGTTGTTTACAGATATAAAAAATAATATAGACGACTCCTATGATTTTAGTGCGTCGCTTGGAGAGATAGACATACTTATGGATGATGTTTTAACAAAACGTGCAGATATCGGAGCTCGTTCGAATCGGGCAGAACTAATGGACAACCGTCTTCAAATGCAGGAAGGTGCTGCGAAAAAGCAACGTTCCGAGAACGAAGACGTCGATTATGAAAAAACGATTACTGATTTGATTACATCAGAATCCATTCACCGTGCGACATTATCAGTAGGTGCGCGCATCATCCAACCTTCACTAGTCGATTTCTTACGATAAAAAGTAGAGGAGAGTGATAGAAGTGAATATTCCGCGACTTCAAATTCAAACAACACCAGCGAAGATAGGGTTACAAGTGACTAAACCCATTCAAGAAATCGAGCAACCGAGAGCAACGCTGAACCTAGAGCAACCGGCGGCGATACTTGAAATGTCTACTACGCGCCCGCAACTATCACTCGACACAACAGAAAACCGTGCAGATATCGATATGAAAAGCGTATTTCGCCGAACAGCTGAAAATGCACAATATGGTATGCAAAAAGTGCAAGAAGGAATAGGACGTCGTGCACAAGAAGGTCAGCAGTTGATGAAAATTGAGAATGGCGCTATCATTGCGGACATCGTCAAACAAAGTACCGAGCGACCGATGGCAGAACTACAAGTAAAGTTCGTAGGCGACCGTACAAAGATTAAAACAGACATTACCGCAGGCTCGCTGGACATCAACGTAACACCACAAAAGCCGATCATAGATGCGCAAATAAATAAACCAATCCATAATTACACACCTGGGAAAGTCAATGTTGTAATGGAGCAGTATGGATCGATTGATATTGATTGGAAGGTGTAGAGAAAAAAGAGCGGTGGTCGACCGTTCTTTTTATTTTACTCCATGATTAATAGTGCCTTTTATTAAGATACAAGCGAAGGAGAGAGTGAACGATGGTGAATACAATAAAAGAAATTGAAACGAAATTCCACGATAAAGTGGAAGTCGATTTATCAAAAGCGTGGCATTTCCCAAAAGGACTTCCAGGATTTGAAGACGAAGAAGAATTTGTCATTCTGCCGATTGGAGATGGCTCGGAATTTCAAATACTGCAGTCGACAAAACAAGCAGGCATCGCATTCGTTGTAGCGAATCCGTACAAGCTTGTAGAAGACTATGATTTCACAATTGATGAACCGACAATCGATTTGCTTGAAATTGAAAAACCAGAAGATTTGATGGTGCTAGGTATCGTATGTATTAAAGAACCGCTAACAGATTCTACTATTAATTTACAAGCGCCATTACTTTTTCATATAGAAAATAGAAAAGCGAAACAAATGATTCTAAATGACAATCGCTATGCCATCAAACATCCAATTGGCGGAAAGGAGAGCTAATATGCTAGTCCTCTCACGGAAAGCAGGCGAAACTATTAAAATTGCCGACAATATAGAAGTGAAAATTCTCGAAGTAAAAGGCGATACGATCCGAATCGGGATAGAAGCACCGAAGTCTGTTGATATCGTACGGGGAGAGTTAGTTCAGTCCATTACGGAATCAAACGCTGAATCGTTAACGCTAGATGTCAACTGGCTATCTACGTTAAAGGGTAAGGAATGAGTGACGTACTTAGCAAATGAGCGACATATTTTCTACACATATAAAAAGAATTGCAAAAAACTTTAAAAAAACACTAAACACTCTAGTAACCCGTCCGATATTAGTAATGTAAGCGGCAGAGAGAGCGCGGCCGACTCTTGACACCGCCACAAAAATCAGGGTCACATGGACGTGAACCCAACAAACACTCAAGGAGGAAACTATTATGATTATTAATCACAACATGGCAGCAATGAACACGCACCGCCAACTAGGTGCAAACAACGCAGCAGCAGCAAGCAATATTGAGAAATTATCTTCAGGTTTAAAGATCAACCGTGCAGGAGACGACGCAGCAGGTCTAGCAATCTCCGAGAAAATGCGTGGACAGATTCGCGGATTGGATATGGCTGCAAAGAACTCACAGGATGGTATCTCCATGATCCAAACTGCTGAGGGTGCGCTGAACGAAACACACGATATTTTACAGCGTATGCGTGAGCTAGCGGTTCAAGGTGCAAATGATACGAACGTTGAGTCTGACCGCAACGAGATTCAGAATGAGATAGATCAACTCGTTGAAGAAATTGATAGAATTGCGACTACTACTGAATTTAACACTCAAAAACTTTTGAGTGGCGGTATCTCTAATACTGCTTTCCAAGTAGGAGCGAATAAGGGTCAAACGATTACAATAGCGATTAACAGCATGTCTTCTGGTGCTTTAGGTGTTGATGCTTTAGATGTTTCTGACAACACAAATGCTAACAATACTATTTCTGCTATCGATGCTGCTATTTCCAGTGTGTCAGCAGAACGTTCAAAACTAGGTGCGCTTCAAAATCGATTGGAACATACAATCAATAACTTAGGAACATCTTCTGAGAACCTAACTGCAGCGGAGTCTCGTATCCGTGATGTAGATATGGCTAAAGAAATGATGGACTTCACTAAGAATAATATCTTGACTCAAGCAGCTCAAGCTATGCTTTCACAAGCAAACCAGCAGCCACAAGGAGTATTACAACTACTTCGTTAATAAAGAAAAAAAGGATAGCCCTTTCCCGGCTATCTTTTTTCTTAATATAGGAGGGATATTTTATGATTTACATAAATGGAGATCGAATTGCTGAGGATATTGATAATATCGCAAAAACTATTAATGAATATTTAATAAGAGAAAAAATGGTATTAGTAGATGAAAATAATATACCTTTAAATCCTTCGGCAATTGAGAATCTAGTAATACAAAATAACGCTCCTCAATATCTAAGAGCCATACATACTACGCAACTCCTTCGTGAATTCAAACAGGAATTAAATGGTTACATTGAAAAGGTCAATCAATATATTGATGATATAAGAGATTTAGATGATCAATTAAGTGTTATTAATGGATACACTAGTGTGGTGGAAGCAATATTATCATTTATTCCGATTACGAACTTTATACAAAAGGATTTAATTAATTCGGACTTTTTACAGTCTATTTCAGAGAAGGTTTTTGAAAGAGCTCAGTTGAATGATATGAGCTTTATAATAGATGTAATAGAATATGAATTATTGCCACTTCTTCAAAATGTTTCAGATGAAATTCAAGAGGTTATGTAAAATGACATATACAATTCAAGAAGAGCTATCAAATGATGGTTCAATGGTTTATTCATATTATAATAATAACGTTTCTATTCCTCTAAATTCGCTGTATTCTCCAAGTAAAGAAATAGAGCGTTTCTTAAAGAAAATAGAAAACTGCGAAAATCAATTCTTTATCTTTATTGGCTTAGGTAATGGAATTCTACTAGAAAAGTTAATAGAAAGTAAAATGTTTCGAAACAATGTGCACTATCTATTTATAGAACCTTTTCCAGAAGTACGACTTGCGGATAGCTATCTTCAAACAATCAGTTCCCATGATGAAATTTCTTATCTCAATTCGGAAAGTTTCACACCACTAACTTTTAGTGCTTATCTATCTAAATTCATTGGCATATCCACAAATATTCAACTACATCCTAATTACAGTAAGACAAGTGACATTCGATTAAAACAATGTGTTCAAATAATTAAAGATGGTATAGAAACAAAAAAAATAATGGATAATACAGAGAAGAAATTTTCATCAGACTGGCTTATAGAACCCCTATTAAATTTACCTTATACTAAAAATTCAATAAGCATTAAGGATTTAAAAGGAAAATACGCTGGAGAAAAGGCGATATTAGCAGCGTCTGGCCCTTCTTTGAAGACACAAATGCATGTTATTAAAGATGTTCATGATTCTTATCATATATTTTCTGTAGGATCTGCATTGAGAGCACTATTAAGCAATGGTATAGAACCTGATTTTGTAACTAGTGTAGATGCAAGTGAAATAAATTATTCAACTCACTTCAAGGGGCTAGAATTTTCAGGCGCGTTAATTTATGAAACAATGTCCAACTCTAAAATTCAAAAAAATCATCGAGGCCCTTCAATAGTTGCGAGGTCCCAAGATGACTATATTACAAGTCAATACGAAGATCTTTATACATTTCCATACCCATCACCGTCAGTTGCTATATTTACTCTCCAAGTGATTGAATATCTGGGCTTTTCAGAAGTGTACTTAATAGGGCAAGATCTAGCCTTGCTTAATGGCCAGTATTACGCTGAAGGAATTAAACATCATGAAGGAATGTATAATTTAAAGACGGAGCTTATGGTGGAAAATAACTTAGGGGAAATGACAGGAACCACGCTACCTTTAAAAATTTTTTTAGAAAGTATGCAAAATGTAATAGAATCATTTACGCATACGATGAGAATATATAACTTATCATCCCACGGAGCAAAAATAAAAGGGACTGAATATATAGAGGCTATAGAAAGATCAAATAATAGTAAAAAACAAAAGAATATATATTCCATGAAGAGCGAAGAAAAAGATAATAAAATCCAAATTAAAGATTTTATAAAGGATATTAAAATGTTGCAAAAAGATGTTAAGAAAGCGGATAGTGCTGTTAATTCACATTTAAACAAAAAATATATAGACGTAAATGATATGCCGGGAATTGTTAAACAATTTAGGGCAGTATCAAAACATAGAATATTAGAGGATGTATTAATGACCAAATTAACTTTTGAGTTTAATAGGGTATCTAATGTTTTTCAAACTATGAAGCCTAGAAATAGATACACGACCAAAGAATTAATGAACATGATAAGCGAATTACACAATTTTTATCAAATCATTATAAAATATTTAGAAAATATTTTGTCTGACGAACGTTTAGAAAAGTATATTTGATATTCATTAGAAGCCTTTATAAAAGAATATGGCCAATTGTACAATCAAGTTAGCCACCTAAATTTAAAAAAACACAGCCCGCTACTTCAATAAAATGAAGCAGTCGGGCTGTTTATGGAGCGTGCCGAAAAGGTGCGCTTTTTTATATTACGGGCTTACTATATGTTAATTATAGGTATAATCTCTTGAATCTTTAAAGCCAGATCTTTCTACAGAGATTTTCACGGTTTCGGCCATGTTTGCCTTTGGGGTTTTAATACGAATTCTGGTTGCACCAAGAAAATCGTAGGGAACTTCAATATCACCCACAGTTACCGTAAGGTTTTTGTTGAAGTTTGTTCCATAAATATACACTGTAGTAGAACCATTTATAGGACCACTGCTTAGTGACATTCTAGTAATTGTAGCTTTTAAGTCCTCATAATTATAAGCATCTACTTCGACATGTTCTTGTCCATCTGGATTTACAATTTTTATTGTTGCTGACCCAATTGTTGTAGAAGGAGCAGTTTTAATTTCAAGTACAGTATCAGATGCACTAATTACTGTAGCAGCTCTAGTTCCAAAAAACACTTTAGTGTTACTTTTGAAATTTTCTCCGGTAATGGTCATTGTTTCTCCACCCGCCATGGATCCTGATTGCTGTGAAAAAGTCAGTGCTCTTGGTGCAGGATCTTTAATCAGTTCTTTGTATTCAAATCCATCTACTAAAATTGCTTCCTGTCCATCTGGATTTAATACTTTAACATCTATCTTCTCAGGTAGAGTAGCCGTAGGTACAATAATTCGTACCTTGCTTGCAGTTACAATTACACTGTTAGCTTCAATGTCTCCAAAAAATACTTTAGCTAATGGTGAAATATTTTTTCCGAATAAGTAAAGTGTACTCGTTTCACCAACAAGTAAATCAGTTAATGATAAACGATCTATTTCAGGTTTAGGTGGCGTCGGTGGCGGCATGTATTCATATGAATCTTGTAATTCTGCAAAACTACCATCAGGGTTTTCAATTTTCACAGAAACCAAACCAGGTATTGTTGCCGCAGGAACTCTAACACGAATTTTGCTTATATTAACGAAATTATAAATTGGTACTTCATTAGAACCAAAAAATACTTTAGCGTTTCTATCTATATTTTTTCCAAATAAATAGAGTAATTCGCCCCCTTCTATTACACCAGAATCTGAACCTAATTTATGAAGTTCAACTTTCGGCTTTTCTGGAGGAGCCAAGTATTCAAATCCATCTGAAAGTATTCCTTCTTTGTTATCGGGATTGACCACTTTTATATCCGTGAAACCAGCTGATTCAGCAGAAGGAACTGTAACTTTGATTTTACTAGAATTCATCCAGCTTACGCTAGGAGCTTCATGTTCACCAAAGAATACTTTTGCACCATGTTCAAAATTTTTCCCAGAAACATAAGTTATAATACCACCAGTTAATTGACTAGAATTTACAGATACACTGTTGACTTCAACTTCAACAGGAGGTAAGGGTGGTAAGTAAGTATAAGAATCGTGAACTTCAATCTCAGTAGAGTCAGGGTTCACAATCTTTACATTAACAGCGCCTGAAACTTTAGCTTGGGGTACTATTACTGATAATCTTTGACCTGTTCCAAACGTGGATTCAGCCAACGTATTGTCTATATATACCTCAGAGTCTTTCATAAAGTTAGATCCAAAGATTAATACTCTATTACCACCTTCAAAGGGGCCTTCGGCAGGTGAAAGGTATTTAATTGTTGGTTCGGCATAATAATAATACTCACCTAATGCAAATTGTCGGTCTGTGTTTTCAACTTTGACTGTAATAGTTCCTCTCGCTGAAGGCGGTGTAGTTACCACAATTTCAGTAGCGGATTCAGAAATTATTGGTGCTAGACTATTGCCGAAATAAACCTTAGTATTTGGTAAGAAGTTACTACCGGTGATTGTAACATTCTCTCCACCGGTTACAGGCCCTTTTTCTTCGGAAATATTGGTAATAATGGGTCCGTGGTTTTTAATTTCAACCATCGGATTTTGTGAATCTAAAGTGTATTTCAATCCGTTGCCAGCTTCAAATGTAGTGTAAGTTTGTGCAACAGGGTATTTACCTATAGCCGCATCAGATTTCGAGCGTACTTGGTAAGTGAAGCTTAGTTCTTTTGTTTTTAATTCTGAAATGAACCATTGAATTGTATTCCCTGAAACAGTAGGCTGAGGAATATGATCCTTGTAAGAACCTTTTACTAATTCGAATTCGGATGAAATAGTGTCTGTAATCGTTACATTATATGCACTAGCAAGGCCTATTTGTTCAACGATTTTTTTATATACATCTGAGAGGCCAATTGAACCTAATACAAAATAATGAGTCTCAGATGATGTAGACATTCCTTTTAGCAGTATGTTAGGAGCGCTATCAGTGCTGTCATTAGGACCTAATAAAGCAATCGAATAAAAAGTAATCCCGGCATCTTTGGCTGTTCTAGAAGCTGCTAAAGCGTCAGGCGTACTATTTGCTGCTCCATCTGACATTATAACAATAGTAGGCTGGGCTTCTGGCCGTTTGTTTTTTAACATGGAAGTTGCCAATCTTACCGCATCACCTGTATTGGTAGTTCCTCCGAGTTGAATGGTGTCTACATAATTTTTAGCTGCATTCTTGTCATCCGTCAAAGGAAAAGAGTATGCATTTGTATCAAAGTCAACAATTCCAACTTTATGTTTCGTTAAATCCATCAAATCGATAAATTCTTTAGCGGCAACTTTTGCAGCGTTCATACGATTATCCGCGCTCATACTACCTGATTTATCAATGATCAAAATCACATCATTAGGTTTTACAGAAGATACGTCTTGGGGTGTGCCTTTAATAGTAAGGGTAACGTCAATAACTTCATTAGGCACTAAACTATTTTTACTAATAGTTTTGTTGATACTTACCAAGTCGGTCGCCTTAATTATCGCTGCTTTTGTTGAATTTGGTGTGATAATGCCGATAATAAGTATAGCGATTAAAAACAACTTCAAAGTCTTTAGAAAGTTCATAGTTTTCTTCCTTTCTTTTAGTTATTAGAAACATTATACTCATTCTATCGACAAAAGTGTGCTTTTTCTTAGGTATTTAGGGTAATTGGATACTTAGGACTTATGATATATATATAATAAAATGAAAAGATGTGTTGTATGTGAGAAAGGGATTAGTTAATTTCGAAAAAAGTAATAAAAAAATATTAATTACTGGTGCGGATGGTTTCATAGGCTCCCACCTAACAGAACAACTCATTCGTCAAGGTCACGACGTTCGAGCTTTCGTCTATTATAATTCTTTTAACTCATGGGGCTGGCTAGATTCAGCAGCAAAAGAAGTAAAGGATAATTTAGACGTATTTGCAGGAGATATTAGGGATCCGTACGGTGTAAAAGAAGCAATGAAAGGCTGTACGCATGTCTTAAACCTTGCAGCACTCATTGCGATTCCTTATTCTTACCATTCACCCGACACGTATGTAGATACGAATATTAAAGGTACATTGAATATCGTCCAAGCTGCACGTGAATTAGGTGTGGAGAAAGTAGTTCATACGTCAACGAGCGAAGTGTACGGAACAGCGCAATACGTACCAATCGACGAAAATCATCCACTCCAAGGACAGTCACCGTATTCCGCAACAAAAATAGCGGCAGACCAAATGGCATTATCGTTTTATAAATCTTTCGACACACCAGTATCGATTATCAGACCATTCAATACATACGGTCCTCGCCAATCTGCCCGTGCGGTGATCCCAACAATTATTGGGCAAATTGCTTCAGGAAAAACGACTATTAAACTAGGAGCAATCAGTCCAACGCGTGATTTCAACTACGTCAACGATACCGTGAATGGATTTATCTCTGTTATGAATAATGAGAAATCCATTGGAGAAGTTATTAATATTGGATCGAACTATGAAGATCGCAGATATTATGAATGTGAATGTAACAATTGAAACAGATGAACAACGTCTGAGACCAGATAAAAGTGAAGTAGAGCGTCTATGGGCGGATAACCAAAAAGCTAAGAAATTGCTTGGTTGGAAGCCAGAGTATGGTGGCAAAGAAGGCTTTAGAAAAGGACTAGAAGAAACGATAGAATGGTTTACGAATCCAGTTAATTTAGCTTCCTATAAAACGGATGTGTATAACATATGAACGAGCAGTGGGTAAGCTTTGCAAATGAAATTAAGAAAATGTACGGAAAATACTTTGTGCCATTGCATGAACCGACATTTAATGACACGGAAATCGAATATGTAACTGATTGCGTGAAGTCAGGTTGGGTATCATCTGTTGGAAAATATGTTGATCGTTTTGAGAGGGAATTAGCAGAATTTACAGGTGTCAAACGTGCTGTTGCTGTTGTCAATGGAACCGCTGCACTTCAAATTGCAATGAAAATCGCTGGTGTGAAGCCGAATGACGAGGTCTTTATGCCAGCCTTAACCTTTATTGCAACAGCGAATGCGGCATCGTACTTACAAGCGATTCCGCATTTTGTAGATGTGAGTGAAGAAACGCTTGGATTGGATCCAATGAAATTAGAAGAGTATATTAAAGAAATCGGTGTTATGAAAAACGGAAATCTAGTTAATAAGAAGACAGACAGAATAATCCGTGCAGTAGTACCAATGCATACATTTGGGCATCCGGTTGATCTGGATCCTCTAGTAGAACTTTGTCTGCGGTACAATTTAGCACTGGTAGAAGATGCAGCTGAATCATTAGGTTCTTATTATAAAGGCAAGCATACTGGTGGCTTTGGTGTAGCGGCTGCTTTAAGTTTTAATGGCAATAAAATCATGACTACAGGTGGCGGTGGGGCCATTTTGACGAATGATGAAAGGCTCGCAGATTATGCGAAACATATTACGACAACTGCGAAAGTTCCGCATCAGTGGGAATATGTTCATGATGAGATTGGTTATAACTATCGGATGCCGAATTTAAATGCGGCACTTGGTTGTGCACAGTTAACGAAAATTGAAGGTTTTTTAGCGTCTAAAAGAGCACTTGCTATACGTTATGAAAAGTTAGTTGAACAGATAGATGGCACTCGATTATTTATGGAGCCGACTTTTGCAACTAGCAACTATTGGTTACAGACGGTTATTTTAGATTCTGAAGTACATAGACGAGATGATGTATTGGCTTTGTTAAATGATGCGGGAGCGATGGCGCGTCCTATTTGGACACCTTTGAATGAGTTGTCAGAATATAAGATTTGTCCTAAAGATGAGCTAACTGTTACTGAAAAGTTAAAGGAAACAATCATTAACATTCCATCGAATCCATTGAAAGGACATGCATTTTATGACAAAACGTAAAATTTGTATCGTGACTGGTACTCGCGCTGAATACGGCTTGCTTTACTGGCTTATGAAAACTATACAACAAGATGATGAGTTAGAATTACAAGTAGTAGTTACAGGCATGCATCTTTCACCGGAGTTTGGTCTTACTTATAAACAGATTGAGGAAGATGGGTTTAAGATTGATGAGAAAGTAGAGATGCTCTTGTCGTCAGATACAGCTTCGGGAGTTATTAAATCAATGGGATTAGGAATAATTGGTCTTGTTGACGCATTTGAGCGATTAGAGCCAGATTTGCTAATAATACTCGGAGATCGATTTGAAATGTTTGCATCTGCACAAACAGCATTAATTTCCCGTATTCCTATCGCACATATTCATGGTGGGGAATTGACGTACGGTGCATATGATGATGCCATTCGTCATTCTATTACCAAAATGGCTACATGGCATTTCACGAGTACAGAATCACATCGTACTCGTGTTATTCAGCTAGGAGAATCACCGGAAAGAGTTTGGAATGTAGGAGCGCCAGGAATTGAAAATATATTGAAGATATCTTTACTACCTAAAAAGGAACTCTATTCAAAATTAGCGATAAATAATGATAAGCCATTTATCTTAATCACTTACCATCCTGAAACCAATGGACAGACTGACGGTATTTATTCAGTGCTTGCAGCGCTAGAGAATTATTCGGAATTTAATTTGATCTTTACAAAATCAAATGCAGATAATGGCGGAAGGTTAATCAATAATTTGATAGAAAGTTTCACTTTAGAAAATGCCAATGCATATTTATTTGAATCATTAGGTCAAATAAATTATTTAAGTGCTGTTAAACATGCTGAAGTAGTTGTTGGAAACTCTTCTAGTGGTTTAATCGAAGTGCCCTACTTATCGACACCTACTGTAAATTGTGGCGATAGACAAGCAGGAAGAGAAAGTCCAACATCCATCTTTCATGCAAAACTTGAAAAAGATTCAATACAATACCAGATTGAAAAGGCTTTGAACTTTAAAGGAACTCACCAAAAAATATTTGGAGATGGTCAGGTGGCATCTAAAATAGTGGATATCATAAAAGGATTACCCTCGTTTTCAATTAGAAAGGAGTTTTATGATATATGAGAAATCACACATACATCATTGCAGAAGCCGGAGTGAATCACAATGGTTCGCTTGAGCTAGCCAAACAACTTGTCGATGTGGCAAAAGAAGCCGGGGCAGACGCGGTGAAGTTTCAGACGTTTAAAACTGAAAACCTTGTTACTAAATCAGCCAAACAAGCTGCGTATCAAGTTGATAATATTGGAGAGGCTACTTCACAGTTTGATATGTTGAAAAGCTTGGAATTATCGTATGAGCAATTTATTAAGCTGAATGACTACTGTAAAACTAAAAAGATTGAGTTTTTATCGACGCCTTTTGATTTTGAAAGTGTCGATTTTTTACTTGATGATATATGTTTATCAAAAGTTAAAATTCCGTCTGGAGAGCTTACGAACAGTCCTTTTATTCATTATATTGCAACAAAAAGAAAATCGATTATTATTTCTACTGGCATGGCAACGCTTGACGAGATCCATGAAGCACTATCTTTTTTAGCCTATGGACTTGCATTTCCGCAAGAAGCTGTTGATTTGGATGAAGCCGTGAAATTCTATCGTACGGATGAAGCAAAAGATATCTTAAAAAAGTTTGTAACGGTTTTACACTGTACAACGGAATATCCAGCACCATATGAGACAATTAACTTACAAGCGATCAATAAAATGAGTAAAGAATTACAATTACCTACTGGTTTTTCAGATCATTCAGTTGGTATTGCAGTTCCATTAGCTGCGGCTGCGCTCGGAGCAACAGTTATAGAAAAACACTTTACATTGAACCGAGCATTACCTGGTCCAGATCATAAGGCTTCATTAGAACCGAAAGAGTTAAAAGAAATGGTAAGTGGTATTCGTGCTATAGAGCAATCATTAGGAGATGGCATAAAAGTGCCAACTAACATTGAGTGTGAAAATCGAATGGTTGCTAGGAAAAGTATAGTTGCTAAAAAAAGAATTAGTATTGATGAAATTATAACAGAAGCTCATTTAACTATTAAAAGACCAGGTAATGGAATGGAACCTAGTAAGCTTTGGTCAATTGTTGGTAGACGAGCGTCTAAAAGTTACAATCCGGATGAATTAATTGATGAATAAGCCGATAATAATAGTAGGTGATGGTGGCCATGCTTCTGTATTAATAGAGACATTGATTACTTTAAATAAAAAAATATTAGGATATACTGCACCAAAAGAAAGAAAAGAATTATTTCATTTGGTGTATCTTGGAACTGATGATGTGATTGAGAGTTATTGTCCTAATGAAGTAGAGTTAGTGATTGGTCTTGGAACAGTTGGTGTATCAACCTTCCGTAAAGAATTATTTGAAAGTTATAAGAAAAAAGGCTATACGTTTACCAGCGTTATTCATCCAAGTGCAAACTTGTCTCCATCAGTAAAATTAGGAGAAGGTGTACAAATAATGGCTGGAGTTATTATGCAAACGAATGTGAATGTTTTTGATAACGTCATAATTAATACGGGCGTGATCATTGATCATGATTGCAAAGTGAAAAGTCATACACATATCGCTCCAGGCACTACGTTATCAGGTAGCGTTACTGTCGGTCAAGGCTGTCATATTGGAACAGGATCAGCTGTAATACAAGGGATTTCGATAGGTGACGGAACGTTAATTGGGGCAGGTTCAGTCGTCGTGACTACTATAGGTAGCAATAAAAAAGCATATGGAGTACCAGCGAAGGAAGTGTAGTCGATGAATAATTGGAAAAATGTATTAATTCAACCAGAAACAACGATTATTCAAGTGATGAAGTTAATAGATGAAACAAGTATGCAATTTGCGGCAGTCGTGGATGATGAAATGTACTTACTTGGGACTGTCACAGATGGAGATATTCGCCGCGGGATTTTAAGAGGTTTATCCCTTGATAGTTCTATAAAGGAAGTAATGAATGCGACTCCAATTTGTGAATCAGACGGAAAAAGTACTAATTATTATGAGCAACGTTTAAAGAAGGCCAAGCTTAAACAGCTACCTATCGTTTCGGGTGATAAAAAGTTACTTAACATCTTATTTTCAGATAATCTTGAATTTGTAGATAAAAAACAAAATAAAGTAGTATTGATGGCGGGAGGGCTAGGAACTAGACTGCGCCCACTGACAGATACACTACCTAAACCAATGTTAAATGTGGGAAATAAACCTATTTTAGAAACGATTATAGAAGGCTTTAAAAACCATGGATTCACAAACTTTGTGATATCTGTGAATTATAAAAAAGAACTGATTATGGATTATTTTCAAGATGGCACCCACTTAGGTGTGAATATTGAGTATATCGAAGAAACAAAAAGATTGGGAACCGCTGGAGCATTATCTTTACTTGAAAACAAGCCAAACGAACCTTTCTTTGTAATGAATGGAGACCTATTAACTAAGGTGAATTTTGAACAATTGCTTGATTTTCATATAGAAACAGCTTCTTGTGCGACGATGTGTGTAAGGGAACATCAATACCAGATACCTTATGGTGTTATCGAAACGAATAACCACCAACTGTTGTCGATTGTTGAAAAACCTATACATAAAAGTTATGTCAATGCTGGAATCTATGTATTAGACCCAATAATATTAGATACTATTCCAGTCGATAAATTTTATGATATGCCTGAGTTATATAAAGAACTTATGGATAAGCAGAAAATTGTTTCTGCGTTTCCATTGAGAGAATATTGGCTTGATATTGGCCGGATTGCAGATTATGAGAAGGCGAATTGGGATTATAAGGAGGGTATATATGATTAATGATAAAAAGGTCTTAGCTATTATTCCAGCACGTGGGGGATCGAAGGGTGTTCATAGAAAAAATATTAGACATCTTGCGGGAAAGCCATTAATTGCTTGGACGATTGAAGCAGCAAAAGAGTCAAAGTATATAGATCGGTTAATTTTAACTTCTGAAGATCAAGAAATTATTGATATTGCTAAAAACTATGAATGCGAAGTTCCTTTTATACGTCCAAAGGAGTTAGCTTTGGATAAAACGCCTGGAATCGATCCTGTCTTACACGCTCTTGAAAATATTCCAGACTATGATTATGTTGTTCTTCTACAACCTACATCTCCTTTAAGAATTACAGATGATATTGATGCTTGTATAAACATGTTAATGGAAACACAATCGCCAGCTTGCGTTAGTGTAACAGAAGCGGAATCGTCACCTTACTGGATGTATTCGGTAGATGAAGGTGGATTAATGCATCCATTGATTAAACAAGATCAATTTTCAGTAAGGAGACAAGATTTACCGAGAGTATTCTCTTTAAATGGTGCAGTTTATGTTGCGGATATAAATTGGTTACAGAAGAATAAAACATTTTTAACCAAAGAGACAAGTGCTTATATAATGCCGAGAGATAGGTCCTATGATATTGATAACGAGGAGGACTTTTCTTGGTGTGAATGGGTCTTTAATAATAATGGATAAATGTAAAATTAAGTTATTCTTTTTATCGAATTAGTTTATTTGAACTTCGTTTACTAAGCCGACAAAACAATAGTTTACTAATAAGCTAATAGACAACTCAGTCTGCTGACGAACCTTAGCTAATAAATCCCGATAAGGCTCCTGAATAACAATCTGGTATCCCGCTGCCATCGTGTGTTTAATTGAAGCGAGCTGCTCAAATTCTTTGAAAATCGTATGAAGACAAACTGATTTCTTCTCTAAACAAAAAAGCGAATAAAGCTTAACAAGTTTTTCATTGATTTCAGCAGTTGGCTTTCTCAGGTTGATTGTGGATGGCAGGTATACAGTCGTTCTTTTGGCAATAGGTTTTAATGGCAACATAACAGCTGCCTTGCGCTCCATCGCAGGGCTCAGCCATGGAGAAACAAGTTTAAGAAAGTATATGATTTGGAACTGATCATATAGTATCAACCGATTCTGTCCATCTACAGAAAAGCGCAGTTTGAACTTTTTAAACAGCAGTTGGATTAGTTGCTCATTTTCTGATGTAGTAAAACTGTCGGTAGAAAGTATAATTTTATTCATCGTCCCATTGACTATTTTCACATGACCGTCGTCTTGGTACCACCAAGATAATGCTTCCTCATTTAAATAAAATTCCAGGAATTCAAATGGAGTGACTTTTTACCTTCCGGATACCACGTCGTATAAAGACTGGTGATTATTGGATGCGTTCTCGATTGCACTATATATCTTTCCGAGTACTGTTTACTTAGGCGCGGATCCGTGACTTTAGAATAAGTTGGCGGTGATAACGGCAGGAAATCTTGTAAGCGTTCATGACAGTACTGCGCCCAGCCTACATCTTCTGTTCGGTGCATGAATTGAAATCTTGGTTTTCTATTTACTTGTTTCGTCAGGCAGCCGTCTCCGAGTAATTTTCCGCAAATACGTGCATAGAAACTAAATTGTTGATCCATTACAATACACCGCCTTACAAATATTTGTTCTAATTATACCTGACTTGCTAACTATAATCATGTGTGAACTAGATCTTGTAGTTTCGATAACTAGTTGCACTATAAACGTTGCATATTTGTATTTTTCCTATCTTCATTACCCGCTACTTTGATAGCCTCCTAAGAAAACCCTCCTAAGAAAACCCTGATAATAGTAAAATTCCTCCATTTACAACCGATATAATACGTATATCAATCCTATACATCCAAATGCACACTCAGCAATACTGAAATATATGGGACGCGTGGAGGAATACATACTATGATCATCAAAAACGGATCGCTTGGTTTGCAGCGTAATATGAATCAGGCGAATGACCGTCTGGAAAAGTCAATGGCGAAGCTGTCGAGCGGAAAGTGGATTACGTCCGCGGCGGTGGATGCTTCGGGCCTGGCAATTAGCGAGAAGTTGCGGGCACTGCAGCGTGGATCTAGGCGGGCACATCAGAATGGGCAGGATGCGCAGTCGCTTATAATACTTAGTAAGTTAACGTGTATACATATGAGTATCAGTAGAAAAATAAAACAAGACTAGTGAGAGAAGTGACTATTATGCGGATTAATCATAATATACCGGCGCTCAATAATTATCGCAAACAGCAGCAAAATGTTATTAACATTTCTAGTTCTACAGAGAGACTCGGCTCAGGTATGAGAATTAATCAGGCGGTGGATGATTCGGCGGGTCTTGCGATTTCAGAAAAAATGCGCGGCCAAATTAGAGGTCTGGAGAAGGCGAAACAAAATATTGAAGACGGAATCTCGCTGACGTTGACTGCTGATGCGGCGCTCGGCAATAACAATGATCCGATGTTGATTCGTCTGCGGGAGCTGGCTGTACAGGAAGCAAACGATACACTGACTGACAAGGATCGCGAGCTGCTTCNNNATCGACCAGATTGCAAACGGAACGGAATCCAATACGATCCCATTGCTGAATAGGACAAATACTGTAGGCGGCGCAAAGGGTGTTACGGTAATTAATGGATCGGAAAAGCAACTAACTTCAACGACAGACTACGACACACAGCCGAGCTGGAAAGGAAACACGATAGCCTTTACCCGTGATAATAATATCTTTACGATGAAACCGGACGGATCGGGCCAGCAGCAAATCGTGGCTAATGCCAGTCAGCCAGCACTTTCTGAGGATGGGCATATGATAGCCTATGTGCAAGAAAAAACTTATATGTATCAAAGGCAGACGGTTCTGACAGTCAGCAATTGACGACAGACGGTACTCTCTCAATGAACGGCGGGTTTGGCTCCCGCCCTGCGTGGTCTATTGATGGAAAGACGGTGTACTTCCAGACAGACAAGGGATTATATATCTGATGGAATAAGGAAAGAAAGAGTGAATGACCCGCATGCCAATTCTCCTTGATTGACGCCTGACGGAAAAATTCTGGTATATCAGGCGATCGGTGGGATTTATTCTTTTGATTTGGATACGAAATCTCAAGTTTTGTTGAGCGTTGAAAGTTCTGAACCCAGAATTTCTCCTGATAGTAGAATGATTGCCTTTTCCGTAATATCCAGCGAAAGCCAGGATAACGAACTGTTTGTCATGAATTTTGACGGCTCTGGCAAGACAGATATCACGAGCAAAATGGATACTGCCGCGGACCATCAGCATAATATATATCCTTCCTGGTCACCGGATGGGAAATATATCGTATTTCATTCGGATAATGCGAAAGATTCTAGTACGTCAGGAGATATTTGGAGAGTAGAATTAAGCGACACGACCTCTGAAGATTCATCCGCTACTGGCGGTACGATGCTTTTTCTGCAGGTAGGTGCTAACGTAGGCCAAAATATGAAAATTGTGTTGACCGATGCACGCACGACAGCACTCGGTATAGCAGGCATTTCCGTAGTCACGAGAGAACAGGCAGATCAAGCCATTTCTTTGTTGGATCAGGCAATACAGAAGATTTCCAGTGAACGCTCCAAATACGGCAGCTACCAAAACGCTCTGGAACACGTCGGCAATAACGTAGCGAATTACCGCGAGAATATTCTGGCCGCTGCTGAGTCGCGAATACGGGATGCTGATATGTCGAAGGAGATCACTGAGCTGACAGCCCATCAGATTCTTTTGCAATCCTCACAGACCATGACAGTTCAGGAGAATCAGATGACGCAGGGGATATTGGAATTGTTGAAGTAGGATGGGTCTATATCTATGCATGGGTGTACTAACAATAATAGTAAGGAGTACCTGTGTGAGAAACTAACATGATTATTACGATGATCGTGATTGTTTAAACAATTGTGAAAGTTTGGTGCACAAGTACATCAATCAAGTCAGGGAGTCGAATACATCTATGAGTGTATTCTGTAAGAACATGCACCTAAGCAACACATAACTAGTAAACTATTCTGAATAGTCCTTGAGTTGTGTGATGCACAGGTGACCTCACTAACAAATCCCCCAGCCGTCATTCAGCTGGGGGATTATCTATGTCTATGAATCTGTAAATTCTCACTAATAAGTCTAGAACTGAACTCTTTCCATGAATTTATTTATTAAAAACTCGTGTAAAAAACTTGATTTTAAAAAAAATTCAAGTTTTAGGTTTTGCAGAAATTGAAAAATAATTTAATTTTTAATACTAGCTCAAAATAACTGTTGATGAAAAGAGATAACTCATAATTATATGTAACATTTTGTAATATTTTATGATACCATTTAACCAATAATGTTTTTCAGAAGATTCTGGTTGTATATATGAAGCAATGTATGTAAATCAAACTGATTAAAAATGTAATAGTTTGTTGCAAAGGTATGAAGAAAAGGGAGGGGAAGGTATGAAACAATATTATTCGTGCATTATATTTCGCAGTGATATTACAGAAGAAACGATAGAGGAATTACGTAGTCTGATTAAAAACGGGACGAAGTGCTATTTTTTCAGCTATGATCTAACTGACAAAATTGAGGACGATGAATTATTGAATGAAGCTCTGCATGCTCAAATGTTATTTGTGTATGAAACGATGTTTACTGAAAGTCTGCAAAATAATTTCACATTTTTTAATGGAATTATTACTCCGGATATTTTTGAGACTCTGACGGTTCATACCCCTTTATTTAATCATGACCAATTTCTAATTGAGCATGCCCAAATTAATACGAATATCAGTGTGTCTGCAGGTGCAGGGACAGGTAAAACGACAGTGATGATTAACCGGATTCTCTTTCTAAAATATATGATTCCAGAATTAGACCTTTCCCAGGTAGTTCTGATTACATTTACGAATAAAGCAGCTTTACATATGCGGAGTAAACTTGTAGAGAAGTTGAAATCATACTTTCATTTCACTAAAAATCATCAATATTTGCAATGGTTATTGGAATTAAAAAAGATGGAGATTGGCACGATTCATTCATTCGCGCATACGTTGCTGCAGAAGAATGAAGAGAGCGGATATGGTTCAGCAAAATTACCGATATCACAATTTGTATACAGAAGACGTAAGATTATTGAACAGGTACTGGACGAATACCATCAGGAACAACCTAAAATATTCGATCGTTTTAAGTATATTGAGCAATACAAACTGATCCAGATAACAGAAGCAATCATGAATCGATTGAATCATTATTCTATTCCAACTAGCCAAATAGAAAAGTTGGACTTCGGCGGATCCGATGATTCTTCCCATGAAATGTTTAAATACATTGTAACCAAATCAGCGGTAAAATTTTCAGAGTTCAAAGAAAGTAAAGAGGTTTTGGATGTTACCGATTTAATTGTGAATCTGAACTCCCTGATGAAACGCAGGGACCGATTAGTCATCCCGTACCAGTACATATTCATAGATGAATTCCAGGATACGGATGAACAGCAAACAAAATTCCTTTCTTTTTTAGGCAAATCCTATCCTCTCCATATTTTTATAGTAGGAGACGTGAAACAGAGCATCTATAGATTCAGAGGAGCCGATTATACTGCTATTAAGCAAATGGAAAAGGAGCTAGTAATGGATCACAAGTTCAGTCTGCAGATGAACTATCGGTCTGACGGAGCGCTGTTGGATAAGTTCAATCAACTATTTTCTACATGGCCCGATAAGGTGCGCAACTTCCGTTATGAGAAAAAAGATCGGTTATATCCAGGGCGGCAGCAGGAAGAATTGGTGACGGACGAACCATTTGTGAATATTGACGTGAAAAGCATTCATAGGTATCTAGAATTTTTAAAAAGCTGTGAAGGTACAGACACGGCAGTGCTAGTGAGAACAAATCGAGAAGTGAACGAGTTGTCTTTATTGTGTGAGCAGAATAAGATTTTCTATTCCTCTGAAAAAGACGGCGATTTTTACCGGTCGCTTGTAGTTAGGGAATTTTACCAGCTTATCATGCGATTTGTCCATCCTTCCAACTGGAAGAACCGGTATACATTGCATTTTTCTTCGTATGGCGATCGATTATTGACAACGGATGATACGATCGAACACTTCCTTTCAAACAAGAGGAAGGACAGTCTGTTGGCAGATGTCGACAAAAAATTCGTGGCATATGAAGAGAAATTCAGACATCAAAATATTTTTAAAGTACTGAATGAAATCATTCAAGAGATCAATCCAGCACAAATATATATGAAGCGCTTTCTGCAGGAGCGACTGTTGACTGAACGACAGTCAGAAGAGTTAGTACAGCTGGCGGAGTTCGCCCGGCGAGAATATATGTTGAATCTCAATCATCTGATCTATCTTATGAAGAAAGAAATGAAGGATGGTATATCTACATTGAATCAACTGGAAAGCATCTTGCGGATTAAGATGCAGACAGATAAAACAGAAACGTATCAAAGGATTGACGAGTTGGAAGATAAACGATTGAAAATCATGACTGTACACAAATCAAAAGGTCTCGAGTTTGACTATGTAGTGTTACCGAACACTTCCAAACAGATCAATCACTTTATTGCGTTGGAAATTCTTTATGATCAAGGGAAAATTGGATATCAGGCATATGATGAAAAAGGTAAAACCTTTACTAATAATCTGTACGACGAATTAAAAAGAGATGACAGTCAGGAGAATATTGGGGAAGAAGCCCGCCTTCTTTATGTTGCGATGACCAGAGCTAAAAAGAGAGTGTACTATGATGCACCGGAGTTTACCAATAATCATGAAATTAGAAAGTGGGGTGACTTGATTGCGGCTGATCACAGACGAAGAGCAAATTTCCAAACAAGCTTTTAATGTAACAGCATATCAGAACTTAACTAAAAAGCTGAAAGGCACTGATGCACGAATTAATGAACTGCATATTTTTGCGACAAACGCGCTTGCCAGAACCGTAAACAATCAATATAACTTGAGGGCGGTAAGTCTGGATAATGTAAGAGGTAAGTTATTTCCTTCACTGGAAACTCCTTTGACAGATATTTATTTGAAATCAGTATTGAGAAAAGAGATACAGCGGACCGGTTTGAATGAGAAGCTGCTCGATAGATTACCTGAGTTTATTCAAACATGTCGTGTCTTTGCGGAATTTGAACTTACATCCATTACGCCGGGAAGCGATCAATCAGACAAGGTGGAGATTATTCAGCTCGTCAATTTTTTGTTATCGAAAGAAGTATTTACGGAGTATCGGCGGCGTCTAAATCAATTGACGAAAGAAGAAATTTCAAGTCTTCTATGCGGACACACTCAATTGGAGACTATCTATGTGTATGAAATAGAATACTTGAATTATTTCCGCCTAAAATTTTTTCATTGGCTCAGTGAAAAAGGAATCAAAATAGAATTTACTATTCCCTATGATCAGCGCTATCCCCGAACGTTTTCATTTTGGGACAAAGTATATTCGGTAGTGGGGAGACAGAAAATCAGGAGAAGTCAGAAAGAAGAAACGATGCCCTTGAACGGGGACAGAGGAAGTAAGTTTGTTGCTTTCAATGAAAATATTCCTGGCGTATACTATGATGCTGCAAACGTTGAAATTACGGAGTTTTATACTCCTGATGATTTTCAAAAATACTTTAATATGCATTCTGATCAATTCCTTGCGATTGAGTCCGATGAAGTCGAACGGTTGGTTTTTTTCGATAAAAAAGGATTGTATGATGACGAATTTGGTAAATTCATTTATTTCCTGCATCAATGCAAGAGGCAAGACGACGACATAGAGCTAACATATCATATATTTACAGAGCTGCTGACGAGCGGATGGGTACAGACATCATCCGCAACGGGGGAGAAGGCGCTGTCGCTGTTAATTGAACTGCAGGAATACATGCAGGGGACAGAGAATTTTCAATCCATAATTGACAGGTTGCAACTACTTCAGGATTTAGAATTAGTCAGCAAATCACTGGATCGAGAGAATATGAAAGATGTTCATTCGAATCATATGAAACGGTATATGCTGAATCCATTCCGAACTTTTTCGTATATTCATCCGGACAGGCATGATATAACCATCACTCAGCTGGTGGATTTGGCGCATGAGCTAAAGAGGATTTGTCATTACGTATTGCTGATGGAGAATGAAAGTGTGAATGTAAATGAATATATGGAACGCTGGCTTGAAGTACTAAAGAAGGCCGGGGACAATGAAAACAAATCAGCTTGGCGCAAGGTCTTTTCGCACAGATTTCCCGCAGAGTGGAATTTCGGAATGCAGGAACTGTTCGACATAATCTTTTTATCGGCAAATCAACAACACGGCAGTCAGAACAATATACCCTCTGAAGGCTTGCTCCTGGATTATATTCTCAATGATCAAGTGCTTAAGCCACTGCATCTGACCAATCTTACGTTTACTAATTTCCCTGTCAGTCACCATACCGATTTATCTATTTTTTTTACTTATACGGAGTTAAAAGAGATAGTGAAAATCAATTTTCCTGAAGATGCTCATATGCAGTCGACACTGTTTCATTCGCTGTGGATTGATTATGAAGTGAAAAAACAATTTGAGACGCTTGGTGTATACCGTATTTATAGTCTGCTGAACGGTTTTACAGGGAAAATTATATTCAGCTGGATTAAAGACTTGCATACAGACGGTATTAAGAACGTCTATCTTGATATTTTAGCTGATCTTTATCAGGGCGGTATAATATCGGTGTATCAACATGATGAAGAGTCAGTAGTACCAGCAGAGTCTTTTATGACGGCTAACGATGAGGAGAAGAGTTCCATTTCAAGGAACTTAAAAGGGAAGATACCGGACCTGTTTTGGCTGGATCATGATTTTTGTTCGAAGAAATTTTATTTGACGTGCATCGTGGAGAGACATCCCGTTTATCACTCGGATTTCCATCAGCAATTTGTATTCAGCAAGATTGGCAAGTTATTCTCACAATTGATGCATGAGCGTGAAGAGTTTAGAGAATTGATTTATCCGCTGTTTCCGCATTGGACGTACACCAAAAAAGAAAATTTAATCGACATGGAATATAAGGTGACATTAAGGAATTATAAACATTTTGAAAATATTTCTTACCCTAAAGAAATGAAAAGCATTCAAATATTGAGAAGTGTATACAGAGAAAACCGCCGCACGAAAGCTAGAAATCAATTTAGAAGTAACAACAATTCAAATGAAAATGAACTGATCAAGCAATTCCAATCCAATACTGGCATGTATGATGTGAAAGCAGAACCAGGCAATCATTGTAAAATGTGTCCTCATCTTGCCAGCTGTAACGAAGGGATGTATTCCATTGAAAGCATTACGTAATGACCGAAGAGAGAGGCTGGAGAACTTCGGCAGTGTTTTCTCTAAGAAGTGGAAGAATTATTTTGATTTAGAAGGGCTGATCCCGGGCATTGAGCCGACAAATGAGCAGGCACATGTTGTACAGTCCAGTGAAAAGCAGCTAATTATCAGAGGATCTGCTGGCAGTGGGAAGAGCCTTATGCTGGCATACCGCCTGATAAAAATTATGGAGCAGGCAGACAGCGGGAAAAGAATTCTTTACGTGACATTTAATCAAGTGTTGATAGACGATACAATCAAAAGGTTAAATCAGTCAGAGAAATATAAAGAGCTATCAAAAAAGCATTCAGTGGAGATTGTGACATACCATAATTTAGTTCAAGACATTTTAACAAAATCTTGTGGATTCTCTGAAATGAAGCGGTTATACGTAACCCAGGCATCTATTGAAAAACATGAAGATGATATCATCGGTAAAATTGAAATTGTACTACATCATTTCAGAAACTCGAAGGAATATCATACGCTCGAAAAATTATTTAAAACACATACAGCCAGGTTTCTGCAAGAAGAATTCTTTTGGATGAAAGCAAACGGCTTAATAACTGAAGAAAAGTATTTAGAGAATGAGAGGACAGGAAGGGGGATTAATCCGAGTGTCCGGATGAAGCAGCGGTCTACCATTTTTCATTTATTTCAAAAATATAATGAATTTATGAAGAATAATTATAGCGAAATTCGGCTGGATATGGAAGATTACGCTTTATACTTGTTGAATGAGATGGCTATTCGTCCTAACGTAGCGTTTCGATATGATCATATTTTGGTGGATGAGTTTCAGGACTTGCAGCCGATGCAGATTAAAAGTCTTGTATTATTAGCGAAAAGCACGATCACATTAGTGGGCGATGACAAGCAGCGGATTTATAAGAGAAGCCCTCTTCCATATAAAGAGCTGCAACTAAAATTGAATCCCCGGACGAATCACAGACTGACGAAAAATTTCAGGTCGACCAAGCAGATTATGGATTTTGCAGGATCGTTGAAGTTTCTGGATACCGAAAATGTCCGAGATGATGATCAGGATTTTTTCCGTGAAGGAATCAAACCACAAATTATTCATTTTTCTTCAATGGAACGCTTGGCAACAAAAATGATTGCTGAAATAAAAAACATTCATCAAAAAAAACCACACAAAACAATCGCTGTTATTCATAGATATACTGAAAACGAACTACGACAGGAAGAAAATATACGTTTTCGACTAAATCGTGAATTTGATGTAGTGGATATAAAAAAGTACGGAAGAAAGTATAATTACAATAGTGTCAAAAAGCCGATTTTCTTTACAACGCCTTATGAGATAAAAGGGCTGGAATTTGATTATGTGTTCATCATGCATTTTGACAAAGAACATTATCCCTTAAAATTAAAGGTTGAAGAATTGAATGAAAAGTATAACGGTCGGCAAATTGGCGATTTACATTATGATAAAGATTATGATTTAATTGAGAATGAGGAAAAAAAGTTACTGTACGTTGCTTGTTCGCGGGCAAAAGATGAATTGCATATATATTATGTGGCTTTAAAAACAAGGGGAATATCTCCGTTCATACGAGGTATTGATACTGTTTTATATGACTGCAATTTTAAAAAAACACCATACAAATAAAGTGTTTTGAAGATATGCATTAAAGATTAATGATAATTTAAATCGGCTATTTGTGAAGTGGACCTATGTGAAAAACTAATGTGTTCGATATTCACCTCTAATCAACAGAAGGACAACAATTGATTACAGCAAGATTGCTGTGTCCATTGTTGTCCTTTTTCAGAAAACGAATATGTACAAGACACAATATAGACGCTGCTCAGAATAGTTCTCGAGTTATGTGATGCATAGGTGAACTCAATTCAATCGAAGGATTCCTGATAATTCAATATCATTTGCAGTAACCTTCGAAATGAGTCAAATTTTAAAAAATGAAATTAAAGAACATTGATGTATGATACCATTCTATTCAATTGGGACCATTTTTTGTTCAACTACTATCAATTTTTTTATCTCAAGGATAAAATGGATTTTAGATTTCATTTTGCTATCATAATGTATTTATTGTTAATCGTTTTGAAAATGTGAAATAGTACAAAACGAGGGGGCAAAAAAGTGTTTCTAATCGAAGAACTAACATACATCAAAAGACTAGGCGGTCTCACCAACCTAAACTTCCTCGTTGCACATAAAGGGAGAAAATACGTCTTACGTTTCCCAGCGCATGAGTTTGAAGATATTATTAATCGCCAGCATGAAAAAGAAAACCAGCAAATTGCGGCTGAAATTGGGGTGACGGTCGGCAATGTGGTGTTTACGGATGATGGGATTAAAATGACACCGTATTACGACGCGACGGCTCATTTAACGCGAGATCTAATTGTGACGCCGGAGTATTTGGAGAAGGTAGCAGATGTGTTGTCAACGCTTCATTCATCAAAAAGGGAATTTACGAATCGTTTTATGTATTGGGAAGAGGTTGAGAAGTATAAAAGTGCGTTAACTGAAATACCTTCGATCTATGTGTTGTTGGAGGAGCGGATGAGGAAGTTGATGCAAGGGGAGCGGCAGGACTATGTGTCGTGTCATATGGATTCGGTGACGTCTAATTTTATTCAGAATGATGCAAAGCAGTTACTGTTGATCGACTGGGAGTATAGTGCGAATTATTTGCCGGAGTGGGATTTGGCGGCGTTTATTTTGGAGCGTGAGTTAAATGAGGAGCAAGAGCAACTGTTACTCGGTTATTACGGTTTGCTGGCTTCTTCGAAAAAGTCGCTTGATCTACAAAAGTTGAAGTTAGACTTTCTTTGGTCGTTATGGTCGCTCGTTAAAGAAAAGGAAGATCCTTCGTATGAAAAGTATACATCAATGCGGACGGAGCGCCTGATCGAGAATTTAGAGCAGTATTATCGTTTGTATGGACATGAGTAATGGGATTTTTAGTGATAGGATGACAGTGTGATAGAATAAAGCAAAGGAGTGAATGCGTTTATGGAACAGTCGAAAACAGTGGATTTGATGGAGGTAGTAAAGGGGGAAGCGACACCGCCGAATTGTGATTTGACATTGCAGATTGAAGTACTGTCAGCAGAGGATGGATTGGCTCGAGGTGTCTGGACAGTGGATGAAAAGTTTATTAACGGAAACGGAGTGTCGATGGGTGGTTTTTTAACATCCGCGGCAGATATTATGATGGCTTATGCGATTGCTTCAAAAATAACCGAAGATCAGACATTTGCTTCTGTTGATATACATACGACGTTTCATCGGCCTGTATTTGCAGGGACTGTGGAAGTGGAAGCGCGTGTAGAAAGGCTCGGACGCAAGATGGCTTACGTAGTGTCTAGTCTTTTTCAAAAGGATAAGAAAGTCGGAGATGTCGTTTCTTCTGTAATGATTTTGACTAAGTAAGTTGAACCAGTGTGGGCGAAGAGACGTCAACGGTGCTCACGGGGTGCTGATTGTTATGTACAGATTATTGGAGCATTTTTTCAGCTTTGTAAAAGCAGTTCTAGAAATCTTTTCCGGTAAAACGGGAAAGGTTTTTATTAGTGAATTGAATGAAATAAGTACATGAAAAAACCCGGTTTACGTTAACCGGGTTTAGGAATTACTTCTTTGTGGTGCCATATGAATTGCTAGTCCAGTCAAGCCTTCAACAGCTTCTAATAGCGCTTCATTACTACTTGGGTGTGCATAGTTCGGGAAGGTGAAATCTTCTGCACGTGCGACCATTTCCATACTGATTGCCATCGTGCTTGAGAGTTCGATGGCGCCTGCACCGATCATATGGATGCCGAGTATTAGGTCGCTGCCTTCTTCGGCTATGACTTTCACAAAGCCGTCTTTCTTCCCTAAAATAGATGCATATCCGTTGCTTGCCAGCGGGAATTGACTCGTTTTGATGGAGTAATTCTGATCCGTGGCTTCCGTTTCTGTCAGCCCGACAGAAGCGATGGGGGGCAGTGTGTGCACAATGACCGGGGATAAAGTGAAATCTGCTTCTGTCGGCACACCTGCGAT
>NZ_JAPMIW010000001.1:293811-335452 GCF_033088395.1 Sporosarcina sp. GW1-11 | reverse complement strand
ATCGCTTTCACCGCACGGGCAGGCCCCGGTGTCAGATCACCGATTGCATAAATGTTCTGGATGGACGTTTGCAGCTGTCCGTCGACATGTACGAGGCCTTCCTTTGTCATGTCCATTTTAAGACGATCGATACCGAGTGCCGCAGCATCGACACCGATTGTTCCGGTTGTATAGAAGTGGCTCGCTTCCACGGTAGTTTCTTCTCCGTTTTTATTATGGAATGTGACCGTTACCCCATCATTTGAATCGGCAGTTTGAATCGACGTACAATCGGTTACGAGTGTAATCTTCTTCTTTTTAAATAAACGCTTCAGTTCCTTTGAAATCGACGGATCGAATGGCAGATCCTTGTCTTTTTCAAGCAGAATAGTTACTTTCGAGCCGAATGAATGGAATGTTGTCGCCATTTCCAGATCAATTACGTCGGTGACTTGGATGATCAGGTGCTCGGGAACGTCAGTGAGTGAAAAAATCTCGTAAGATAGAAACGTACGACTGCTGACTGTCATTCCAGGGGGAGCAGTAGGTTTTCCGCCGGCTGCTAGAATAGCTGTCTTAAAGCGGAATGTCTGAAAGTCATGTCCTGACTCCACACCGATCCGGTCTTTTGAAAGGAAAGTCGCTTCGCCTTCGATCACTTCGATTTTATTTGCTTTACAGAGTGCTTCAACGCCCTTTTTTAGCTGGTCGGTCATGCGGTTTTTATAGTCCAACAAAGTTAGTAGCTGAATGCTAGGTTTTTGTGTCTCAATTCCTAAATCAGACAGATGTGGGATGTTGTCCAATTCGCCGGCAGCATGTGTATAGACTTTGGAAGGGATACATCCTTTGTTGAGGCATACACCGCCGAGTTGATCCTTTTCGATCAATGTGACATTCTGCCCGAGCTGGGCGGCGCGGATTGCAGCAGTATAGCCGCCCGGGCCGCCACCAATAATAACCAGCTCTTTCTCTTGAATGATTTCACCTACTACCAATTATATCAACTCCAACCAAAGCTTTTTAGGATTTTCAATCAACTCTGCAAAGCGGTTCGTAAAGGCTACCGCCGTTGCACCGTCTGCTACTCGGTGGTCAAATGACATGGAAATATTCATCATCGAGCGGATTACAATTTCATCATCATCCGTCACCACTGCGCATTTCTTCGTTTTATGGAATGCGATAATTGCCGTTTCAGGGTGGTTGATAATAGGCGTGGCTCCTGTACTTCCGAGTGGGCCGACGTTCGTGATCGTCATCGTGCCACCACGCATTTCATTACCTGACAATGTACCAAGTCGTGCTTTTTCATTCAGCTCTTTCATTTCCTTGTTGACTTCTAGCAACGTTTTCTTGTGGGCGTTTTTCAAAACTGGCACGATCAGTCCGAGTGTTGAATCGACCGCAAGTCCGATATGATAATCTTTTTCAAGAATGATGACTTCATTTTCCTCATCCAGCTTTGCGTTGAAAACAGGGAAATCTTTCAATGCCACGACTAATGCCTTGATGAAAAATGCCACCGCAGAAACAGAGATGCCGTCTGTTTTCAATTCCTGGCGTAATGCAAGGAGATTCGTCATATCGATTTCCTCGAAATGCGTAACATGCGGAATCGTCGTCAGTGATTGTGTCATCTTCTTCGCGATTTGCCTGCGGATGCCTGTGAAAGGAATCGTCTCCACTTCTGCCGTTGCCGTTGCTGACTTAGCTACCGGAGCAGGGGAAGCAAGTTGCACAGTGTCCGTTGCAGCAATTTCCTGTGCTGCGGAAGCTTGGTTGCTTGCTGTTTCCTTGAAGCGGTACACGTCCTCTTCTAAAATACGGCCAGCAGGACCTGTTCCGTTGACAAGTGTAATGTCCACGCCGTTTTCTCGGGCAATTTTCCGTGTGTACGGAGCTGCCATGATCCGGTGCGGTCCTTTGAATTTCGTTGCAGTGGGTGGAGTCTTCTTTGGTTGGACCTTTTCTGCCGATGCCGACTCGGTAGTAGCAGAAACTTCTTGCTCTTTCTGTCCTGATAGGTTTTCTGCTTCTATCAGCAGGATTGTGGTGCCTACTTCTACAGTAGAGCCCATATCTATTAATAGTTCTTTTACAATTCCAGTTGCGGGTGACGGTAATTCTGCCACCATTTTATCTGTCTGTACTTCTACAAGTGCTTGATCAGCAACAATGGAGTCGCCGGGCTTCACGAAGTAGTGAAGAATCTCGGCTTCCGTCATCCCTTCTCCTATATCATGCAGTTTTACCTCTAACAATTAGGAAAACCTCCTTAAAATGTATAAACTTTTTCGATTGCTTCTTCTACTCGTTTGGGTGATGGTAAATAATCATCTTCCAGTGCGAAGAAGGGGACTGGTACATCAAATCCTGTTACTTTTTCAATCGGTGCTTTCATATATAAAAATGAATTTTTATTGATAATAGAAAGAATATCGTTTCCGACGCCTGTCGTATCATGTGCTTCATGCACTATTACTACGCGGCCGGTTTTTTGGACAGATTGTGCAATAATGTCTTTATCGAGAGGAAACAGCGTGCGCATATCGATTAAGTCACATTGAATTCCTTTTGCTTTCGCTTTTTCAACCGCTTCCTTCGCGACAGGCACCATGGCGCCCCAGGTGATGACGGTTACATCATCACCTTCAGTAACTTTCTTACCTTTTCCGATTTCGACTTCATATATCCCTACCGGAACATCTTCGCGGACAGCGCGGTATAAGCGCATCGGTTCCATGAACAATACGGGATCTGGATCTTTGATCGCCGCGATTAGCAAACCTTTAGCATCGGCAGGGGATGAAGGACAGACGACTTTAATGCCAGGCATATGTGTGAAAAGTGATTCCGGGCTATCCGAGTGAATTTCTGGTGCGCGCACGCCCGCCCCATACGGCGCCCGAATCACCATTGGCACGGTATATTTGCTCATCGTTCGCATTCTTACACGCGTCACATGCGTGGCAATTTGTTCGTATGCCGGATAGACAAAACCGAGAAATTGTATTTCCACGATTGGAATCATACCGTTCACTGCCAGCCCGACAGAGGAACCGACAATGCCGGCTTCACTTAACGGTGTGTCAATGACACGGTCTTCACCAAACTGTTGCTGAAGGCCTTCGGTTGCGCGGAATACACCGCCATTTTTTCCGATGTCTTCGCCGAGTAGCATGACACGGTCATCTTCAGCGAGCATCGTACCTAGTGCATCTGTCACAGCCTGGACAAGTGTTAATGAACGTGTCGTTTTATTTGTTTCAACTACTGGTTTTTCAGCGACTGGATTCATTACTGATCACTCCTAACTGATTGTAGATACTGTTCTTTTTGCTCCTGCAGCGGCCATGGCATTTCTGCAAATACATGGTCGAATAAATCTTCTACATTCGCTTTCGGGAAGTTTTCCATTTCAACGACTGCTTGTTCGATTTCCTCGCTGATCTTTATACTGATTTCTTGCTCCCATTTCTCGTCCCAGTATTTATGTTCTTTCATGAAACGTTCAAGGCGCAGCAACGGATCTAGTTGATCACGTGTGGAATCGACTTCGTCTTGATCGCGGTATTTTGTCGGGTCGTCAGCTGTTGTATGAGCACCGAACCGCTGGGTAACGGCCTCGATTAATGTCGGTCCGTCACCATTTCTCGCTCTATCGAATGCTTTTTTTGTTTCAAAATATACTGCGAAAATATCGTTGCCATCAATACGGATGCCGGGCATGCCGTATGCGACACTTTTTTGGGCTATTGTTTTGGAGTTCATTTGCTTGTCGATTGGCACCGATATGGCATATCCATTGTTCTGGTTAAAGAAAACGACAGGTAACTTGAAGACGCTGGCAAAGTTCATGCCTTCGTGGAAGTCTCCTTCAGATGTCGCCCCGTCACCAAAATAGGCGATAGAAACATTTTTATTGCCCTTACGCTTATCTGCCCACGCAGCACCTGCAGCATGCGGGAGCTGTGTGGCAATTGGAACCGCCGGAGGGAAGATGTTGCGGTCAGGATGCAGATTACCCTCCGCGCGCCCGTTCCAATACAGTAGCACTTTCGGCATATTCGCACCGAACGTCAACAGAGCGCCATGATCTCGGTAGGTAGGGAACACCCAGTCATCTTTTTTCAAGGAAAGAGCACTTCCTACTTGTGCAGCCTCCTGCCCTTCGAAAAGGGCATACGTTCCAAGGCGACCTTGACGCTGTAGGCTCTTCGCTTTGCGGTCAAACGTTCTGATACGGAGCATATTATAGTAAAATGTATGAACTAATTCGGATGTGATTTCTTCTTTAATTGAGTCATCCGAGAATGTACCTTCTTCATTCACATATTGTGTAATTGGAAATAATTCTTCCATGAATCCTTCACCTCATTACGCTATTTTTATTACTGATGAAAATTCCATTTCGGTCTGTTTGACTGCGTGAAGAAGCTGTTGCGGTTCTTGGCATCAGCAATACGCTTCTCACACATACGGTCTGCGGCAGTGGCAGTTGTAATATGATCCTGTTCTGCCTGATTGAATACTTCAAGCAGTGAGTTATAGATGTTTTCAGTTTTAGCGAGTACGCGTGCCGGATTCGTTCCGTACAGCTCATCCGCCACTTGGATCAGACCACCGCCGTTGACGATATAGTCCGGTGCATACAGAATACCCTTTTCACGTAGTAGCTCCCCATGGCGGCTTTCTGCGAGCTGATTGTTTGCAGAACCGGAGATTCCTCGGACTTTCAGCACGTTGAGCGTGTCGTCATTAATAACGCCGCCAAATGCACAAGGAACGAAAATATCTGCTTGTTGGCTATAAATCTCATCGCTTGATACGACCTTGACAGCGCTTCCACCAAACGTCTGAATATCTGTAATCGCCTGTTCATTAATATCTGTGACGATGACGTTTCCGCCTTCATTGATAATATGCTCAGCTACTTTGTAACCTACTTTTCCAAGACCTTGGATACTATATGTTCTACCTTCTACTTTGTCGTCGCCGAACAAATTCTTATTTGTCGCTTTTATGCCATAGAAGACTCCGAGTGCAGTAGGGATGGATGAGTCTCCGCCACCGCCGTATTCAACTGGCTTGCCTACGATAAAGTTAGTTTCTTTCATTGCTTGCACGAAGTCCTCAAGCGTTGTACCCATGTCTGTCCCTGTATAGAAGCGCCCGTTCAAAGATTCGATGAATTGACCGAAAGCACGGAATTTCTCAGGAGTTTTATCTTTTAACGGATCCCCGATGATGACGGATTTACCGCCTCCGAAGTCTACATCAGCTGCTGCACATTTATATGTCATTCCTTTAGACAGGCGGAGAACATCTTTTAATGCGAGATCCATAGTTTTATACGGCGCCATGCGGCATCCGCCGAGTGCAGGTCCCAAGGTCGTATCGTGAATGGCGATGATGGCCTTTAGACCCGTTGCTTTGTCGTTGCAAAATAAAATTTGTTCATGCTCGACCATTTTATCCAATACACTAGCCTTGTCGTCTTGTAAAGTCTGTTCTAAAGTTACCAAAATAATTTCCTCCTCTATTGTATTGCTGGAAACTAGTAAAAGATGTCAGCAATCTATCTGTTTATTCATTTTAAAAAGTTCAATAGTCCGAGTACGTCTGCGAACACGATTAGAATAGCTATAGGTGCAAGGTAACGGATTAATAAAAACCAGACAGAAAATAACTTTGTATTTAGGTTGGATCCGGTTTTCAATTCTTCATAAAGCTTATCTTTCGGTATTTTCAATGGAATGAATATAGCGATCAACAATGCACCGAGTGGCATGAGAATATTACTTACTAAATAGTCGAATGCGTCAAACAAAATCATACCGAAAACCGTAAAGTCTGATAGCAAGCCGTAAGATAAGGCAGATGGAACACCAACAATAAAGATCGCCGCGCCAATTATCCAAGCATACTTTTTCCTCTTCGTGTCATCCCCTTTGGAAATGGCTGCGACGATAATTTCCAACATAGAGAAAGCAGAAGTTAGCGCAGCAAACAGGAACAGAATAAGGAATGCTAGGAAGAACAATGTGCCGAATGGTAGTTGCCCGAAAATGGTAGGCAAAACATTAAAGAGTAATGTTGGGCCTGCGTCTGGCTCAAGTCCGAATGCAAAGACCGCTGGGAAAATAACCAATCCGGCTAGAACTGCTACGAGCAGGTTCATTAATACGATGGAAATAGCGGACTGTGGCAAACTTTCTTTCTTGGATAAATACGAACTGTATGTGACCATTACGGAAACACCGATACTGAGCGCGAAGAATGATTGTCCCATCGCAAACAAGATCGTTTCAGAAGTAATATTGCCGAAGTCAGGTTTTAGGAAGAAGCTAACACCAGCCATCGCCCCATCGAGAGTGAATGAACGTATGGTCAAGATGATAAATAAGATGAACAGTGCAGGCATCATATATTTACTAGCCTTTTCTATACCGCTCGTAACTCCTCTTGCTATGACGAATGTTGTCATAATCATAAATACGAGCTGGGCACCTACACTTATGTAAGGACTTGATACGATGCTGCCGAATAAATCTCCATAGTCAGCCTGTGTCAAACCGCTCAGACTGCCCGTTGCTGCTTTCCAGATGTAGATGAGCACCCAACCGCCCACTACGCTATAAAAAGACAGGAGGATGAAACAAGTAACAATTCCCAGTCTTCCGATTAGATGCCAAGATGTACCCGGTGCGATCGTTTTATATGAATCAATTGCATCCTTCTGTGTACTACGTCCAATAATGAATTCTCCCATTAGAAGTGGAAGTCCAATCAGGAAAGTAAAAAGTAGAAAGATCAATAAAAAAGCACCACCACCACTTGTTCCTGCCACATAAGGGAATTTCCATATTGCTCCCAAACCGATAGCCGAACCTGCTGCCGCTAAAATAAAACCTAATTTGGAAGACCACTGATTATTAGTATTCATACGTCACGTTCCTTTTATTTTATGATTTTTTACTGCCGGTAAAAGAACCTTAAGGTGTTGAAATCGCTTTCATTTACAACTAAAACGTATCGTTCATTTTACATATGCTTTGGGATACATGTCTTCCGTTCCTCCTTCACCTGCTGTTTTCCCTTTGACTTAATAATAGAGTAGGATATAATTTAGTTACATATCAGATAAAAGTGATTTTCACAAAAAAGACACAAAATTGAATGACTTTTATGCGTTTATCCTTCATTTTGAAAAGAGGTGTAGTTTTTGAACAGAACGGACATTAAATTATTAGAACTATTGCAAAAGAACAGTCGAGTAACAATTAGCGACCTTTCAAAAGAATTATCTCTCAGCCGCCCTAGTGTTTCGGAGCGTATGCTACGTCTGCAGGAAAAAGGCATTATAGTGGAATTTACTGCGCGACTTTCATTGCAGGCACTCGGAATGGACACATTATTATTCATTCAGGTCAGTGAACTGAAAAAGAAGCCCGCTGAGTTTGAGCAACAAATTATGGAAGAGAATTCGATTATAGAATGTCACCGTGTGACCGGAACGACAAATTATATTTTAAAAGCCGCTACATCCAACATGGCTAAAATGAGCGAGCTGATTGACCGGCTGATCCCATTCGGTACGCTAACGACTTCCATTGTATTGTCGTCACCTATTCCGTATAAGATTGTTCTGCCGGAAGAAGATGTAGTAAGAGAAAACTGTTTACTGTAACTGGTACGGGTTGAGTATGTGTTGAATCTCTTCTATATGTGGGTATATACAGGTTCTATTTGTATGCGCTTACAAACTGGTGATTGATGCACGGATGCGCTTGAAATCACATAAGTATAGTTTAAAAGGGAATGTGAGAGATGAAACCGTTAATTGGAGTAACGTCAGACATGGATAAGAATGGGGATATGTTAGTCCAGTCGAGATATATCCGAGCCATTCGACGCGCTGGTGGTGTACCGGTCATTCTACCAGTAGGGATGTACGGAATCGAGGATATTTGCGGTCGTTTGGATGGTTTGCTGTTGATCGGGGGAGAAGATGTGGATCCCATTTTATACGGTGAAGAGCCACACGAGAAGCTCGGTAAAGTAGTGCCAGAGCGTGATGAGATGGAGCTTGCATTAGTCAATAGTATGATAGATCAGGATAAACCGGTACTTGCGATTTGTCGTGGTCATCAACTGTTGAATGTCGCGTTTGGTGGTACCCTTTATCAAGATATTCATGCGCAAATGTCAGGTGATTTGTTTCAGCATCTTCAATTGAAAGATTTGAAGTTTGCGACGCATACCGTTGACATTGTACCAGATAGCAAACTTGCACAAATTGCTGGAACTTCGGAAATTCGTGTAAATTCTTTGCATCATCAAGCGGTGAAAGATGTTAAATCACCACTCGTTGTTACTGCGGTGGCGAAGGATGGTATGATTGAGGCGTTGGAAAGTACAGCGCATCGTTTTGTAGTTGGGCTGCAGTGGCATCCTGAGGCAATGGCGGATCGACAGGATACTATGGCGATTAAATTGTTTGAGGAGTTTATTGAAGCAGCCACTGATTGAAAGTATGACATTGGACGTAAGTGATATAAATAATCGAACACACCCTCCGACAAACTTTGACGGAGGGTGTACTTTTGTCTAAATTGAATTTGACGATCAGCGGTTCTTAACCACCTGGCGCCCAACATGGAATTCTTCCCAAGAATGAATTTCATACGTTGGCTGAATCGCTGTGTTGTTTGGCTTGCGGTTAGGATTAAACCAGCACGTATCAATTCCAGCATTCATGCCGCCTTGTATATCCGATGTTAAAGAATCGCCAATCATCAGCACACGGGAAGGATCCGTGATGCCGAGTTTGTTAAACGCATAGTCGAAAATTTCGGGCTGTGGTTTTTTGAAGCCTGTTTCTTCGGAAGCGATGACCGCTTCGAATGTATCGCGTAACGGTGAGCCAGCGATGCGTGCGTGTTGGGCGAGTGTGAAGCCGTTCGTTAAAACGGCTAGTCGGTAATCCGCCAGCCCCGATAACATCTCTTCCACACCGTCAATTAGATGTGATTCGCGGCCTAGGTTTTCGATGTATAACTCACCGAAATGTGATGCGTCGATTTGCAGGTTATGCTGTGCGAATAATTGACGAAAGCGTTCCACTTTTAATTCTTCCAACGTGATGCGTCCCTGCTCAAGATCATCCCAGATAACTGCGCTGATGGCACGGTAGCTGTCGCGATAGGTGGCTAGGCCATTCGGTAATCCGAAAGTTGTAAATGTATTGCCAAGCGCATGTTTTTCCGTCTCAGCAAAATCGAATAATGTATCGTCTAGATCAAATAATAGTAATTCATATGGCATACAGTAGGACTCCTTTAATATCAGTTGCTATTAGTATAACATGGGAACCGACATGAAGGTTCTATAATGGAATACTAGGTGGGATAATATAACGGTGTCATCGGTGGAATAGCGCGATGTTTCGTGGGAATGGCGCGGTTCGTCAGTGGAATGGCGCGATGTTTTGTGAGAATGGCTCGGTTCGTCAGCGGAATAGCGCGATGTTTCGTGAGCATGGCTCGGTTCGTCAGAGGAATAGCGCGATGTTTCGTGGGAATGGCTCGGTTTGTCAGAGGAATAGCGCGATGTTTCGTGAGCATGGCTCGGTTTGTCAGAGGAATGGCGCGATGTTTCGTGAGCATGGCTCGGTTCGTCAGCGGAATAGCGCGATGTTTCGTGGGAATGGCTCGCTTCGTCAGTGGAATGGTGCGATGTTTCGTGAGCATGGCTCGGTTCGTCAGAGGAATAGCGCGATGTTTCGTGAGCATGGCTCGGTTCGTCAGCGGAATAGCGCGATGTTTCGTGAGCATGGCTCGGTTCGTCAGCGGAATGGCGCGATGTTTTGTGAGAATGGCTCGGTTCGTCAGCGGAATAGCGCGATGTTTCGTGAGCATGGCTCGGTTCGTCAGAGGAATGGCGCGATGTTTCGTGAGCATGGCTCGGTTCGTCAGAGGAATGGCGCGATGTTTCGTGAGCATGGCTCGGTTCGTCAGAGGAATAGCGCGATGTTTCGTGGGAATGGCTCGGTTTGTCAGTGGAATAGCGCGATGTTTCGTGAGCATGGCTCGGTTTGTCAGAGGAATGGCGCGGTAGCACTATGCAGTATCACTCGAGCACCTATTGCGTTAGTTAAAACAATTAAAGTAGAGCAAAATCCCTCGTACCTAGACAGGCACGAGGGGTTACTAATTACTAAATTCTACTGCACCGTATACCCGCCATCCAAAACAACTGCCTGTCCCGTAATCCCTTTCGCACTGTCACTCGAAAGGTACAACGCCAGATCTGCCACTTCATTCACATCAAGCAAACGTTTTTGTGGCACTAACGGATAAATAATCTCTTCCAATACCGACTCCATCGCTACACCACGTACGTTGGCTAAATCTTCAAGTTGATTGCGTACGAGTGGCGTATCAACATAACCCGGACAAATGGCATTGACTGTGATGCCGTCTGTTGCGGTTTCTAGTGCCGCCACTTTTGTTAAGCCAATGACACCGTGTTTTGAGGAATTATAAGCCGCTTTACCAGCAAATCCAATGAGTCCATTAATGGAAGCCATGTTTAGTATCCGGCCAAATTTTTGTTTTCTCATATGCGGTAGCACCAGCTTAGTTGTGATGAATGGTGCAGTTAGCATAATCTTGACGAGTAGTTCGAACTTCTCCGTCGGGAAATCTTCTAGCATCGACACGTGTTGCATACCTGCATTGTTAATAAGAATATCGATTCGTCCGAAGTGAGCGATCGCTTCATCGATTGCTTGCTGGATATCCACTTCTTTTGTGACATCACATTTTAGACCAATTGCGTTGCCTCCTATTGTGACAGCCGCTTCTTTTACTTTTTCTTCGTTTAGATCTGTTAACACAACAAGTGCGCCTGCTTCTGAGAATGCCTTGGAAATCTCCAATCCAATTCCTTGCGCAGCACCTGTGATGAATAATACTTTATTTTTTACCATGTTGTTTCCTCCTTAACAATCAACTACCGAATCCTGATGATAATAATATAATTGTGATGATAGTTCCTTTCATTCGTATGATGAATATCTTTGTGTTGCTATCATAACATGAGCTACTGATTTAGGCGTTTCTTGTAAAATAAAGAGGGGGGAACTGCTTTATATATCAATTCACAGTAAAATCTGAATAGTGTAAAATAATATAGACGAAAGATCAAAACTGTTATATAATAGTCGAAATGGCATGGGACTAGGTATCCATATTGTGTTGTACAATACATAAAATACATGTGTAATGAACTACCGTAAGTTTGGGTTGGAAAGTTCTATAGACTCAGATTTTTTTTGCTGCGCCTGAGGGGAGGTGAGTGTGGATTAAATGTGTGTTTGGACATAAGAAATCTCCGAGTGTAAGAAGTCTGGGCAGACGCACTCGGAGATAGCCGGTTAGGGTATACTAACCTATGTTTAGTATACCCTTTTTTGGCCGGTTTACAACAGACAATAAAAGGGGGATGAAAACATGAAGAGGTTGAAGGAAGCGGTTATTACACCTAGTACGAGCGTGATTTATCCGAATTATGATGGGAATGGGAAGTTATGTGCGATTGTGTTACGTAATGGCGCACTAGTACGGGTGGGGGTAAGCCCTACGAACATCGTCGATTTAAGTCTACGCTACTATGGATCTAGTCTGCGTGGGGCGATTGATGGAGCGAAGACGATTTTAGGTGAAATTAGTATGTCACCCGTCGTAGTAAGTGAAGTGCTTAATCTGTACTGGTTCCCAAGTAAATCACCTTCAAGCGATGATTGTGTGTGGTTTGCCTTGGCGCATATTTATACGTATAAAGGAGTAGACAAAGATCGCACGCGGGTGATTTTGCGTGATGGAACATCTTTTACGATCGATAGTAGCTACTATTCATTTACACAAAAATATCAGCGTGCATGTATGCTGAAAAATATTCTAGAGTCTAGGGCTACTCAAATGAAGCTTGAACAGCCAAGGCACTCTGTTTCTTTTGTTATTTATAAAGATCGAAAAAAGCGGAATTATGAAGTGACTGAAGAATAAACGGTTGGATAGAACTATATATTCGTATAGCAAGAACATCTCCTCGTTGCAGCATGTGCAGCGGACGAGGAGATATTTTTTGTTTACGTTACTTGTAATAAATACTGTTTTAGTTTCTTTAGTATCCGTTCCCGTCGTTTTTTGACACCTGCGACGGTGATTCCGAAAAATTTAGCGCATTCTGCTTGCGACAGGTTTTCTACATAGAGCATGATGAGCAATTGTCTTTGTTCTAGAGGGAGTGTTTTCAAAGCAGCGTTTAATCCACAGTCTTCCTCATCTACAGTATGACCTGCTAGCAGTTCTACGGTATCTGTTTCGACAGGCGTATGTGCTTCACTGAAACGATTTTCTCTTTTTAATTCATCCAATAGTGCTCCATAAATTGAACGATAAGCAAAAGGAGTGAAGTTGCCTTTACTTTCGTCAAACCGCGACCAAGCTTGCCAAAGAGCGACACGCCCCGCTTGACGAAATTGTTCAAAGTCACGATAAATATTCAGTTTGCGTATAACAGCCGAAATCATTGGTTCATATTGCGCCAATACATCTTCAAAGTTTTCCATAATAGCGACCTCTTCAGGCCGTGCACGACACTTTGTATTCCTAGGTGTCTTTATCATAGAAAGTTTGAAGAAGATTCTCGAATCGCACTTTTTGAACTTTGTCTAGAGTAAATCGCGAATATGAAAAGAGGATTGTTGATGTTAGATGTAGTGAAAGATGAAAAATTCTATGATTTATGTAGTGTTTTGTGCATGAAAAAGCGTTCCCCTTAAATGGCGGAACGCTTTTCGCTATTTTGGAAACAAATACAATTGTGGATTATACGAAAGAAAGGGGATTAGTGTATGCGTTTGAGCATAGCTTCTTGCTCAATGGAGCGTGAGGAAAGGACATCGATAATTGCGTATTGTCTGTTCTGTTTCTCGCTTAATTGCTTAACCTGTTCATTTGTTTCTAAAACAGCCTGCTTAATTTGGCTTTGTTCTTCTGTCAGGAACTGAATATCCTTTTTCATGCTTGAGATATCTTGCTTCATACTCGCCTGACCCTCTTGTAGTGATTGAATATCTGATTTCATGCCTGAAATATCTTGCTTCATGCTCGAGATATCTGCCTTTATTCCACCTAATTCAGACAGGATTTCACGTAGTAATACTTCACTCATTTTTTCTCACCCCCAGTTAGTAGAATCTATTATAGCACGGAAGCTCGTCCATGTAAGTATCTAAAAGGCGAAAAAGGACTTGCCGAATGACAGGTCATTTCCAGTCTTCATACATATAATATGCAACCATTCATCTAGTTAAACGGTTTGGTGATTGATAGTCTAAAAGAAAGGGTGAAAAAGCCTGTCGAATGTTATCGACAGGCTTTTGTGGTGCTTATAAGCAAGCTGCACCTACAATAATAAGTAGGATAAATAGTACGACGATTAATGCGAACCCACTACCTGCACCATAACCAGATCTAGATCCACATCCATAACTAGGTCCATAACTAGGTCCTTGACCACCGCAACCTCCGCCACCATATCCGCCGAATCCAAACATTTTGCCACCTCCTTTATAGTTTATTGTGTAGAAATTAATAACCGTAGCCCATAAACCCTGCACCGACAATGATCAATAAAATGAAGAGAACGACAATCATAGCAAAACCGAAGCCGCCATTTTGTCCTGAGTAACCAACTGATTCGCCCATTTTGATTTCACCTCCAAATGTGGAACTACCCTTATACTATGCAGAACTTTCGTAAGTGTCTTGGCTCGATGTATAAATCGTAAAAAAATCCACCATCTCCAATAAAGGAGTGGTGGATTAGGTTAAATTTTAAAACGTTCCACTGCGTGACTTAAATCTTCACTAAGTTTAGTCAATGCATCGGCAGCTTCTGATACTGTACCGATTGCATGTACTTGTTCATCTGTGGATGCGCTGACTTCTTCGCAAGACGCAGCAGCTTCTTCAGTGGTTGCTAATAAAAGTTGAATCTGTTCAGAAACATCATTTTTATGGTTATCCATTTCTCGTAAATCATCGCTTACACTGCTAATGCGTAATTGCATTTCGCCGATAAAACCGGAGATTTTTTCGAATATACCTTCTGTGTCTGAAACGACGCTACTTTGACGTTCGAATGTTTCACGCGTGCCGGCCATTTGTTGAATGACTTGCTGTGTGCCATCTTGCAGTTCATGTATGGTTGAACGTACTTGTTCTGCTGAACGAGCGGATTGTTCGGCTAGTTGACGTACTTCTTCTGCTACAACGGCAAAACCTTTTCCGTGTTCACCGGCTCTAGCTGCTTCGATACTCGCATTCAATGCCAATAAGTTCGTCTGGGAAGAGATAGCGGTAATTGCGTCTATAACAGAACTAATCGCTTTCACTTTCGTTTCAAGTGTACTGATCATCCCACCCATTTGTTGCAAGTCACGATTCCAGTCGTTGAACGAGTTGTGCAATACGCTCATTTGTGCACGCCCCTCTGCATTGACAGATACCGCTTCATTCGCAAGATTGGCCATTTCTCCAGCTACTTCATTTGCTTCGTTGATTTGTTGATTTAACGAATCTACACGCGTAGTCACGATTTCTGCGTTTTCTGCTGAAGTAGAAGCACCTTGCGTAAGGTCTTGCAGTGCATGTGCGATTTCCATGCTTGTTGCATTCGTTTCTTCAGAGACAGCACTTAAATTTTGCGAACTAGCTAGTACATTCGATGCGGAGTAGGTGACAGTCGTGATTAGACCATTCATCTGCTCAAGCATCTGATCGAATCCTTTACCGAGTTCTCCAATTTCATCAGTTGACTGGATATTGGCTCGAATAGTTAAATCGCCATTAGCCACTTCTTGAACGGTTTCTTGTAAACGGAAAACGGGTTTTAATACTCGGCTAATAAAAATAAATAGTACGATAGCTAAAATAACTAATGTAATGACGGCTACAAAGAGCATGACATTGCGCAAGCCGTTAGCAAGTGCCTGCATATTTTTCTCTTCATAAATGACACCGAGTTTCCAACCGAAGTCGGGTATCGTTGTAAACATGTCTACTTTTTCAATGCCATCTTGATTGAAGTTATAGTAGCCGTTATCTTTTTTGTACATTTGCGCAACGTGGTCAAGATTCATGACATTTTCACCAATCAATGAAGGGTGTGCAATTGCGTTACCTTCACCATCAAGGATGAATGGATAGCCGTTGTACGGAATATCAATGGCTGAAATACTCGAAGACAAAGTGGATAACTGAATATCAAGTCCTACTACACCTACGAGAGTATTTCCATTTTTTATGGCTTTTGAAGCAGTAATGACAAAATTTCCCGTCACTTCATCGATATAAGGCTTTGACCATTGAACTTCTTCCGGTTCGGCAACGGCCATTTGATACCATTCGCGTGTAGTAGGGTCAAATCCTGACAAGTCAATATGCGGACGGATAATTGTTTCTTTTGTATTAAAGGAAAGATAGGTACTTGAGACGTCTGGATACGTAGATAGGGTGCTAGTAAGTAAACTTATGACTTCTACTTGTCCAGTTGTCGCGGTCGCCTCTACAAAGTTTTGAGATTCACTCAATAACTCAAGCCCTTTACTGTATTGATCCAAGTTTGACTGGATTGTCACGCCTATTTCAGAGAGTAGTGTGTTACTTAATTCAATAATGTTTTCTTCTGTCCGTTCTTGAACGAGCCAGCTGCTAACTAAGGTCATTGTCAGAATGCCGCCACTAACGAGTAATAGAACGAGGAGAATTATTTTCGTCTTGATTGAATGAAACATAGCAGTCATCAACTCCTTTATTCTTATGTCTGGTACATATAATACACTACATTTGACTAGTTGAGCGGGAAACTTTCTTAAACAGCTATTGTTTTAATCTTTGAAATACTATGAACCGATAAATAGGTTTTGTGTAACGTTCGCTATCAAAAGTCAAGAACCAACAGATAGGATGAGAATTTCTTGAGTATACTTAACAACGGTGATTTTCATCCGATATTATACATAACGAATGTTCTTGGAGACAGGGGGTTCCATTATGGTTAGCCGAATTGGCAGTGGATCTGGGCCACAACCAGTGAATGCAACTTACGATAGTGCGCCCATTTCAAACGAAAGGGTAGTAGTTGAAGTGCAACCAGTCAAAGAATCGGTGCAACAACCTTCAGCAGACGAACAACATGAACTTACGAAAATGGAAGCTAAGAAGTTAACTGAAGGGATGAACAACTTTTTGGAAAGCGTCAACGTTCAGCTACGCTTTAAATATCATGATAAGCTCAATGAATACTACGTTACGATCGTGGATTCCAAAACAGATGAAGTGGTGCGGGAAATCCCACCGAAGAAACTGTTGGATATGCATGCAGCGATGAAAGACTTCATCGGATTATTGGTAGATCATAAAATTTGAAAAAGGTGTGAGGTATAATGAGAATCGGTGGAATAGCATCCGGTATTGATACAGAGTCAATCATTAGAGATATGATGAAAGCGCATCGATTGCCGCTTGATAAAATTACGCAAAAAAAACAATATACACAGTGGATGTTGGATGATTATCGTTCCACAAACCGCGACTTACGAAAATCAAGTGATAAGCTGTTTGATACGGTGATGAAGCAGGGGACGTACTTACAGAAAAACGTAACAGTTTCCGATGAGAAAGCGGCGAGTATCACGTCTAAGACATCCGCAAATGACTTTTCGGGCACGCTTGAAATTAAAAAACTTGCAAAACAAGCTACGCTACAAGGCGGAGAACTAACGCACGGTGATCCTGCAGAAAAAATTACGGATACAGAAGCGAAGACAAAATCGCTTAAAGAGTTAGGGATCTTCACTACTGATGACGATCAGAAATTGACGATAAAAGCACCTGGAAGAGATGCAGTAGAAATTACTATTAAGGCAACAGATACGCTCGATTCTGTCTTAGGCCAGATCAATGAAAAAACGGGTGTCAGCGCATTTTATGATTCAGCAACTGGAAAAATTGCGATGAGTGCTAAAAATAGTGGACTTGGAGAAATTGAGATCACAAGCACGGGTACGCTGATGCAAGATTTAAAGTTAGATAAAACTGTACCAAATACTGCAAAATCATCTTCTGGAGAAGACGCAGAGTTTATATTTAACGGACTCGAAACGACGCGTTCATCCAATACATTCACTATCAATGGTTTTGAAGTATCATTAAAAGCAGTAACGACTGCTCCTGTAACATTCAGTTCTTCTACAAATGTAGATAAAATTGTTGATTCAGTTACGCAGTTTGTCAATGATTACAATGAGATGATAGAACAGCTAAATAGTAAGATTAAAGAAAAAACGTTTAAAGCTTTCCACCCGCTTTCCGATGAACAGAAGGCAGAGATGAAAGAAAAAGAAATCGAGCTGTGGGAGGAAAAAGCAAAGAGCGGTACGATGCGAAATGATCCAGCAATTTCTACCATGCTGTCGAATCTTCGTAGCATTATGTCAAAAGCCGTTGATACTACGGATAAAGATGGTAATGCGATTAAAATCAGCCTGAAAGATTTAGGTATTGAAACTACGAAAAACTATTTGGACAATGGGAAACTGACAATCAATGAAGACAAGCTTCGTGAGAAAATTGCGGAAAATCCAAATGCTGTCTACGATCTTATTGGGCGCAATGACAAAGACAATCCGGAAAACTCGGGCATTGCACATGCATATCGTAAGGAATTACAAGATGCACAGAAAAAGATCTCAGAAAAAGCGGGTAGTTCAACATCTATCAATGACACTTTCGCGCTAGGTCGTTCGCTAAAAAGTATGGACCAACAAATTGAACGGTTTGAAAGAAAGCTGTCAATGATGGAAAATCGCTACTGGAAACAGTTTAATGCGATGGAGACTGCAATTAACCGTGCAAATGCTCAATCGGCGCAGTTAATGAGTTCACTTGGCGGCGGAATGTAACGAAACTTTTTCGGGAAAAGGAGTATGACATAAATGGTTACTAATAATCCTTATGAGAAATATCAAAATAACGCAGTGACAACATCTTCACCAGGCGAATTGACGTTGATGTTATATAACGGTTGCCTGAAGTTTATTCAGCAAGGGAAAAAGGCGTTAGGGGAAGGTAATATTGAAGAAAAAAATATTGCAATTCAAAAAGCGCAAGCCATCGTGACTGAATTAATGTTGACACTAGATACATCTTATCCTGTTTCAGAGAATATGTTGGTGCTGTATGAGTTTGTTAACAGTCGCCTGATTGACGGAAATATTAAGAATGATCCAGCGATGTTTGATGAAGCAGCAGCAATCATTACAGAATTTCGTGATACATGGAAACAAGTTATTCAAATGAATCGTACCAAACAATTCGCGAATGTGAGTGAGATATGATACGCCCTGCTATGACTGTATGGCGCGAACGTTCCCTTCAATTGATTGCGTTGACGAATGAAGTGGAAGAAACGAAGCGTGAGGAAGTAATTGAGCAAATCGAAAAAATTTTGGACGACCGTGATAAATTACAATCGCAAATTGCTCAACCATTTACAGCTGCTGAGAAAGAAGCGGGACAAGAGTTGATGACGATTGAAAAAGAAGTGCAGTCGAATCTTGCCCGCTTCATGAAAGCGATTCGCGCAAATATTACACAATCTCAATCAAAAAAAGAACACATTACTAGTTATACAAATCCGTATGGGAACATGATGCAAGACGGTGCGTATTACGATACAAAGAAATAGCAACCGGAAGAGAGTATAACTCTTCTGGTTTTTTACATACTAGAATTTTATAGAAGGGGAATGATTATGCGATATAATAGGCACGACTACTTTAGATATTCATTTGATCCGCATCTTCCAGCAACCTTCCGAATTCAATTGACTAATGAAGAAAAGAAATTGTCGAATGAAGGGCTATGTGAGATTTTAGATATTAGTACAGGTGGTGTGAAATTTTTTACACTATTTGATTTGCCGGTACGATCTGAAAAGCTTGCCTTGCAACTGGAGTTCAAAATTCACGAGTACCCCTTCGAAGTTCTAGGTAATGTAGCATGGAAAACAACGTTGGATCAAGGGTTTCAGTATGGCTTTGATTTCAATGAAGGGCAACAAGTAGAAGAAATTATTATTGAAGAACTGAAGCATTATGCGCGTCTGATGAAGGAAAAACAATAAATTACTATAACAATGCGAAGTTTCGGCAAATTTCTTACGTTTCATGAAGGTATTTAAGGGTACTATGAAGAAGTATAGTAGTGAAGGTGTAAATAAAGGAGGAGTTCATATGTTAGATTTTAATATTCGCGGTGAAAACGTCGAGGTTACTCCAGCAATTAGAGAATATGTTGAGAAGAAAATTGATAAACTAGAGCGTTATTTCACTGAAAGTACAAATGCGATAGCTCATGTAAACTTAAAAGTGTACAGTGATAAGCAAACGAAAGTGGAAGTAACGATTCCAATGAAGAATTTGACTCTACGTGCAGAAGAGCGTCACAACGATATGTATGCAGCAGTTGACTTGATCGTCGACAAGCTAGAGCGACAAATTCGTAAATATAAAACACGTGTCAATCGTAAGTCCCGCGAACGCGAAGGCGTAGCGGCATTTTTCGCATCTGTTGAAGATAACAACAACAATGCGCAAGAGCTGCTTGAGGATGAAAACGAGTTCAACGTAGTACGTACAAAACAATTCGACTTGAAGCCAATGGATCAAGAAGAAGCCATCCTTCAAATGAACATGCTAGGCCACAACTTCTTCATCTTTACGGATGCAGAGTCTGAGGGCACACACATCGTTTACAAGCGCAAAGATGGCAAATACGGCCTAATCGAAACTAACTAAATCAAACGTAATAAACCAAGCCCAGAAAATTAGGGCTTGGTTTTTGATTTTTGAGGGCTGGTTGGTTTGTGTGTGGTCCGGGATTTTATGCAAAGATGTGCTTCCACCGCTTCGCTTTTACGAGAGCCGTACTTCACAACGGCACTTGCTCAGTCTAGGGTCTCAGACTCACGCTAATCCAGGAGTTGCCTCTTCTTTCGCTTCAATCCTACAGAGATACTACAAGTAGTTTAAAGATTCATTGTAAAAAGTAAGTGACTTTATGTTGTTTCTTTAATTATTTAAGTTCAAACGAAAAGACAAACTCATAAGCTGAACATTACGTTCGCCAACTTCGGGACTAAACACTAGTGAAGCGAAGTGCAAGGCGGCGACTCTGGGAGGATTAGCCCGACAGGAGAGACAACCAAAGGAGCATAGCGAAAGCCGTCACGAAGAACGGCTTTTGCGAGTAAAAGCGAAGCGTTAGGAGCACAGTTGCCTTAATTTCTGCAAAGACCGCAGAAATTAAGGCAAAGCGAACCCTTCGCTGTTCGCTTGGCTCACCGCGGGCCCGTAAGACACGCGTCCGCCTGGAACGCAGCGAAATGGTATACTTCCCACCTCCAATATAGGGCAAGAACTAAAATCCCTACCATTTGCGCCTAGCTTTTTACAATGTTAAAATGAAATGTGACTCAAAATTGTATACGATTGAAGATAAACGTTTAACGTTTGATGGAAATAATACAACTAGCAGGTAGTTCCTGCTGATTGATGATGTTATAAGGAAGTGACCTAAATGCTTGGTGTACTGAATAAAATGTTTGATCCGAACAAACGTGACTTGAAACGTCTCGAAAAAATTGCCGACCAGGTAGAAATGTTAGCTGGTGACATGGAAAAGTTGTCAGACGAACAGTTGGCCGAGAAGACAGTAGAGTTTAAAGCGCGTTATCAAGAAGGGCAAACGATAGAAGATTTGCAAGTGGAAGCATTTGCGGTCGTTCGTGAAGCCGCTCGACGTGCGCTTGGACTTTATCCATTCCGCGTACAAATTATGGGTGCCGCTGCACTAAACGAAGGTAATATCGCAGAGATGAAGACTGGTGAGGGGAAGACGTTAACTTCAACACTCGCTGTTTATTTGAATGCGTTGACGTCAAAAGGCGTACACGTCGTAACAGTCAACGAATACTTGGCTAGTCGTGACGCAGAAGAGATGGGCAAATTATATGAGTTCCTAGGTATGAAGGTTGGCTTAAACTTAAATAGCTTAAGCAAGGAAGAAAAGCGTGAAGCTTATGAAGCAGATATAACATATAGTACGAATAACGAACTTGGCTTCGATTATTTGCGCGATAACATGGTGCTCTACAATGAACATAAAGTTCAGCGTCCGCTCCATTATGCTGTTATTGACGAAGTGGACTCCATTTTAGTCGATGAAGCACGTACACCGCTCATTATTTCAGGTCAAGCTGCTAAAGCCCAAGAGCTATACCGCCTGGCGAATCGTTTCGTTATTACGCTAAAAAAAGATGAAGACTATTCATTTGAAGAGTCGACTAAAGGTGTTGTATTGACTGAGTCTGGTATTGAAGCGGCTGAGAAAGCGTTCAGTATCGATAACTTATTTGATCTGCAACACGTTACACTCAACCATGCGATTAATCAGTCGTTGAAGGCGCATGTTAGTATGCATAATGACGTAGACTATGTAGTAGAAGAAGGCGAAGTCGTTATCGTTGACTCCTTCACTGGACGTTTGATGAAAGGACGTCGCTATAGTGACGGATTACACCAAGCGATTGAAGCGAAGGAAGGTCTCGAAGTTCAGAATGAGTCGATGACGTTAGCGACGATCACGTTCCAGAACTATTTCCGTATGTATGAAAAACTGGCCGGTATGACGGGTACAGCGAAGACCGAAGAAGAAGAATTCCGTAATATTTACAATATGAACGTTATTGCGATTCCAACGAACAAACCGATTGCACGTGATGACCGTCCTGATTTAATCTACGCTTCAATGGATGGCAAGTACAAAGCAGTCGCTGAAGATATTAAAGCGCGTCATGAAAAGGGGCAACCAGTTTTAGTCGGTACGGTTGCAATCGAGACTTCGGAAATTATTTCTGCATACTTGAAAAAGTATGGTATTCCGCATAACGTCTTGAATGCGAAGAACCATGAGCGTGAAGCTGAAATTATTTTAGATGCTGGTAAAAAAGGTGCCGTAACAATCGCTACGAATATGGCGGGACGTGGTACGGACATTAAGCTTGGAGATCATATTCAAGATGTTGGTGGTCTTGCTGTAATTGGTACAGAGCGCCATGAGTCTAGACGTATCGATAATCAGCTTCGTGGTCGTTCTGGACGTCAAGGGGACCCGGGAATTACGCAGTTTTACCTTTCATTGGAAGATGAGTTGATGCGTCGTTTCGGTTCGGAGCAAATGAAGTCTATGATGACGAAACTTGGAATGGATGACGAGACACCGATTCAATCGAAAATGGTCTCACGTTCTGTGGAGTCTGCTCAGAAGCGAGTAGAAGGTAATAACTTTGATTCACGTAAACGTTTGTTGCAGTACGATGATGTACTACGTCAACAACGTGAAGTGATTTATAAAGAACGTAATGATGTATTAGGTTCCGAAAACATTCGTCCTGTACTTGAAGGAATGCTTGATTCGGTAATTGAGCGCGTAGTTGCTATTCACACGGAGGACAATACGGTTCATGCTAAAGGGTTAAAAGATTACTTAGAAGCTAATTTACTACCGGAAGATTCGGTGACAATTGCGGAGTTAGAAGAAAAAACTCCAGAAGAATTGCAATCATTTATACACGAAATGGTCATTGCACGCTATAATGAAAAAGAACAAGAAATGTCCGAAGAACGTATGCGTGAATTTGAGAAAGTCGTCCTGTTGCGTGCGATTGATACAAAGTGGATGGATCACATCGATGCGATGGATCAACTGCGTAACGGGATTCATTTACGTGCATATGGACAGAACGATCCGCTACGTGAATACCAAGCAGAAGGATTTACGATGTTTGAAGATATGCTGATGTCCATTGAAAATGATGCGACGAAGTATGTGATGAAGGCAGAAATCCGTAATAACTTGGAACGTGAAGAAGTGGCGAAAGGGCAAGCGAACAACCCGAAAGAAGATGGAGAAGCGGTACGTAAAAAGCCGATTCGACGTACGGTCAATATTGGCCGTAACGAACCTTGTCCATGTGGCAGCGGGAAAAAGTATAAAAATTGCCACGGCAAAGCATAACGAGAAACAACCACTCAGGAGGAAAATATTATGATGGAATTATCCGAAGTTCGGAACGAGCTCGACAAAACAGCTAAGAAATTAGCGGACTTTAGGGGGTCTCTTTGACTTAGAAAACAAAGAGGCTAGCATGCAAGAATTGGATGAAATGATGCTTGAACCAGGATTTTGGGATGACCAAGATGCTGCGCAGAAAGTAATCGCACAGTCCAATGCACTAAAAGATATTGTCGGCGAATATAACGAGTTGAATGAGGAACAAGAAAATCTAGAAATGACGCTTGAACTACTTCGTGAAGAGGCAGATGAAGAATTACAAGAAGAACTCGTTTCTGAATTAAAAGAGTTTAAAGGACGAATGGATAAATTCGATCTACAAATGCTTTTGAGCGATGAATTCGACAAAAATAATGCGGTATTAGAAATACATTCAGGCGCAGGCGGAACGGAATCCCAAGACTGGGCATCTATGTTGCTTCGTATGTACACACGTTGGGCTGAACACCATGGCTTTAAAGTTGAAACGCTCGACTACCAAGCAGGTGACGAAGCGGGTGTTAAATCTGTAACACTCAGCATCAAAGGCCATAATGCGTATGGTTATTTGAAAGCAGAGAAAGGCGTTCACCGTTTAGTGCGAATTTCACCATTTGACTCTTCGGGTAGACGTCACACTTCCTTCTCATCTATTGAAGTGATGCCCGAATTTGATGGCGATATAGAAATAGATCTTAAAACAGAAGATATTAAAATCGATACGTATCGTTCAAGTGGTGCAGGTGGACAGCACGTTAACACGACAGATTCTGCTGTTCGGATGACGCATATTCCAACAGGTGCAATCGTTACGTGTCAAACGGAGCGTTCACAGATTAAAAACCGGGAACGTGCGATGAATTTATTAAAAGCGAAGATTTATCAAATTCGCGTCGAAGAAGAAGAAGCACGACTCGCGGATATACGTGGTGAGCAAAAAGAAATCGGTTGGGGTAGTCAAATTCGCTCATACGTCTTCCATCCATATTCTATGGTGAAAGACCACCGAACAAATGAAGAAACAGGAAACGTTAGCTCAGTTATGGATGGCGAACTCGATCCATTTATCAACGCGTACTTACGTTCACGAATTTCTTAACTCAAAAGGACAGCCTTGTGCTGTCCTTTTTGAATTGTGGAATCTAAGTAGGAGTGGGGATGATACCGTTTCACTGCGCTCCAGGCGGACGCGTTCAGGAGGGCCCGCGGTGAGCCAACCGGTCGCTTCTCTCCCCTGGTTGTCTCTCCTGTCGGGCTTGATCCTCCCTGAGTCGCCGCCTTGCGCTACGTTTCACTAGTGTTTCTTTTTGAAGATAGTAAGTGAAGGCTTGGCTAATTACTTAGTATTTTCATTTGAACTTGAATCTAAAAAAACAAAACAAAGCAACTTGATAACTACAATGGCGTCTAGAAGTAATTATCATCAAACTATAGGATTGAAGCAAAAGCTGTAACGTAGAACGGCTTTTGCGTACATAAGCGTAGCGTTGGAAACACATCTTTGCATTAAATCCTGGATTATAACCTAACTAACTCAAATAATTCAGTTAATTTTGAACTTAAGTAAGGAAACGTTAGGAAAATGCTTTTACACACTAAGTAAAAATTAATGTTTGAATTAAGCTGTTTTGGTTAATACTATAGAATGTACACTATGCAAGATAAGCCGTATCAAAGATAGGATTTTACAGTTTGCAAACTTGTCAATTCTATTTGCCATGAAACGGTGTTTTTTTGGTATACTAACTACTGTTAGGAAATATTACGTAAAAGGGAGGATATTACATGAAGAAACAACTTTTGGCTACACTTTTCGGTGCAGCATTAGTACTTGGTGCTTGTGGCGGTGATAAAGAGTCATCTGCTCCAGCTGATGACGCTACGAAAGATAATGGTGCGGCAACTACTACTGTAGATGCCGAAGCGATTGTACAGCAAAGCTGTGTGTCTTGTCACGGTGGCAACTTAGAAGGTGGAATGGGACCTGCACTTGATAAAATCGGTGGGACTCTTTCACAGGATGAAATCCATGACGTAATCGTAAATGGTAAAGGTTCTATGCCTCCTGGTATCATTAAAGGCGAAGAAGCGGATGCAGTAGCTGCTTGGTTAGCTGAAAAGAAATAAGATTGTAATACTAGACCGCCCTTAAGGATTCCTTAAGGGCGGTCTATTTGTCTATATAGCGGTTTGGAATGGATAGTTGCTAAATCGCTTGCAGAGATTATTTGATACATAACTGTAATACTAGCTATGCTGAATCATGCTATAATTAGAAAGGCGAATATGTGAGAAAAACATAGTTCAGGTGGTTATAATGTATGATTGTGATGAAAAATGTATACAAAAAGTACCCAAATGGCGTTGTAGCCTCTAACGGAATCCATGTTGAGATTTCAAAAGGGGAATTTGTTTATGTCGTTGGCCCGAGTGGCGCGGGTAAATCAACTTTTATTAAAATGATGTATCGTGAAGAAGTTCCGACAAGTGGATTGATTTTTATTAATGGCACGGAACTATCAAAAATACGTAGTAAAGATATACCATACTTTAGAAGACAGATTGGCGTAGTCTTCCAGGATTTTAAATTACTGCCTAAGCTTACTGTTTATGAGAATGTAGCGTATGCACTAGAAGTAATTGAAGAAGCTCCTAGTGTGATTCGACAAAAAGTGACAGACGTTTTGAAGTTGGTTGGACTCACAAATAAAATGAGAATGTTTCCAAATGAACTCTCGGGCGGAGAGCAGCAACGTGTATCGATTGCTCGTTCAATCGTCAACTCACCGAAGTTAGTTATTGCGGATGAGCCGACAGGAAATTTGGATCCCGAAACTTCATGGGAAATTATGAAGATTTTTGAGCGCATTAATGCACAAGGTACGACGATTGTCATGGCTACGCATAATAGAGAGATAGTCGATACACAAAAGCATCGAGTGATTCAAATCGAAGGCGGTCTAATCACAAGAGATGAGTATGAAGGAGAGTACCGCAATGAAATATAGAACGTTTAGACGTCATTTGCGGGAAAGCTTTAAAAGTCTCAGTCGCAATGGCTGGATGACCTTTGCTTCTGTTAGTGCAGTGACTGTCACTTTATTGCTGATTGGTGTGTTTTTCATCATTATGATGAACTTGAATCAGCTAGCAGATAATATCGAAAATGACGTGGAAATAAAAGTAGTTGCCGAACCAGATGCGAATCGCGTCCAGGTCCAAGAACTGCTGAAACGAGTGAAAAAGACCCCGGGAGTGGAAGAAGTAACGTATTTCACCCGTGATCAGGAACTTGAGAAAATGATTGAATCTTTTGGAGATGAGCTAGCGCTTCATAAACAGAGCAATCCGCTCGGTGACGCATTGTATGTGAAAGCTTCAAATCCGCAAGAAACAGCAACTATTGCGAAAGAAATCAGTACGTATGAGTATATATATGACGTGGAGTATGGAGAGGGAAAAGTAGAAAAGCTATTCAAAGTTCTAAAAGTCGGACGAAATGTAGGACTAACATTGATCTTGGCTTTACTGTTTACTGCGATGTTCCTTATATCTAATACTATTCGATTAACTATCGTCGCTAGGCGGACAGAAATCGATATTATGAAACTCGTAGGGGCAACAGACAATTTTGTGCGTATCCCTTTTATGCTTGAAGGCGTATGGCTTGGAATACTAGGTGCGATTGTCCCGATGGTAGTAATTACTACGTCATATGCGCGACTATACTCTGTATGGGATGATAAATTGCAAAATCAATTATTTAAATTGCTAGACCCGTCACCATTCCTGTTTCAGTTGAACTTTTTGCTAATTTTCATTGCAGTGTTCATCGGTGTATGGGGGAGTTTTATGTCTGTTAGAAAGTTCTTAAGAGTGTAAGAGAATTGGGTACGGAAGGGAGAACTGGAATTTGAAAAAGCGATGCCGGATCATTTCAAGCGTTCTTGCGGTCTGTCTATTGACGACGGTAGTTGGTAGTTCAGGAACTTCTGCAAATAACTTGAAAGATCTACAAAACGAGAAAAAAGCGGCAGAAAATAAGAAGAACAGTTTGAATTCCACTATTCAGCAAAAAGAAATTCAAATTGAAGCAAAGCGATCTAAAGCCGATCAACTGATCAAACAGGTAAAATTACTGAATGAGAAGATAGAAGAGACTAATGCGAATATGGATCGTATTATTGCCGAAATGAATGAGACAAAAAGAGAGATTAATGTACTACAAGAATCTATCAAAGAATTGGAAGACCGAATCGCGGAGCGTGATGAAGTATTACGTGAGCGCATCCGTGTCATGCAGGTAAAGGGTGGAAAAGTTAGCTATATCGATGTACTGCTTGGAGCAAATAGTTTTTCTGATTTTATAGACCGTTTCTCGGCAGTTACTACGCTGATGGATGCGGACCGTAAGATTTTAGAACAGCAAGAAGCAGATATGGCGAAATTGGAAGAAGAGAAAGCGTTAGTCGAGCAGAAGTTGGCAGAACAAGAACAACGTAAACTCAAAATCCAAGCAATGAAAGACGAACTAGTAGAGAAAAAGTTAGAAAAGAGAGAGCTCGTACGAAATCTTGAAGAAGAGCAAGAAAAGCTATCAGGAGAAAAAACGAGCTTAGAAGAAGAATATGATGATGCGATCAAGATAAGTAAAAAATTAGAGGCGAAGATTGTAGCTGAACAGGAACGTCTAGCAGAAATAGCTAGAAAAGAACAAGCAAGGAAGCTAGCGTTATCAGAAGACATGTCGATACCAGCAAGCGAACTTCCTGTTATATCTAGTGGGTTTTGGACGACGCCTACAAAAGGGAAGTATAGTTCAGGATTTGGTTTGCGTACGCACCCAATCACTAAAGTGAAAAGACAACACCGCGGTATAGATATTAGCGCGCCTATGGGAACTCCAGTTGTAGCGGCAGGGGATGGCGTCGTATCGTATGCGGGAAACATGAGTGGGTTTGGTAATATCATTATGATTACACATTCTGTTAAAGGACAGATATTAACAACCGTATATGCTCATTTATCCACTATTGGTACAAGCTCAGGTGCTCATGTCGGTAAAGGTGAATTAATCGGTGCCGTAGGTAGTACAGGATTATCCACAGGACCGCATTTACACTTTGAAGTACATGTCGGTAACTTCTCGGCAACCGGTCCAAGCGCAGTCAACCCTTTGCATTACGTTGGATTTTAATATAGTATGAAGAAAACCTGCCTATAAACTGGCAGGTTTTCATATGCCTACTAATAGGAAGGAGTGCTTGGCGATGCAGTATTATCCTATTGGTTCGATTACAGTGCCTTCATCATGGATTGCGTTCATTGTTGGTTTCGCCATAACCTACCTAGTCATTCGCTATTATTTTGGCAAGACGTATGGGGAACGTATAGGCAATGTATTTTTTAATGTAATTATTATTTGGAAACTTTCCGTGATTTTGACGGACTTTTCAACTGTACTACACTACCCATTGTCCATACTATACTTTCATGGAGGGACAGTAGGGTGGCTGTTGGCCCTAAGTTTAGTAGGGCTGCATACGCTTTGGCAAGCCTATCGACAGAAGTGGCAACGCATCGATCAATGGTCGTTGTTGCTCGCACTACTCAGTTGGCAGACCGTATATCAAATGGTCATGGCATTACTTAACGAAGACAATCTGTTTGTTAAAGTGGTTACGATTACGATGTTTTTCCTGTTGTCCATTTTAGCGTTTTGGAGTTATCGAAAGAACGTCAATACAGTTAGTGAATTAGCAGGTATTTGGATTGCGGTTCATTTTATGGTGTCGGCTTTTCAGTCAGGTGGCTTTTTACTTACAACGTTTATCACAACGATTTTAATCGGTTTGCTACTATGGGGAATAGAGCGTGTGTCAGCACGTCCGATAAGTAGAAAGGAAGATGTGCAGTGAGTAAAAGAATGATCGGCTATATTATTAGTACGTTAGTTATCGGTACGCTAATTTTCTTGATGGTACAGAATTCACTAGATAAACCAGAGTCTATAGATACTTCGGCTACTACATTGAGTCAAACGGATGTAGCAGAGGCGCAGGAAGAGGGATTGGAACAATATGCACAAGCCCCTGACTTCACGCTAACGACGCTTGCTGGTGAAACCGTTACGCTATCAGAGTTAAAAGGTAAAAAAGTGATTTTGAACTTCTGGGCGACATGGTGTCCGCCGTGTAAAGCAGAAATGCCGCATATGGAAAGTTTTTATTCGAAATTGACCGATGAAGATCAAGTGGAACTGATCGCAGTGAATGTAACCCAATCAGAGAAATTAGGTGTCAGTGAAGTAGAGAACTTTGTTGACTCTTATGAATTAAGCTTTCCAATTCCGTTAGATGAAACAGCAGAAGTGACGCAATTGTATGGTGTATTCTCTATGCCTACTACGTATATGATTGATACGCAGGGGCGCATTGCACAAAAGATCATTGGACCGTTAGATGAAAAAACATTGAATGAATTAATAGATTCCATGGACTGATAAAAGAGTCTGTTCTCGTGTCGTAACTTCTTGTCTTTCTTCATATAGTGAAGAGAGGAGGAGGGAATGAATGCGTAAGGGCAGGCTTTTTTTAGTAGTTATAATGTTGCTGATTGCAGCTGCTATTGGATTGAATGGTTGCGGTAAGTCAGAGTCAAAACAGACACAAGCAATCAGTACAATGCCAGTGCTAGATGAAGTGTATGAGGCGATTCAGGAGAAGGCGGTATATCCAGTTCAAAAGGACATACTGATTGAAGGTGCATTGCGTGGGATGACGGATACGATTGGCGATCCGTATTCAAGTTATTTGACTGAAGCAGAAGCGGCAGCACATCGTGAATCACTCGCGGGATCTCGTGTCGGGATTGGCGCAGAAGTGACAAGAACGAACGGCAAGTATATTATCGTCGCTCCCATTAAAGGAGGACCGGCAGAAAAAGCCGGTTTACAACCGTATGATGAAATTGTTAGGGTTGACGGGGAGAGGTTGGGTAACGAGACGCTTCAAGAAGTAGTAACTCGTATTCGCGGTAAAAAAGGAACGGAAGTGAAAGTAACGATTTTCCGACCGGAAGCAGATAAGCATATGGAATATACAATTGTTCGAGATCATATTCCCGTGCAATCCGTGTCGCAACAGTTTTTTGAAGAACGAGGTGCTAAATTAGGATACATAGCACTAACGATGTTTGGTGAAGAAACAGCAAAAGAATGGCAGAAAGCAACGTCCGACATCATGAAAAAAGGGGTTCAAGCAATTATCATCGATGTGCGTGGAAATCCAGGAGGCTATCTAATGGCTGTCTCTGAAATTTCTAGTAGTTTATTGGAAGAAGATCGCGCATTTGTTGTGATGCAAGATGCGCAAGGGAATTTAACGCCACTCGTAACAGAGAAGTCCGAGAGTTTGGAGTTCAATGAGCGCTTGAAGAAAATTCCGATTGTTGTCTTACAAGACGTAGGAAGTGCCTCTGCTAGTGAAGTGCTAAGCGCAGCTATCAAAGATCTGAGGCGTGGTGCAATCATCGGAACTACGAGTTTCGGTAAAGGTACTGTGCAAGAAACGATGGAGTTATCCAATGGTGGCGAATTGAAGTTATCGACAAATAAATGGCTGACACCGAAAGAGAAATGGATTCACGGCAAAGGGGTCGAGGCAGATATTAATGTGAAACAAAGCGTACTATTCACCGAGCACTTGCAAATGGTGACAGACACGCTTTCAGAAGGTCATTTCAATGACCAAATTGCCTATGCACAGCGGATGCTAAAGGCTTTTGATTACCGTCCGGGCAGAGTAGATGGCTATTTTGACAAAGATACCGCGAACGCAGTACACTCCTACCGTGCGGACCGCCAACTAGCAGAGAACCACACGATGGATCGAGTGTTCTTCGCTGATTTAAAGAAAGCAGCAGAGGAGTACCGAGCAGACGACAAGAACGACAAGCAGTTGCGAATGGCCGTGGATTATTTAGTGAATGAGTTGACGGAGTAAAACCACTTAGTGAGTAGTCCGGGATTTATTTCAAAGATGTGCTCCTAACGCTACGCTTTTACTCGCAAAAGCCGTACTTCGCAACGGCTCTCGCTTCAGTGGGGGACGCTTTCCAGGGAGCGTAGCACATGTGTCGCTTCCATCCCCTCTTACGCTCCAATCCTATAGCTAGAATATAAAAACTTTGAGAAATCAATATAGTGATTTAGTGACTTAATGTATGTTCTTTACTTATTAATTTTAAATGAAAAGCTGAACTATCCACTTACTAACTTCAGAAAAGTAAACCAGTGAATCGGAGTGCAAGGCGGCGACTCGGGGAGGATCAGTCCGACAGGAGAGACGACCAAAGGGCGAAGCGAAGGTCGGCTCACCGCGGGTCCTCCCGAACGCGTCCGCCTGGAACGCAGAGTAACGGTATTATACCTACTTTCCATTTCATTTTATTTACAGCCAAAGCGCATCTCTATGAGGTGCGTTTTTTCTATGAATCTCGAAAGTTTGCAGTTCGTGGAGAACACTCTCGCTATTTCTCTGCTTTTTTTGTACAATGGGGAAAAGAGCTGTTTAGACAAGCGAGAAAGGTGACAGATGATGTCTAGCGAACTACTACTCAATATTAAAGATGCATTACTTTACTTTTTTCTAAACCCAGTGTGGTTGTTAGCTATACTGGCTGCGTTTATGCTCGGTTCCAAACGTGTAAAACAAGAGCGAAAAGACTTCAAAATCAGCATTAAGAACGGTTCCTCAGAAATGAAACACAGCATTTCTTCTGCATGGTTACACGGACTGGTTTTGTCTATTATTATTGCAGGTGTAGGATTAATTGTCGATTTTAATTGGATTATTATTCTATCAATCGTCATGATACTTGTAATCGTATCGTTTTCCTATAAGCTGGCATCGCCTATTTATTATGCGGCAATTGCATTTTTCGCACTCGTGGCACTCGATCGATGGGCAGGGGACTTTTCTGTAGGCAGCTGGTTTGTACAAGAAGATCTAGACTTTTTCGGTACAATAGCAATCACGGTACCGATTATAGCGGGGCTGTTCTTAATTACAGAAGGCTCATTGATTCGTCGCTATGCGGCGCGTTATGCTTCTCCATTACTTGTACCTACGCAACGTGGGATGCGCGGGGCGATCTATCAATCTAAATTACTTTGGATTGTTCCTGTCGTTCTTTTAGTGCCGGGCCATATGGTTTCCGAATTTGCACCGTTCTGGCCACAGTTCACGTTAGGCGCGGAGTCGTTTTCGTTCGTACCGATTCCTTTAGTAATTGGATTTTAACAAATGGTTCGATCTACATTCCCTGATGTGTTGTTCCCTAAAATGGGGAAAGCGATCACTTGGCTTGGTATTGTAGTAACGGCTGTAGGGATTGGGGCAATTTGGATGCCGGTTCTAGGATGGACTGCGTTACTTGCAGGCGTCTTGTGCCGTCTACTATTGTCTATATTGATCCCGCTAACAGAGCAAAAGAAATCCGTATTACTCGTACCGCAAACAGAAGGTATTTTCGTTGTTGCAGTATTAAAAGATTCCCCAGCGGAAAAAATGGGTATCATTCCTGGTGATCTGATAAAATCTGTGAATGGAATTACGATTCACAATGAAGATGAATTATATGATGCCATTCAAGTAAATGCTGCACATTGCCGATTGCAAGTCATTGGCCGCGATGGAGAGGTACGTTTGAAGCAACAAGTGTTGTTCCGACATGACCATTTCCGTTTAGGTATGCTTACGGTGCGTTAAAAGGAGAGAGCGTATATGCATGATTTTGAAACGAAGCTTATGCTTGCGATAGTGCTCCCTGGATTGTTGGTTATATTTTTTACTCGCGTTACGTTTCATCACATAGTAGGTCTCATTCTCACCCTGGCTTTGATTGCGGCGTCTGTTTACGCAGGTTATACGCATAATTGGCTACTTTACGTAGCAGATGCTGTGTCACTGACAGTTGGTTTCTGGTATGCATCGCGCATGATGAAAAACGCGCGGGCGCATCAGATGGAGGAATGAAAAAAGCGGTTCTCAAAGAAGATAGCTCTTTGAAAACCGCTTTTCTAATTCAAATTTTTTTGCTGTTTTAATTACATACGTGTCGGGGATAATAATGGTAAGAGAACTTAAAACAAACTATAGACAGCAAGTGCTGCAATTGTTCCAATCACGACGAACATCACATCGAGTCCGATGAAAGCGAGCGAGAATGCTACTACGGTACCGATGACTCCGAATAACATATCTTCTTGAATATGTAAAATGGCAGGGAATATTAACGCACCGAGCACTGCGTACGGAATGTTGCGCAAAACACCGCTAACAATCGGCGGCAACTCTTTTCCGTCAAGAAACGTCAAAGGGATCATTCTAGGCAAGTATGTAGCAATCGCCATGCCTAGCAACATCCACCAATAGGAAGCACCCATTAGTTTTTCGCCTCCTTTTGTGCAGACCAGTGATCAACATTCTTTTTACTTTTCATATAAAGAATTTCAACTAGAATAGCTGAACCGAGCGTTGCGACGAGAATCGACCAACCTGTAGACAATAGATTCGAGTAGTACAAAGCACAATGAATAGCTGCCCCAATTGCTGCTAGTAGGACGACTTTCCGGTTGCCTTTCATCGACGGAACGAGAAGTCCGATAAACATCGCATAGAGCGCAACGGACATTGCTTTCTGTAAAAAATGAGGCAAGTTGGCACCGATCACATGTCCAACGGCAGTAAAGATGACCCAGCTACTATAAGCGATTAACGCAACACCGAATGCGAAAGCGGTCGTTATTTTGCGGTTCTTCTGGGTTGCGAGCACCGAGAACGTTTCATCGGTCACGCCGAACGCGTAGATGGCTTTCATCCACTTTGGCGCCGGTTCCACTTTTTCACTCAATGAAGCGGTCATTAGGAAATGACGGATATTGACAATAAATGTATTCATGACAATGAGCCAAGGTGCGACGCCAGTAGCTAGTAAGCTAAGTGCCATATATTGTGCGGCGCCTGCGTAAACAAACAGGCTCATAGCTGTTGCTTCAAGTATGGACAGACCAGTCGTTTTGGCAAGTAGGCCGAATGTTAAAGCGACAGGAAAATAGCCAATTGCAATGCTTGAACCTGCTTTCAGGCCTTGAGAAAAGGTTGTATTCACTAAGCAGCCCATCTTTCTATCAGAATCTGTCTGCTATTATACTATAATAAGTGGTATATTAACGTACATCATTGAATTTACATAAGAATTTATCTACATAATTTTAAACGGTGAGGGTGTTTGCGATGAATGAATGGCTGTCGGTTAATAAAGTTGAGGACTTGGCTAATCAGTATGAGGATCTAGGCTTTTTTATCGGGCTTCTTCCTCCGTTTTTAGAGGCATTTCTCCCTTTCTTGCCACTCGTCGTATTCGTCATTGCGAATGCTCTTGCGTTCGGTTTTTGGTACGGTTTTGTCTTGTCATGGGTAGGAACGGTGGCGGGCTCGTATGCGGTGTTCTTGCTTATTCGTAAGTATGGTGATAATCGCTTCTTCACGTTTCTAACTCGACCTGTACGCGTGCAGCAATTGATTCATTGGATAGAGCGCAATGGTTTTGGTCCGTTGTTTATTTTGATCTGTTTTCCGTTCACTCCTTCAGCGCTAGTGAATTTGGTGGCGGGGCTGTCGAATATGAATAAGAAGAATTATTTATTTGCGTTGATGCTTGGGAAGCTTGTGATGATTATGATGATTACGTTTATTGGGTATGATATTCGGGCGTTGTTTACGAAGCCGATTCGTACGTTGCTTATGTTTGTTGTGATTTTCTTGTTGTGGTTGGTTGGTAAGTGGTTTGAACGTAGGCTGACTCGGAAGGTGGAGGCTGATTTCAAAAGTTTTTCTAGTCTTCATGAGTCGGATAAAAAATAATGAATGCAAACGTTTCCTGTCTCTCTTTTCTTTCGGTACAATGGAAGAAAGAGTGGGCAGGATTTTTTGTGTCGTTGCTCGATTTTTTGCGGTGCTGAATAGTGTGGGTCAGCTTTCTATCATCGCTACGGCACGTGGGGGATTGCCTCCCGCCAGGAGCCAACAAGCGAAAGTCGCGCTAGTTGTCTCCTAGCTTCGGCTGACCCCGCAGTTGTGCCTACGCTAGTGAGTACAGTGTAGTGTTAGTAGTCTTTGTTACTGGGTAAAGCCATTTTGTGTTGGATCGTTCCACGACTCTTTTCCGATACTTATGTTTGTGAAGGTCAGCTTTCTATCATCGCTACGGCACGTGGGGGATTGCCTCCCGCCATGAGCCAACAAGCGAAGGTCGTGCTAGTTGTCTCATGGCTTCGGCCTACCCCGCAGTTGTGCCTCCGCTAGTGAGTACAGAATAGTGTTAGTAGGCTTTGTTACTGGGTAAAACCATTTTGTGTTGGATCGTTGCACGACTCTTTTTTGATACTTAAGGTAGTAAAGGTCAGCTTTCTATCATCGCTTCGGCACGTGGGGGATTGCCTCCCGCCAGGAGCCAACAAGCAAAAGGCGCTAGTTGTCTCCTAGCTTCGGCCGACCCCGCAGTTGTGCCTCCGCTTTTTGAGCACAAAGCTGTTTGAGTAGTCTTTGGTACATAGTAAATTCGCTTTTAGACTTTAAAATACTATGCTACTTACTTTCCCTCACCAAACGAAGGTGCCTTACAAGCGGTAGGCGGAGCAATAAGACGGATAGGTGCTCTTCCTATCTGGCTTATTGCGGGAGCCATCCGCAAGCGCCGCAGTGTGTACAATGATGAATTACTTCACTTTATAAAGAAGAGGATTGAAGTGTCTAGAACTTACTGAATCCCTTACTAACTTTTCGGGTACTGAAGATAGTAAAGATCACCTTTCTGTCACCGCTTCGGCACGTGGGGGATTGCCTCCCGCCATGAGCCAACAAGCGAAGGTCTCGCGCTAGTTGTCTCATGGCTTCGGCTGACCCCGCAGTTGTGCCTCCGCTAGTGAGTACAGTATAGTTTTGGTAGGCTTTGGAACTTACTGGATTTCACTTTTTGACTTCAATGTACTTGCTAACTAATACTACACAAAAAACGTAGGCGCCTTACAAGCGGTAGGCGGAGCAATAAGACAGATAGGTGCTCTTCCTATCTGGCTTATTGTGGGAGCCATCCGCTAGCGCCGAAGTGAGTTCAATGATGACTACATCACGCATACAGAAGCATAAAAAAGTGTCTAGAAATCACTCAATTACTTATGAACTTCATAGGACTAGCCTTATTACTTTTCTTCACTAAACGTAGGCGCCTTACAAGCGGTAGGCGGAGCGATAAGCCAGATAGGCGCTCTTCCTATCTGGCTTATTGCGGAAGCCATCCGCCAGCGCCGAAGTGAGTAGAGTGATGAATTACTTCTCTACACACAGAAATATCTTGACGTGTCTAGCACACACACCTAATTTCTTGTAATTAAAAACTAAGATCGAAGCGAAAATCCGAGATCACACGCCTGGGTAGTTTTATAAGGTATATCTTGTTCAAAGGGGGAGAGGTTGATGTCGTTACGTTTTGTTACGGGTCGTTCTGGAACGGGGAAGACGACTTTTATTGAGCGGGAAATTGCGGAGGAGCTGAAGGAGCGGCCGATAGGGGCTCCGATTATTGTCATTGTGCCGGATCAGTTGTCTTATTCGATGGAGTATAGCCTATCCGCGAAGTGTGGACTGACGGGCATGATTCGGGCGCAGGTGTTGACATTTAAACGACTGGCCTGGCGCGTGCTGCAAGAAGTGGGGGGCATTACGCGGGAAGAAGTAGATAGCTTTGGTTATCGCATGCTTGTGCGTAGTGTGCTAGAAGAGAATAAAGATTCATTTAAACTGTTCCGCCAAGCCGCTTCAAAACACGGATTTGCTGAGCAGATTAGTGACATTATGAAAGAGTTCAGCAAATATTGTATCGATCAGCAGTCATTCGCCGCAGTTACGAGTTTACTTGAAGATCAACAAGCGCCACGGCTTTTAAGAGATAAAGCGCATGATCTAGGGCTGCTGCTTGCGAAGATTGAAGAAAGACTCGGTACGACATATATGGATAGCGAAGGTCAGCTGAATGCGTTGGCTGAGCAAATAGAACATTCCGAGTGGCTACAAGAGGCCTCTGTTTACATAGATGGTTTCGGGGATTTCACGACGCAAGAATATACTATTATTACGCAACTGATGAAATATACGAAGCGTGTGACGGTTGTGCTGCCGATGGAAGATCAGATCCGAAGTGGCGAACATGAATTATTTTATACAGCGGAGCAACAATACGTAACACTTCAACAAATCGCACACAATGAATCAGTTGCTAGTGAAGAACGAGTGCATTTAACGGAGATGCAACGCTTTGCGAATGACGAGTTAATTCATTTAGAAGCGCAGTTTGATCGCTATCCCCCACAATCGAGAGAGGCGGATGGTCATATCCACCTAATCGAAGCGACCAATCGTCGGGCGGAAGTCCATGCGGTGGCGCGTTCGATTCGAAAGATGATGCGCGAAGGTAAACGGTATCGCGGGATGGCAGTGCTTTATCGACAGCCTGACGTTTATGATGAATTGATACGGACGACGTTTTCAAAATATGATATTCCGGTTTTTATCAGTCAGAAGAAACCGATGCTACATCATCCGTTAATTGAGTTTGCACGTTCAATGCTTGAGGCGGTTCGGACAGATTGGTCGTATGAGGCGGTATTCCGTGCGGTCAAGACCGATTTGTTTTTCCCCGTGAATGAAGATCGGCGGATGTGGCGTGAGCGAGCGGATCGATTAGAGAATTTCGTTCTTGCGAAAGGAATTCATGGCAGAAATCGTTGGTTGGATGAAGAAAGATGGAAGGTTAGCAGATACCGGGGGTTAGAGATGGTTCGTACTGTTCAAACCGATGAAGAGCTTGCGACACAGGCAGAGTTTGCAGAAACGCGTGATTTGATACGTGGACCGATTAACCAGTTGCAAGAGAAGTTGAAAGAGGCCGAAACTGGACGTGATGTGGCGGAAGCGTTGTTCTTTACGATGGAGTCGCTACACATCTACGACAAAATGGTTAAGCTACAACAAGATGAGCAACGGGAAAATCGATTGCAAGCAGCCGCTGAACATGAACAAGCATGGAATAGTTGGATCAATGTACTCGATCAGTTCGTGCTCATGTTTGGTGACAAGAAACTACCCGTCACGGAAACGATTAAAATTTTGGATGAAGGTTTTGATACACTAGAGTTCAAATTGATTCCACCTTCGCTTGATCAAGTGACAGTGACGACAGTTGAACTATTTAATTCAATGGACGTCGAAGCGGTATTCGTACTCGGCGCCAATGAAGGGGTGTTACCGCTCCGCAATGATCGTGAAGGTCTACTGTCTGACGGGGATCGAGAACTGTTCAGTGAACTAGGTATCACCCTCGCTCCTACTTCTAAAATGCAGCTAATGCGCGAGTCGTATATGGCGTATCGTGCGTTTACAGGGGCGAGTGAGCGTTTGATTGTTAGTTATCCGATCGCCGACGAAGAAGGTAAAGCGCTTATTCCATCGCTTTATATACCGAGACTACAGCAAATTTCATCAGGTATACCGCTAGAGTTAGCGGTTATTGAGCCAACGGAATTGCCAGAAGCAGAAGATAAAATGGCATATATTGAGCATCCGGAAGTGGCACTATCCTACGCTGTGCGTGTGATGCGTCAAGCGAACTCACAAGATGAAATTGCACCGGAATGGCAGGCGGTACTTGCGTATTATAAAGAAGATCCCCTATGGTCGTCCATTATTCAATCTATCGTGCAACCAGCGCTAAAACGTCAGAAAACAGAGAGGCTTGATGCGGATCTTACGATAGGACTATACGGTTCTTCATTCACGACGAGTGTGTCGCGTATTGAATCATATTATAGTTGTCCATTCCAGCACTTTACGACGTATGGGCTAGGACTACAAGAGCGTACTGAATTTCAATTAGAAGCGCCAGATATCGGGGATTTATTCCACGCAGCGTTGAAGTGGGTATCGGATGAAGTGATGCGTCAAGGACTATCTTGGGCGGCGCTAACGAAAGAACAATGTTGGCAACTTGGACGGGAAGCGATTGATGCGTTGGCACCAAGATTTTTCCATCGAATTTTACTGTCGAGTCAACGCTATGCATATATCCAGCGTAAGTTGATGCAAATTATTCAGCGGACGATTCGAGCATTACAGTCACAAGCGCGGAATTCACGTTTTACGCCTATTGCGATTGAAGCGGGTTTTGGTCCAAATGAAGAGATTGCACCGCTAGAAATTCATTTGAAGAATGGTCAACAAATGCATATTAGGGGACGCATTGATCGAGTCGATACGATGAAGAAAGATAATCAAACGTTTTTACGTGTCGTTGATTATAAATCATCTGCCCGTGCGCTTGATTTAACGGAAGTGTATTACGGTCTGTCGTTGCAAATGTTGACGTATTTAGACGTTGCGCTTGAACATGCGGAAGATTGGCTTGGTGTTTATGCGGATCCAGCGGGCGTGCTCTATATGTATGTTCATAATCCGATGTTGCGTTTGACGAAGGAATTGTCCGAAGATGCTGTGGAGAAAGAGTTGCTGAAGTCGTATAAAATGCAAGGCTATATTATCGAGGATGCAGAGGTCGCGCTTGGGATGGATGAACAGCTAGAAAGCGAATCATTGATCATTCCGGCACGCTTGAAAAAAGATGGTACGTTTTATTCGACTTCAAAAGTAGTGCCGCCGGAAGATTTGAATATGATGCGTTCATTCGTACGTAAACGGCATCAGCAGGCTGGGGACGGTATGTTGTCAGGGGATACGCGCGTCTATCCGTATCGTTTGAAAGAACATATGCCATGTACGTTTTGCTCGTATCAATCGATTTGCCAGTTTGACCAGACGGACGCAACACAACCTACACGAAACTATGCGGCGTTGAAGCCAGAAGAATCATTAGAAAAGATGCGGAAGGAGATAGATCCAGATGCGAATTCCCGATAAACCGGCGCATGAGACCTTCACGGATGAACAATGGCGGGCGATTCATGCGTCAGGTAAAGATATTTTGGTCTCTGCTGCAGCAGGGTCAGGAAAAACGAAAGTCCTCATTACACGGATGATTGAAAAAGTATTGAATACGGAACATCCGATAGATGTCGATCAGCTCCTTGTCGTGACCTTTACGAATGCGGCAGCGGCTGAAATGCGCCATCGCATGGCTAGTGCGCTTGAAGAAGCGATTGTCAATGATCCTTCTTCCGTTCATTTGCGCAGGCAACTCAATTTGCTGAATAAAGCGCAGATTTCGTCGTTGCACTCATTTTGTCTGCAAGTTGTGCGGCAGTATTCGTATGTTTTAGATATAGATCCAGGATTCCGAATAGCAGATCCAACAGAAGCAGCTATTTTACGTGATGATACGATCGCTTTAGTGCTGGAAGATAGTTATAGCCAAGAGAATCCTGAAGCGATTTATCGTTTAAGTGATAGTTTTACTGCAGACCGTAATGATCAGGCGATTGAGACGTTGATTGATAAGCTTTATGACTATTCGCGTGTTCATCCGAATCCTGCGCAGTGGTTGAAACTAATTCCCGAGCAGTATGAAATTGGTGAGGATGCGACGATTGATGGCTTATCATTTATCGGACCGTTGAAATTAGCGATTCGTCATACGTTGGAAGAAGCGAAAACAGTAGCGCTTGATTTACAGCGCATAGCGGAAATGAATGAAGGCCCGTTACCACTGCTAGACACGGCAAAAGCTGATGAAGCATGGATTGACGGTGCATTGGCACATGTTGTCGATGGTCGTTGGGAAGATGCGTATGCTTATTTTGCTACATTGAAATGGGTCAAGGCAGGAACGATTAAAAAAGATTCGTGCGACGAAGAATTGGCCAAACGTGGCAAGGCGATGCGTGATTCAGTTAAAAAGATTATTAACACATTGAAAGAAACGTATTTTACCCGTACACCTGCGAGATTGCTTGAAGAGATTCGCTTGATGGCTCCACTGATGCATACATTGGTCGGCTTAGTCGAGGACTTCTCCGCGCGTTATCAAGCGTTGAAGGAAGAGCGAGGTCTCGTAGACTTCTCGGATTTGGAGCATTATGCGCTACAGATTTTATCGACAGAACAAGATGGCGAGAGGGTGCCTTCAGATATCGCGAAAGATTATCAAAGTCGTTTTGCAGAAGTACTTGTGGATGAATACCAAGACACGAATTTCCTGCAGGAAGCCATTTTACAAGTGATCAAACAAGGCGATGAGGCAGGCGGCAATTTGTTCATGGTCGGTGATGTCAAGCAGTCGATCTATCGTTTTCGTCTAGCTGAACCGGGACTGTTTTTAGGGAAGTATGATCGCTTTACAGA